>JBBQBY010000053.1:0-21695 GCA_038318235.1 Caldilineales bacterium
TCTTCCACGCCTTCAACCATTATTTTGTAGTCGTTGTTTCACCGGTCTGGGCCTGGGCTCCCCGTTTGATGAACTTTTTGGCCTGGCGGGCAAATTGGCGCCTGGGCAAAAGCACACGCCGTTTGCAAGTTAAACAGACCAAGCCAATGTCGGCGCCCACGCGCACAACTTCCCATTGATAACTGCCGCAGGGATGTTGCTTGCGCATCTCCACCACATCGCCTAGAAAGAGTTGTTCGTGAATTTCCACAATGCCATTCCTTCAGATGAGCGGCCCGTGTGACCATGACCGATCTACAGACTAGCGTGGTGCGAAAGTGCCAGCCACATGGTTGTTGACAGATTGCTACGCCGCGGTCGCCTCTTCCACAACTGGTTGACGTCGGCTGACAATCAGGCCGCCCAATGCCAGTGCGAAACTGAGCAGATAGATCAGCGCCGCCACCAAGAGACCGACAAAGGGAATTGTGCCAATCAAGCGCGCCACCAACGCAATCGCCAGCGCGCCAATCAGTAAGGTTGCTAAAGTGCCGGACAGGCGACTAGAATAACTGCCCGCGTTCGCCACCAACTTACGCCCTAACCACAAACCAGTCAACAGTGGACTAAAGAACCAGAGCAGTAAAATACCGCTCAAAAGAAAGCCTAATAACAGCACGCCTGGGAAAATTCCCCAAAAAAGCATGGTCAAAAGCACCAGCGCAGCAATGATTGGGATACTTAGAGCAGCTGCCAGCACACCATAGAGGCCCACTTCGATGGGCTTTGTTTCGATGGCATACGTGGTGGAACGTAACAAGTTGGGGGCTACCCGCACCCAAAGCCACCCTAAAAAGGCCAGCCCGATGAGGGTCAAAATAGTCCGCCAGAGCCAGGTTAACAGTGGCCAGATTGGCAGAGGCGGCGATGACGGCGTTTGGGGTGGGGCTGGTGGTGTCACGGCCTGGATATTTTTTGTAACGCTGGAAGGGATGGTGACCGGGTCGGGACTATCATAGCGTAGCACGCCACCCACCTTGCCGGTATCACGCACGGTGATCTTCTGTCCATTTAAGTTCGCGTTGCCATCCACTTTGCCGCCAAAATTGATGGCGCCCATGGCGGCGAATAAATTGTTTTTGATCGCACCGGCAAGATCCCCTTGGCCGCCTACCACATAAGCATCACCCCCGACCGCGGCATTCCCGGTCAATTGGACGCCTTGCGTTATATTGTGTTGGCCGATCCGAATCGGAAAGCTCGGCATGCCAGTGAAAGCACTACCCCGCCCGCCACCACGAGATCGTCACCAATCTGGCCGGAGATCACCACGCCGCCACCGGCGATGCGCGCATCATCCTGCACAACGCCATTTAGATTCACACCACCGCCCGCAATCATCACATCGCCAGTGACAACGCCGTTCACTTCGACATAGCCACCCGCCGCAATCAGATCCCCGTTCACGGTGCCATCGATATAGATCTCGCGGGCGGCTACGTACAGATCATCATTCACGACCTCGTCTGGCCCCAGGCGAAAAACATCAGCGCCGCCGCGGACATCCGCCGCCAGGGCTGTGCCTGTCAGGCCGCAGAGCGCTACGCCTGTTAACAACAACAGCCACCAACGGCGTTGATGGGAGATTTTATGCCGGATCCTACGCAGCGTCGTCGCCTTTGTCATAATGATCTCCTTTGCGCTACTACCAGCTTTTTATGGTAGCCATATCGGTTTTTCGTAACGGGGCCAGACCCCTCCCTTAGCGAAGCGATCAGGGGAGGGGTCTGGGCTGTCCACCAATCTAAAGCGAAAACCCTACTATGGTGTATGACTGAGTGGTGGTCATCCGCCTTCCGGGAAGGCTTGCTTCGTTCAGTAACCGGTCGAAAATACCCTTCCCGGAAGGGCTGTTAGTTCCCTGTGAATCCCACAGACAAGATTTTTCATCTGCCTAGTCTCGGTTAAATCACGCCGGCAAAAAGTTCGTGCTCCAGCCTCGCCGCGGGGGCAGGATAGGCGCGGGTAAAGGTTTCGTTACTCAGGAAGCATCGGCGCAGGAAGGTGGGCAGCGCGCGAATAAAGGTGGGGCCACCGCTGTATTGGCTGGCATGGGCGCGACTGGCCGCATCTTTGCGATCCAAGTAACGTTCGACATTGATCGTGGCGTGAACCGGCGTATGCCAACGGCTGATCTCGACCAAGTTGATGTCCTTGTTCCGCCCCACCGCGGTCGGGTCTTGCTGGCGCAACGGCATCAAGCGCACCATGATCTTAAGCATGCGCTTGTCAAACGCCGTGTAATAGAGCTTTTGTGGGCCTGTATAACCGTCACCATTGCCCGTGCGCATTTGACTAACTGCTAAATGAAAAGCCGCGGTCGTCGCCTCGCAGACGCGGATATGGTCAGGGTGCCCATAACCGCCAAAGGGATCGTGCGTAATAATCACTTGGGGTTGCAGCCGTTGAATGTAGCTATAGATTTCCTGAATCGTGTGTTCCAACGGCTGTTGAATGAGCGCATCCGGGTGTTGGTTGGCCGGTGTGTTGCGCATGCCGCTGTCGCGATAGGGCAAAGACCAGATACTGGTTACGCCCAGGTTGAGCGCGGCGTTGGATAACTCCGTCGAACGCATCTGGGCGAGCGTTTCATGCGCGCTGAGTGAACTTGCTTCATCCATCGAACCGGCGATCCCATCCGTGGCGATAATCACATGCACGGCTGTGCCTTCCGCAGCATAACGCGCCAATGTGCCACCGGGCCCAAAGCTCTCATCATCTGGATGGGCAAAAATCCCTAATAAGGTCTGTTGCTTACTCATCATTTTTCCTTACTAATTTCTAGAACGTAAAAACTCATCGATCAAATCGCGTATCCGGCGTCCCCTGCATCAACCAGGGCAACCCCCAGCCGGCGCGATCACCTGCATTATTATCCGCCGGTCCGGGCAGCGTGGCAAGTATGAGGTTCACCGTTTGACCTTGATAAGCGGCTAAGGAGATTAATGCTTCTTGCCAACCGCGATCCGCTGGCTGATTCGGCGTGAGCGTGCGCGACCAAAGCAGCGTTGGCGCGGCTGATTTTCCTGCGCTGATGGGTTGCACCAACACTTGGAACGTCACGCCATCGCCACCCCAGTCCCAGGCCACCGGGTCCAGTGCGGGACTCAACCAGAGAAAGCTGGCCTGGTCGGGCACGTGCAGCGTAAAGGCGACTTGCGCCGATGCATGGGCAAAGATCACTGGGCGTTCGTCGCCATTTTGCGGCATGGTAAAACTGAGCGCGGCCACGCGTTCACACCCTTTGGCATCGGCGCAAATGGGGGTGTTGGGTGTGATCACGGCCGCGGGCAAAAGTGTGCGCAAATCCAATAAGCGATAGCGTTCGTATAAGTCGCGCTGGTCGGTGCGTGGGCGAATTAAGCTGACAAAATGATTGACGCCCACCCAACTCACAGTGAAGAGTAACGAAAAAATTAGCAAAGGCATGATCAGCGCGTTCAAGTGGCGGCTGGCCGGCTCGGCAGGCTGGCGCGCAAGCAAACGTGACCAGGTGTATAGCCCCCACAGGGTAACCCCCGGCCCCACAATCGCAAATAGATCCCAATCCTGATGCCGCGGTAAATCATTCTGAAAGCTAAGATGGTAAACAAGCCAGCCGGTGGCCACCCCCGTCAAGTAACGAAAAATTTGGTCGCGCCACAGTGCCGGGTGGAAAAGCGCCCAGATACCCACACCAATCCAGAGGGGCGCCAACGGTGCTACCAGCCACAAATTATTCCAGGCATCCCACCAATGAGCAGGCGCCAAAATCTGCGCAAATGTGAAAAATAATTGGTGGTCGCCAGCATAGCCGTTGGCTAGATCCGGCCAAGGTACGCCCAACAGACGCATACTCGCAACCGTTAGCAGAGGAACGATCAAACCACTTACGCCTAGGATGAATATTTGGCGGATCCACTGGCGGGGTTTTAAGAGCAAAAACAGCGCGAGAAGTGCAAACGCTGCTTGTGGATGAAAACTGACTGAACAACCGGCCAGCAAGCCAACCAAGCAGAGTGGTACCCGCTCGGTCAGATAGCCAACCGCCAGGGCCACCGTGGCAAAGCTAGTCGCAGTCACCAGGCTATAGTTTTCAACGTGGCCAAACCAGAGTTGACTGCTGCCAAGCGCCAATAAGCCGACGATATAAAAATTTGATTGATGATACGGCTTGTTGGGCTGGTCTAAATCACTGCGCACTTTACTTAATTGACCGGCCACATACAAGACAGCGGCCACATAAAGCACGCCGGCCGCTACGCTCATCAAGGCTTCGGCCACGGCTGGCGATGAACCGATTGAACGCAGCCACCCGGTTACGGTGTAGGCGACTAGACTGTCCAGCGGTTCTTTCCAGATGTACGGATCGCTCGTCAACTTGTGTGTGGCGAGCAATTCGAGCTTAAATTGACCATCCCCGTATAAAGTTCGTTCGCGCAGCCACCAGAAAAGCAGCGCAGCCACCGGCAACCACAACCAACGCCACGATTGTGGTATGGGAAAGGCAAAATGGATCGTCCGCCAGCGTGGCATGAACGCCCACAGACCGGCGATCAATACGCCCAAGCCCAAAAGCAAGCGGACTGGCAGCGGGACAAAGATCAGAAAGCTGAAGGCCCATAATTTCTCTATGCCAAGTGCCCAGCCACCCGCCGTCGCCAATAAACCCGCGCCGATGATGCCATATAAGATCCCAATCAGCTTATCAATTGACCACGCGATCTGAAGTTTCACGGATGCCGCTCGTTCCTCTATTAATCATGCACCCCACCCTAACCCTCACTGCGATTAAGGTAAGCTCATCCAACGGCGCAGTAAGCACGCCCACGTGCGGTTTTTTCTCGTGTAGAATCGGCACGCGGCGTGCCGATGCTCTGATCCACTACTTCACGTCGAGCGTGCCTACCTTGACCGAATCAGCCGGATCTGACGCGCCATTCACGCGCAAGCGCGCACCATTTTGCGGCGAGTATAATCCGATCAACACATCATAGTGGCCCGGCTGCACTTGATCGCTAATGTCGAGGTTGGCCTGTTGCACGATTACGTCGCCCGGTTCTAGGCCACGCAATGCGGTCTCCCAGCCATCATATTGCGTCACCACTTTGGTCGGGTCGCCATCCACGACATGTATAAATGCTGACAAAGGTGAACCGCGCGTAGGCGCGGGCATGACCATTGGTTGGTAGCCGACTTGCCAGTACAGGGTAATTTGCACCGCCTGCCCTGGTGGGGCTTGCGCCGGTTGTTGCATGTAGCCAAGCAATGTAAACACGTCGCTGTAATTGGCGTCCACGGCCTGATAATTAGTAGCCGTGGGCGGTGCGAAATCTTTGCCTAATGGATAGATCACGGTCGCCGCTGATTTAAGCCACTTCACCTGCATCCGCTGTTGCGGTGGTTGGCCGCTTGGTGGTGCGCCAACTTTTTCCGGTGCTAGTTGCATAATTGGCTCGCCAAAGACCGCCATCCGTTGGACCGGCAGCGCGGCGGGGTAGGTTATATGGTATAAGTAGATCGAATAACCAGCGCGGGCCACGGGTCGCAGATCCCGGAAATAAGCGTATAAATTAACATTCTCCGGTTGGAACAGACCCAGGCGCAGTTCTGATGCGCTGATCGCATACCAACCGGGTTCCGGCTGATAGGGGTTGTAGGCATTGAGTTCGATGCCCTCTACAAAGCGCAAGTAGCTGGGCAGAGGCCGATAGCGCACGCCATATTTTTCGGGCACCGCTTTGCCAAAGTAGGCCAGATTTACCTCAGAAATCCCCATTTGATCCATCACTTGGCGCAGAGCGGGCAAATCCTGGCCCCAATCCAGGTTAGAGTCAACGAGGATATTACTCCAGTTATACCAATCCCCGGCCAGTTCGTTGAAAAACGCCTCTTGATGTGGCCATATACGTAAGCTGCCCACAACCAGCCAGAGTGCCAACACGCTGATCATTGTCGTCGGCAGCCAGCGACGAACCACACTGCCAACAACGTTGTTCGCTTGAGTGAGGCCAGGCTGAGCAAGTAACTCAACCCCGTGACGGCTCCCTCGCTTATTAGGGGAGCGGGAGCCCGTTTGGGGCGCGGGTGGGGTTGCTGTATAGCCAGCCAACAGGATCATGCATGGGATCGCAGGCAGAATGTGCCGATAGCCGATGGTCAAAATTCCGGTTAATCCCAAGGCCAGAAAGAGCAGCGGCAGCACCCACAAAACGCTAGTGCGGCGCCAGCGTTTTTGGCGCGTGATAGCAAATAAGCCTGCGCCAAAGAGCAACAGCAAGGGCAATGGCGTCTTCACAGCCAGCGCTACGGGGAAATAATTCCACCACCCTCGATTGGACGCTTCGCCCCAGAAGAAATCGTAACGGGCGCCTTGCAGGTCAACAATCCGAAAATAGGTATTGATCAACTGTTGCCAATAGAAGGGCGCGGGCAGGGGGACAGGTAAGTTTAGAGCGGGTACGAAACCAAACGTAAAATCATAGACGATCCACAATGCACCACAGGCAACCACACCCATCGCCGCCAGCCCAAGCCAACGCCACCAGAGATTGTCCGGGCTGGACCGCTTTCGTTGATCGTCCGCTGGCGCAGGGTAAAGGCAAGTGATTAAAAAGGCGCTGGGCCAGAAAAAGAGACCGGTATATTTGGCACTCATCGCAAATCCCGCGCAGAGGCCGGTGAGAATCAGGTTGATGAAGGTACGATTTTCCAACCAACACCAAAGCCGCCAGAGCGCCAGCAAGAGAAAACAGGCCAAGCCTAGATCGGTGGTGACGACCCGTGCATTGGCGAGTAAATTCGGGTCAAAGGTCGCCAGCAGTAAGACCAACCAACCGGCGCGCCCGCCGATCAGTTGGCGTGCAAAGAAAAAGAGACCGGTTAGCAACAAGAGGCCCACGATAATAATCGGGCGGCGCGCGGCCACCAGCAGGGCTTGTGGATCAGAATTGGCTTCCCACAGGAAAACATCGGAGAAGAGAAAACGGTCGCCGGCCGCCCAGGCAGGGTTATCGAGCGGCAGCGTCACCGTTTTGCCCAGCAAGGCTAGCCCACCCAGCAGGCCCATCAACGGGGGATGGGTGGTGGCCAGCCGCGGATCGCCTGTGCGCAAATAGCTATAACCGGCGGTTAAGTGGTATTGTTCATCAAATGCAGCTGATTTCATGGGGGACGCCATCAGGTCTTGGGTGGCAAACAAACCCAAGGCGATTAGCAACAACAGCCATTCCCACCAGCGTAGTGTGCAGATCACGAAAACCGGTCGCGTCTCCATCCTCTCTTGCTTCATGCGTGGCCTGTTTCTGAACAAGCGTCGTTTGCCTGCGGTAATAACCATTTGCGCGCAAAAGCACGCAGCATGACGGAGAATAGACAAATAATATGCATAATTATCGTAGATTTAAAGCAGCGCATCTGGCTTTCTGTGCACGAATGAAATCGAGTGTAAACTTCGTCGGTTCCAGTTAGTTTTGTATACTTACCAGCCAACTATACATGGCCGGGTCTAAAATCCCAAACCTTGTGACCAGTTCGTTTATAATTTTATGCGTGATTCATTGATGAATGAGTAGCCAGAAAAATTGTAAAGATTTTATAAATCGTCCGTCCATAACGATTCGCAAAATCGCTTTACGACACAAATTAAACTTTTATAAAAATAAGTCCTGAAAGGACCTTGTACATGCGTATTGCCCTGATGACGGATGTTTATAAACCAGTGACCAATGGCGTGGTTACGCATGTTGCGTTGCTTAAAAAATGCCTGGAAAGTTGGGGGGAACAAGTTTGGATCTTTGTGCCGGGGCAAGGCGAATATGCAGATGAGCCAAACGTAATTCGGATTCCTGGCATTCCTATCGCCGACACGGGCTATCACCTGAGCATCACGCTGGATCAGCGCAGCCGTGAAATGCTCCAAATGATGGATATTATTCACGTACATCATCCGTTTATCAGTGGTAGCTTTGGGCTCTTTGCTTCGAATCGTTACAACTTGCCACTGGTCTTTACAAATCATACCCGCTACGATCTGTATGTGAAGCAATATTTGCCCCTGTTACCGGCCTCGATCTCGGAGACCGCGCTCCAAGCTTATTTTCAATTGTTCAGCCAACGCTGCTCCGCTTTGGTCGCCCCGAGCCTCAGCGTGGCCGAGGTGATCAAAAGTTGGGGCGTCCAAGGGCGGATCGAGATCATCCCCAACGGCATCGAGTTAGAACGCTTTACCAATTGTCCGGGCTTGACCACCCGCAAGCAATTAGGCATTAAGGAAAATGCGGTGGTTGCGGTCTTCGTGGGGCGGATGAGCGGTGAGAAGAACATTGAGCGACTGATCACGATCTACAATTTTGTGGCGCGCGAAGAGGATGATAGTCATCTCTTACTGATTGGCAGCGGCCCTGAATTAGACGATTATCGCCGCCTGGTAACTACCTTTGGCCTGCAAAAACGGGTCACGTTTACGGGGCGCGTGCCCTATGATTTCCTGCCCGATTATCTGGCGTTGAGTGACTTTTTTGTCTCTACCAGTGTCACCGAGGCCCACCCCATCAGCTTTATTGAAGCGGCCGCCGCTGGATTGCCAGCATTGGGCATTCGTTCGGTAGGGGTCAGTGACATTATCCAGAATGAGCAAACTGGCCTGATGGCCGAAGATAATGACTTGAGCTTTGGCCTGCGCTTTCTAAAGCTTGTGCGCGAAACCGACTATCGCCATAAACTGGGGGCAGCCGCGCATGAGTTTAGCAAACATCTATCATCCCATGCTAATGCGCGAAAAATCTTGCAACTTTATGAAGAATTAAAGGCAAATTAAGCGCGGAAGCATAGATAGCCCTAACCTGTCGACGATGCGGTGATTGCCGCTGGCGTGGGCCAACCAATTCAGATGAACTTTAAGGAAAAGTACATTGCTCTACTGACATTTTTATATTATGATGAGTATAATGGACTGATCAGTTATTTTAGAAATTTATTTGCCTTTATAGGAGATCGACCTATGCGTCTCGCTCCACTCTTTCGAGTGTTGGGTACGCTGGTCTACGGCTTTATTGGTTGGGAATTGGGCGTAGCACTGGCAAGAACCACTGAATTAAATACAGATTCGGCGCGTTACATCATACCCGCGACGATCCTTTGCGCGGCTTTAGGCTACTTTTTGGCACCGTGGATTGTAATCGCGCCGGCGCGAGCGGCGCGCAATTCACTGCGGCAGGTGCCCATTGGGGAATTATTGGCTGGCACACTGGGTCTGGCGATTGGGGTCTTAATTGCGGCTCTGCTCACCTTTCCACTTTCGCGGCTGCCGGCACCGTTTGGGAATGTTCTGCCTTTGATCACGGTGATTATTTTGGGTTATCTTGGCACCGCCGTCTTGGTGCTGCGGCAGGCTGATATTTGGTCACTGCTGCGTCCTGGGCGAACCGGTAAAATAATCAACGCGGATGGGCAAGTGACCGCCACTATGGCCCCCTTGACGATGCTGCTGGATACCAGCGTCATCATTGATGGACGGATTGCCGATGTCGCGCAGACGGGTTTTTTGATGGGCTCGATGGCAGTTCCGCGTTTTGTCCTGAATGAGTTACAATATATTGCCGATTCGCCAGATGCGCTGCGGCGTAATCGGGGCCGGCGTGGCCTAGAGATGCTCGACCGCTTGCAAAATAACAGTGATGTGAAGATCGACTTTATTGATATTGATCCGCAGGATGCGCAGCAAGTTGACGACAAGCTGATCAGCCTGGCGATCCAGTTAAATGCGGCCGTGATTACCAATGATTATAATTTGAACCGTGTGGCTCGTTTGCAAGGCGTTAAGATTTTAAATGTCAATGAACTGGCTAATGCGGTTAAATCTGTGCTCCTGCCCGGCGAAGAGATCCCGTTGAAGATCATTCAAGAAGGCAAGGAAGTGGGCCAAGGCGTCGGCTACCTGGAAGATGGCACAATGGTGGTCGTGGAAAGTGGGCGGCGTTTCTTGAATCAGGAAATTTTGGTGCAAGTGACCAAAGTGTTGCAAACCAATGCTGGACGTCTGATCTTTGCTGTGCCAGAAGGCAATTAAGGGCTGCTCCGCGCTCCGACCAAGCTATAACGTCAAGCGATTGGCGCGCAAAATCTCTAATTTCTCAATCTCTAAACTCTAAACCCCAATCAGACAGGATCGTCATCATGGCTTTACGCATCTATAATACGCTGACGCGGCAAGACGAAGAATTTAAAACCCTGGAAGAAGGCAAGGTGCGCATGTATGTGTGCGGACCAACGGTCTATGCCAACGCCCACATTGGGCATGCCATGGCCGCCATCGTCTTTGACATGGTGCGGCGCTACCTGATCTACAAAGGGTATGAAGTGCGCTACGCCACTAATTTTACCGATGTGGACGATAAGATCATTCGCCGTGCCAACGAAACAGGTCAAGACCCGATCGAAATGGCCAATCATTACTCCGAAGAATATCTGCGCCATTTGCGCGATTTGAATGTGATGCCCGCTGATATCTATCCCAAAGTCAGCGAAGAGATGGGCGAAATTATTCACGTGATTGAGGGCTTGGGCGAAGAAGGGTATGCCTACCCGATCGACGGTGATGTTTATTTCCGCGTGACAAAAGACGCCGATTATGGCAAATTGAGCCAACGTAAGCTCGACGAAGCGTTGAGCGGCACACGCAAGGAAGAGGATCTGCGCAAAGAACATCCCGGTGATTTTGCCCTGTGGAAATCGGCTAAACCTGGCGAACCGGCCTGGGATAGCCCGTGGGGTCCCGGTCGACCCGGCTGGCACATTGAGTGCTCGGCCATGTGTTTGCATCACCTGGGCGAGCAGATTGACATTCATGGCGGCGGCAACGATCTGATCTTCCCGCATCATGAAAATGAGATTGCCCAGAGCGAAAGCCTGACCGGCAAACCCTTTGCCACCTATTGGATGCACAACGGTATGTTGCAACTGGCCGGCGAAAAGATGAGTAAGTCGCTTGGCAATTTGATCACGATTGATGATTTCTTAAAAGGCCACAGCAGCGACGCCTTTCGTATGTTGATCTTCTCAGGTCACTATCGCAAACCGGTGGTCTTTAACCAGGAAACCCTCGAATCGGCAGAGCGGGCGTTGACACGTTTACGCGGCGGTCTGCGCCCCGCTAAAGGTAACAAAAGCACCGGTGAAGCAGTCGATGCGCTGCGCGAAGCGACAGAAAAAGCCCGCGCCAGCTTCATCGAAGCGATGGATGCCGATTTCAACACCAGCAGCGCGCAGGCGACCCTGTTTGAACTGGTGCGTGCGATCAATACGGCCCGCGAGGCTAATGTGGCCGGACCGTTTTACGAAGCAGCCCAGCGCACCCTGCACGAACTGGGTGGTGTCCTCGGTCTAACCTTGGCCGAACCAGCCAGTGAAACCGGGCATGACATCGCGGCGAAACCCTTTATCGATCTGCTGGTGGAAGTGCGCGGCGACATGCGCATCGCCAAACAGTGGGCGGCGGCCGATAAGATTCGCAACAAGCTCAAGGAAGTGGGCGTTGTGATGGATGATACGCCAGAAGGGACGACCTGGCGCTTTGAGGAGCAGGCATAACCAGGGCAAGCGGGCAAAAATTGCCGGATTTGAAGTGCCGGTCAAACGTAGTTTTAGGTATCAATTATGAGTGAACTAATTTATGGCCGGCGTGCGGTGCTCGAAACTTTGCGCGCCAATCGGCGGCGGCTTTTTCGCCTTTGGGTGGAAGGCGAAGCGGATCAGAAAACAACCGGGATTGTGCTGGATATCATGACTGCGGCTGCCGAAGCGAATGTTCCGATGCGGAACATCAAAGGCGGTATCTTTGATAAGCTGGCGCGTGAGCATACCAATACGCAAGGGGTAGCGCTGGAAGTGGACGACTATCCCTATGTCGATGTTGATGATTGTTTGCAACAGGCCAAGGAGATGGGCGAACCACCCTTATTGCTGATCCTAGATCATCTGCAAGACCCGCAAAATTTAGGCACGTTGATCCGCACCGCCGAAGCGATGGGCGTCCACGGCGTGATCATTCCCGACCGCCGCGCGGCGGGCGTCACCCCCGCGGTTAGTAACGCCAGTTCGGGCGCGGTGGAGCATCTATTGATCGCCCAGGTCAACAACATTAACCGCGTGATCGACGATCTCAAAGCGAAAAATATCTGGGTGGCTGGGCTCGATAGCACGCCCGATGCGCCGCCATTGCATAAAGCCAACTTAGACGGCGCGCTAGCTGTCGTCGTCGGCAGCGAAGGCGAGGGGCTTAGCCGCTTGACGCGTGAGAAGTGTGATTTTCTGGTGCGTTTGCCAATGGTTGGGCGCGTCGAGAGTTTGAACGCCGCTGTGGCGGGGAGCATCGTGTTATATGCGGCGCGTGAGGCCCGCACAAAGTAAAATTATAAAGGGCTTACTCACACAAAGGCGCAAAGGCCACAAAGGTTATAAAAGTTCTATAGTTTTTCTTTGTGGTCTTTGCGCCTTTGTGTGAGATTGCTTCGCCCATCGTTTGTAAACCCCTCAACCAAATAACCGATGAGTAATTACGTCATCAGTTGCATTGGCTACAACCAGAGTTCTCATGGACATTATCCTGCTTGATCCTCAATCCGCCACTTGGATCGCTGAACTTGATCGCCTCTATACCCAGTTAGGCGGTGCAGACAACCCACTACTCTTTCCTTCCCACTTTCTCCAGGTGACGTTTCCGAAGATCGGGGGACGCCTTGCGGTTGGTAGCGTGGAGGGCGAGCCGGTGGCGGTTGGTTTTCTTTTTCCGCGCGGGTTTGAACAGCAACAGCCGATCTATACCTTGCGCTATCATGGATTAATTGATCTGACGCCAATCGCGCGGCAGGAATTTGCCACGAAATTGGCGACACGGTTAGGTTGCCCGCCCCTGAATCTGTATCGGCCTGAACTCGCCCACGACTTTGCGCCCACGCACCAATTGCTCGGCAATGTAGACATTGGACACCCCGATGCCACCGAAGCCACCCAGATTCGTCAGTTGCAGCAACAAATTTGGGGTAGCGCGCCGGAATTTCTCTATCCGGTGGATATGCACAGCCTGGACTTTGGCTTGGGCACATCGTTGGTGGCGCGCGTCGATGGCAAACCGGCCGGCTTTCTCTTTGGCTTTTACAAGTTTGGTGAATCAAGTTTGCCAACGGCCTGGGCAGAAAAATTTAATGGCCGTTGGCGGCTGGAATCGCAGATTCTCGGTGTGCTGCCCGCCTATCGGGGTATGCGTCTGGCCTTTTTACTGAAGAAAGTACAGGCCGAAACCGCGCTATACCAGGGTATTCAACTGATCAACTGGACGGTTGATCCGCTGCAATATCCCAATGCGGCCCTGAATTTCGGGATGCTCGGCGCGCTGGCATTTGACTTTACACCCGACTACTATCCCTTTCGCAACGAGTTGAACCGCGTGCCGGCCTCACGCTTTAGCTTGACCTGGCTGGCTGGTAGCCTGCGCGTGCGCGATCGCCTGGCAACCAGCGTGCGCACCACCATCGTTGACCTGCATCGCCAACCTGCGATTGTGCGGGTCAACGATAATTGGCGCCGGGTGCATCAGATGATTGAGGCCCCCCAGATTGCGATTGAGATTCCCACCAACTGGACCGCGTTGCAACAGGAAAATCTGGACGAAGCCCTACGCTGGCGCGCCGCGACGGACGCGCTTTTTCAACGCTATGTTGGCCGCAATCCCGGTCAATATGTGGTCACTGGCGCTGGCGTTGATGGGGAACGCCGCTTTCTGATTGCAGAACAAGCAAACGATGTTTTGTGGGAACAGTTGGGCCAAACCTAGCGCAAATGGAATGGAGGGGTATTCATCCTTTCATAAAATCTTTATCGGGTTGTTATTTTTCTGTGTTCCTTGTATATACGCTCGGCGTATCTAGTGCAACGTTGGATAAGTTTTGATGGGCATTCGTAGGTCAGCGCCTCTGGCGTGACAAGGTTAATCGAAACGTCTTTTGCTCGAGTAGTGCTCAGGTTTTGCGCGGCTTGTCACGCTGCAAGCGCTGACCTACGGCTAAATCCGCATAACTTCGCCAACGCTGGACTAGTCTACTGTAATCGAAGTTTTGATGGGAATTCGTAGGTCACCGCCTCTGGCGTGACAAGGTTCATCGAAACGTCTTTTCATCGAGTAGTGCTCAGGCTTTGCGCGGCTTGTCACGCTGGAAGCGCTGACCTACGGCTAAACCCGCACAACTTCGCCAACAGTGTACTAGTGCAACGAAAAAAAATAAGAGTTATAACAATTATTTGATTATTGTCTTGGCTTAGATTCGCCAAATTGACGATGATCTTTGCTGGGTGTATGATTAATATAGACTTTACCGTGCAAATAGCTCCTCAGATAAATCCTGTTTTTACCCAATCAAATAGTTCAATATTTCGAGTATTTGCCCAGTTAAAACTGGGCAAATACTCTGAATCAGTTAATGCTTCACTTTGTAGGAAACTTTTCCACCTGACGAAAGCTATTCTGTTTGCGTTGCTGGAGTGTACTCTAATGGATGAACAACCGCATCGGCTACAAGCCATCAATCAGACCATCTTAACGCCGTTGGTGCGCCAAGCGTTAGGCAATGATGCGCTGGTCGTCACGAACTGGACATACCAACCAATCTATGGGGGCGCTGGTTTATTGGCCCATATTTATCGCATTGCTGGTGACGCACAGGCGGGGGAGCAGGTTGTGCCCTGGTCGCTCATCCTCAAAATCAGCCAGACTGCGCTGGGTAGCCCGGATCCGACTCATACGCGGTATTGGAAGCGGGAGCCATTAGTCTACCAGTCCGGCTTCCTTGAGCAGTTGGTGGATGGGCTTGTCGCGCCACGCTGTTACGCGGTCCACGAGCCCACGGCGGGCGAAGCGTGGATCTGGCTGGAAGAGCTTCACGATGCGGATGGTCCTCGCTGGTCACTGGAACGATATGGCCTTGCGGCCCGTCATCTTGGCGCGTTCAATGGTTATTATCTGACCCAAGAGCTGGTGCCCAACGCCCCCTGGGTCAGCTATCAATGGATACACGCTTGGCTCGCGCAGACAGAGTCAGTCATGGCACAATTTGCCGAACTTCTCCGTCAGCCTCTGGCCCAGTGTTTCTATCCAGCAGAGATAGCCAAAGCCTATCAACGGTTATGGGGCGAACGGGAGCGATTCCTGAGCGCCATCGACCGCTTGCCGCAAACCCTCTGCCACCGCGATGCCAATCGGGGCAACCTGTTTGCTCGCCGCGACCCGGACGGACGTGAACATACAGTCGCCATCGATTGGAGTGATGTCGGCATCGGTCCGCTAGGCCAAGAACTGGCTAGTTTTGTGCTGAGTCCTGCTATCTTTTATAAGCTGGACATGGTTGATCTGCCCCACCTGGACCGCATAGCCTTTGAAGGCTATCTGACTGGCTTGCGCGCAGCCGGGTGGGCGGGGTCTGCGCAGTTGGTCAGGCTCGGCTATACCAGTGCAGCCTTCTTGCGCTATGGCTTGGGTGTCATCCAATTTTTGCCGTTGTTTCTCGATGACCAGCAGCGCGGGTTGGTAGAACAGAGCTTCGGCCATCCAGTTAAAGAGGTGGCATCTCATATGGTACCCATCAATCAATTTCTCTTGCGCTTGGCTGACGAAGCACAAGGTTTGATCGATAAATGGGACTAGGCCCGCAATCCATGAATACAGTTAAGTAAAGTCACGAGCCTCATCTTGTTATCACCGAAAAGGTTGTCTGATTCTGCACTAGGGCGCGATTTACGAGCTATTTTCCGCTTTAATGGAAGGAGTGGTGCGACCATTCCTACCTGACAAATCGGGCGATCTCATAGGCAAGTTAAATCAAGAGTAGACGGTCAGCATGAAAGATAGGAGCGAAAGACATATGAGTGCGTGGCCGTTGAATTGCAGGGAACAATGATCTGGTGCGGCGTGTAACTTATGAGTGAGGGCGGCGCGACTTTAGACGCTAAGGAGTCAATGCATGTCAATCGAGATTCGTCTTGCAAAAATTGAAGATGCAGCAGGCATGGCCGTGGTCATGGTAGACACGTTTTTCGCAGCGCACCGAGCTCAGATTCCAGAGGGACAATGGCAAAAGCGTCGCGAGAAATGGACGTATGCAGACTCTGAACGAGGCTGGCGCGCATCGCTAGGGGAAATTGACGCTGGACGGAATACCCAAGATTGGATGTATGTGGCCGTCACTGATGAAGGCGAGGTTGTAGGTGTGGCGATAGGTTCCCCTGCGGAATTGGATCTGTTACCAAACGCAGATCAGGTTGGCCTCATCTATGTGAGATCAACCTGTCAAGGCCAGGGTATAGGCCGTCGTCTAGTGCAGGCGGTGGCCGCGCAGCAGGAAAAACTGGGTAGGCAGGCGTTAATTATCAGTACACTGGAGACGAATGCACCAGCCCGCCGTTTCTACGAAGCCCTGGGTGGGCGTGTGGTTGGTACCCATGAAACAGAAGACTATGGCTTTAAAGAATCTCAGGTCGTTTATGGGTGGGCGGATATTTGCGTATTAACAATCAGCGAAGTGTAGGGTGTAAATCCTTCGCAAGTGAGGAAAATCGGGTTTCAAGGGGCGATGGATGCGAGCGGCGGAAGAGCGTGGGGACAATCAGATAAAAACGTTGCGCGGATGGATGATATAGTCCATCCGCGCAACGTTTTTATACATCTCTATGCTAAACCCGGACTACAAAACCGGGGAGACCATCTTCCAGGAAGCGGTCATAAGTGGTCTCGTTAACTCTGATCTGCCTGACCGCTTCCTGGAAGGTTAGAAACTCTGCGACTCCACTTGATTTCAATCCATTCTAAAGAAATTAATCACCCATGTGACGCAGGGTTAACATGGGTAGCAAAGCGGTGGGTTCATCGGGTTTGACCGACGGACGCCAACGCCAGCCTGGGCTGGTGATCGATTGGGCGTGATGCATCACGCCCAATCGATCACTATGCGTAACGTGAGTTAATCCGGCAGGGGCATCGGCGGATATTTGAGGCCGCCATTTTCTCGGTCGATGGTGCGTTGGGCCTGGGCGGCGGCAATCTCTTCGTCGGCTTTGACGCGCGAACGGTAGCGTTGGCGTTCTTTGGCATGCCAGCGCGTGGCATCGACGGTGGTCGCAATCGAGCGGGCAAAGATCAAGAAGCCAGTGTGGGCGGCCATTGTGTCTTCGGGGCGCAGCCGATCCGGCACGGGTTTGTAATGGCGCAACAGCAACTCTTCGACGGCGATATCGGCAAAGCTATTGCGCTCTAACGCATAGAGCAACTCGCTGACCTGGTTGGTGGTGGGCACCAAACTGGCAAAAAAACCACCGGGGCGCAACGCCATGCGCACCTGGTCGAGAAAATGCCAGGGCTCACGCACATCCAGAAAGAGCGCATCCACGTCGGTTTGTAGAAAACCTTCTTCAATCGAGCGTTGAAACATTTGCACATAGGGCCATAGACCGACGCGTTCTAGATTGCGGCGGGCGAGGTTATGCGTCTCCTGGCGCGTTTCATAGGTGTAGATCAGCCCCGTGGGCGCCACGGCCCAAGCGAGCGCAGTGGTCAACCCGCCACTACCGGTACCGGCCTCGATCACCCGACTACCGGCGCGCAAACTCAACCGGTGCACGATATAAGCGGCATCCTTCGGATAGATAATCTGCGTGCCGCGCTTTAAATGCTGGATCAGATCCGTCAGCCCTGGCTCCAGGACCAGCGCGGGATGCGCCATCGTGCTGATCACGGTGGCGCCGGGCGGCTGGCCGAGCATTTGGTTATGTTCATAGATCCCGACATGCGTATGCAATTTCTGGTTGGGTTGCAGAGTGATCAGATAGCGCTTGTGATCGGTTGTGACAAGCAAGAACAAGTCACCCGCTTCAATCACCGCGCTTCTGGGTCTAAACCAACTAGACACAGGTGCAGTCTGGGTCTCTTTCGATAATTCAAACCTGCTCTGCACAGGCGCATGCGTTTTGTCTTCTTGCGTCATGATTCAACCTTACATTGATGATTAATTAAGCGGTAGAATTATACCCGCAATGGCGACAAAATGATATTTTCCGGGTAGGAGAGGCGCAGAAAGCTGAATAAACTGCGCGGCAACGGTGGCACAGTCACACGGCAGCCACTAATTTAGTAAGTCATGTTACGCCACGGCAACCCCACCCTACCCCTCACTGCGATTAAGTTAAGGATACGTAGGTGCGGTGACAAACTGCACCTAAGCGACCCATTAATTCGCTTAACTGAATGGCAGTGACCCTAACCCTCCCCTGGTAAGCGAGGGGACTGATCAGGGACAGGCGAAGTGAGCCGGGTGCCCATTGGGCGCGAACGGGAGGGCGGGGGTGGGGTTGCCGCGGCGTAACACGACTTAATAAAATATGTTATGTGTGCCAAAAGTCTAACGCAGAAGCGCAGAGACGTAAAGAGGCAAGAAAAAGACACTCAATCACGGGCAAGCCTCTGCGGTAAGATTTTAACGAAGCCTGCTACGCCAAAATGTCTAGTTGACACATTACTTGCGCATGTGTACAATGCAGACGAGCAAACTCCGATTGGCGATTGAATGCACCCGTCCTCACCAATGATTCATGCGGGTGCGACCCAGAGCCTACGATGCGCTTACGCGATACTCCTACGTTTTATGCTTCAATTATCAGCCGAAAGTGTATCATAGGGCTGAATGCTGAGCAGGTAGCTTGTTATTTGCGCAAATGAGCTCGATTTTATACTATAGTTTTATGGCGTACACGTACTGTTATAATTCTTACTGCACCGGTTTTTACCCATTACACTTCAGCTAACTTTCTACTTATCAGCATCACATTTTTATCTGCCATCTATAACCATTTGAGGAGGATAGAGTTATGCACCAAAAACGCTTTACAGTCTGGTTTTCGCTCATCAGCATTGTGCTGATCGTGCTGGCCGGTTGTGCGCCCCGCGCCGGCGGTGGTGAAACGGCCAAGTCAGCCGCGCAGCACGATCTTGTCGTTGATCTACCGGCGATTGTGATCGACTTTGATGCCAATGGCCAGCCAAGCGTCGGCAATGTGCCGATTGCACAATTGGCCAGCACATTCGGGGTGGCTGGTTTAGACCAGATAAAATTGCCACCAGCTCAGATTGAAATGTTGACCAATGCCAACATTCAACACGTTCAGATTGATAATCTACCCAGCGGCTTGACGATCTTGGTCAATGGCGAAGCCATTCCTTCGTTGGCCTGGGATGGCAATTCGCTCAAGGAGACGACGACAACAATTGGCAAGCTCGGCGGTGTGGTTTCGCCGGCCTTGGAAAAAATTCTCCCGATGATCACCAATCTAGGGGTTGGTGCGATTCTGCGTTTCCCAGTGGCCCAAGGCAAGCAAGCGATTCCGACCTACGTCACTGGTGAAGGTAGCGCCGCCACCAAGGCGACCACGGCGCAAAAAGCCTTTGCGGCCAGTGTGGGCGAAACGCCGAAGATCAATGTACCGATCTTCTATAATGCGGATGGCAGCTTCCGCATTGCCGACCTCTCCTCCGCTGAGTTTACAACGCTGACCGGCTTGCCGATGGCGGGTTTGCAAATGCAACCAGCCGCGCTGGATAATCTCAAGAGTAAAGGCATTTCCGATATCAGTATTGCTACCAATGCAACCGGGATTCACATTTCAATCAATGGCAATGAACTGCCCTACATCAGCTGGGACAATGGCAAGCTCAACCATCTGCTTGATTTGGCCGGGCAAATGGGGCTCTGGAATACGCTGGCCGATCGCGGTTTGAGTTCGGCAGATGTCAGCACCATGCTTGATCAAGTTTTGCCGATGGTACAGTCCACCGACTTTGACATTCATCTGATCCTGCCGAGCTAATTCAGGCTCATCTGGCGCAACTGAATGGTCGAAATTTTATTGATTGTATAAAGCGCGACCCGTTATCTCTAGATCAATGAGATAACGGGTCGCCTTTTTTTTGACATAACGCAGGCTAAACAATCCTAGTTCGTAGGGGCGTGATGATGGACATTAACAAAATAAAGCCGTAACCCTGTAGGTGCGGTTTTTAACCGCACAGGTTCCGTTTCCCTTGCTTGTGCGGTTAACAACCGCACCTACACTTACGGCAATCATTCGTTAATGACCATCATCACGCCCCTACAGGTCATCTACGTAATTTGCGTTAAATAGCCATAGAACAATTTAGCGCAGCATAGCGGCACGACCGGCGGCGCGCAGGGTCGTGACGAGCGCAGCTAACTCTTCGGGGTTGAGTCCGTGGGTGGTTAAAACAATTTCCATTTCGGGTGCATCATCCGCCTGAACGCTGAATTTGTAGAGCCAAGGGCCAAAGCGGGTATATAAATCCGCAAAGACATGGGCCAGTGCGCCCGGATTCACGCCACGCGTCGCATATTCGGCATTAACAAAGTCCAGCCGCCGTTGCACCCATAACATGGCGCCGCGGTCGTGACCCAAGGCCCGCGAGGGAATCCGCCCACGCAGCCAGATCAGTTCTGCCCCTGGCCGTGCAATCAGCTTACCGTGGATCACCATACGATCGGCGTAGCGCGTGAACAGCCGCAACAGCACACCTAGCACATTCAGATTGGATGCAGCGTGGTAGGTGATGATAAACTGGGTAAATGGCTCAGGGGCGGGCGTGATTTTGGTAAAAAATCCCTGAAAATCCGGGCCACGCTGGAGTGATACCACCCCGCGTGTGCTATCATTTAGAATCGCCAGCATAGCACGGCTGCGGCGGAGATTTTGGGAAGCGGCCGCCAGC
This sequence comes from Caldilineales bacterium, assembly GCA_038318235.1. GTDB lineage: Bacteria > Chloroflexota > Anaerolineae > Caldilineales > Caldilineaceae > JAPLGZ01. Next base: position 20,834 of record JBBQBY010000053.1, read on the forward strand.
CAACTGAAGACGAGCAATAAGCCAATACACGCCAGCGTGAACAACCAGCGTGTGTCAAGTAACCAAGACCAGATTTCTACCATTGCTTAATTTGTCATATTTCAAAGGAACAAGGGTTCAGTTTCACCAGTTTAGGATACGACCATGGACTTCAAAAATAATGTCACCCGCTTTCTGGACAGCAAACGGGTGACCTACCAAGTCTTCACCTATGATTATGACGCCGGTGTGCACTCCGCCATAGAAGTAGCCACCGCGATTGGGCTGCCGGCGTCACAAGTCTTCAAAACATTGGTGACATTGGCAGATGAGCCTAACCGCAAACCGCTGCTCGTCATCATCCCTGGCCCCGATACGCTTGATCTAAAAGCATTAGCCAAAGCCACCAATATCAAAAAAGTTCGGATATCGACCCATGATCAGGCCGAAAGTTTGACGGGGTTGCAAACCGGTGGCATTAGTCCACTGGCATTGATCAACAAAGGCTTTGATGTCTATCTGGACGAACAGGCCCAAGCCTTTGAGCGCATCGCCGTCAGTGCTGGTCAGCGCGGGGCGAACATCCTGTTACCCGTGAAAGAGTTGATCAAGTTGACACGCGCCCGTATGATTTCCTTGGCAGGATGACGGCTACCGTTGATCATCTTGTCTCTGTCACCTTGCGCAAGCCGCGCGGATGATCCGGGTCATAATCGCGAGCTGCAGCCAGATAGAGGCCAAAGAGTTGGCCAGGTACAATCGCCGTGATCGGGGAGAGCCATTCGGGCAAAGAGGCGGCTAAGCGTAACGGGATACGCGCCAGATCGAGCGTGGCTTGATCATCACTGATTACAATAGTTTCGGCCTCGCGCTGGCGTAACAC
>JBBQBY010000054.1:0-21683 GCA_038318235.1 Caldilineales bacterium
GATGTTGCGCATCAATCCCGAATTTGAGGCGAAATGGCGCGAAAGCGTTTTCCCCGGCGGTTGCGCCCATGCCTGTGAGCTAGAGACTTCGATGCTGCTGCACCTATCGCCCGAAAGTGTGCGTATGGACAAGATTAAGAGTGAGCTTTCCAAGACGAATCAGTTTGGCTCGAAATACGTCTGGTCCGATCTCTTTGCCGCCGGGCCGATGGGCTTGGTCGAATGGACCAGCCAATACACGGATTCTGGTGTGATCGGTGAGGCGGAAAAGGCGACCGCGGCCAAAGGCAAAATGTGCCTGGAAGAAGCCGGGCGTAATTTGGCGACTTTTGTTGCGGAATACCAGGCGCGCCAGATGCAGCCGCGCATCTCGCATCACACCCAACCGCCGACGATCCCGCTGGCGTTCCCGACAGACTAATCCGCACGTTACGCGCGTGGCAAGAAAAAGCGGTTACACAGAGACCACGGAGAAAAAGCTAGCACAGAGGCCACAGAGAAATAAAGCTTGAGAGGGTTGTTTTTCTCTCTGCTATCTGTGCCTTCTTCGTGATCTCTGTGTAACCGCTGTCTCTACGCGCTTGGTTGTAGCCCGTGAATCGATTATACTGGTGGGATAAACAAAAATTGTAGGGAGAGAAAAAGTATGATTGCTTTACAACAACCAGAATTAATTGTGCGCGTGCAAAACATTGCGCGTGCGATCAATCAAGACGAAAACGAAGTGTTGGAGACCGCCGTCCAATTATACCTGGACCATGTGGAGCGCGAAAAAATTCATGCCGAAACCCAAGCTTTCTGGGCGATGACGGCCGATCTACAGAGTAAACATCTGGGCGAATTTGTGGCCGTCCACGAAGGCCAGGTGATCGATCACGACGCGGATGTTGCCCAATTAGAGCAGCGCATTACGCAACGTTTGGGTGATATCGCGGTGCTAATTGCCCCGGTCACGCAGGCGAGTCAGCGCGATCTGTATACGTCGAGTTTTCGGCTGGAGGCGTTCAATGCCTAGTTTCCCCTATGACGCTTCCTACGTATTACCCGCGCCGGCTTGTGAAATATTTTTGTCATCCACGCGCAGCAAAGAAGTCGTAGGGCCGCTGCATGCCATTTTGGATACCGGAGCAGAGGGCACGCTGATTCCCCAACCGTATCTAGATGCATTGGGGGCGCGCCCAACCATCGAAACAGGGCTGCGCAGTCCGTGGGGCGAACGGCGCGTTGTCTTTCTCTACTTGGTAAACTTGCGCATTAATGATATCAATCTACCTGGCATCTATGTGGTAGGTGACGACCGCTCGAGTGAAATTGTGATTGGGCGGAATGTGCTCAACCAGCTTAGAATACGCTTAGACGGACCAGAGAAAATACTTGAATTATCGCTAGACTAAAAAAAATTACGCACGCAAAGGCGCGGCTCGACTGAGCTCGCCGAACGTCAAAGAACGCAAAGAAAAGCCAGATATCTATCTGACCAGAATCACTGTCATTCTTGCACCTTTGCGCTAATTTTAAAGGATGAAAGGAAAAAAGTATGCAAGCGCTCGTTTGGGAAGGCCCGCGTCAGATGAATTTGCGGGATGTGGCTGATCCACAAGTACCAGCACAAGAAGTATTGATTAAAGTGGTCTATTCTGGCATTTGCGGCTCGGAACTGGGCGGTTATTTGGGCCATAATTCATTGCGCAAACCGCCGCTGATCATGGGCCACGAATTTTCCGGCGAAATCGTTGCACTCGGCGATCAAGCGGCCACGATCAAGGCTGGCCTGGCCGTGGGCCAACGGGTCACCGTGAACCCGTTGATCAGCAATCCGTGGTCGCCCGCCGCGCTCAAAGGCCGGCATAATCTGACGCTGCCGCGCAATATCCTCGGCATTCAACGCCCTGGCAGTTATGCGCAATATGTAACGGCACCCGCCGCCAATGTCTATCCGTTGCCCGACAGTATGAGTTTGGAACATGCCGCCTTGACCGAACCAATGGCGTGCGCCTTGCGGGCGGCGAAGTTGTCGGGCTGCACAGCCACGGACAAAGTGCTGATCACGGGGTTGGGCCCGATTGGTCTATTGGTCTTGCAAGTGGTCAAGCAGTTTGGCGTGCAAGAGATCTTTGCCACCGACACCGATGCCGACCGCCGCACAATTGCTGAACATTTTGGCGTGCGCGTCTTGAACCCGCAGACCGATAACGTGGTGGAAATTGTGCGCACCGCCACGAATGGGGCAGGCGTCGATATGGCGATTGATGCCGTGGGGGCAACCGCCACGCGGCGCGAATGTATTGATGCCGTGACGCCGGGCGGCAAAGTGATCTTCACTGGTTTGCATTCGGAAGAAAGCAACATTCCGGCCAATTACATCATTCGCAACGAGATTAACATTCAAGGCAGTTTTGCCTATACACCAGTTGATTTTGAAGACGCCTTTGATTGGCTGGCGCAAGGCCGGATCGAGATCGATCCTTGGTTGATGAAGGCGCCGTTGGCCGACGGTGGTGCAATGTTTGAAAAATTGTTGAATAATCCTGGGCCAGTGGCGAAAATTTTGTTAGTGTCGTAGGAAGGGAGTAAGGAGTAGGAAGTAGGGAGTAGGTGCAATTTTTCTGCTCCCTACTCCTTACTTCCTACTCCCTTACTCCCCTACTCCCTTACTCCCGGAGACCTTCCATGTCCAGCATAAAAAAACGCGACGAAACACTCTTTTGTGAACGTTGTGGTATTTCGTTTCTTTGGTCTGTAGAAGAGCAGAATCAAGCGGTTCAGGCCGATGGGCGGGCGGCGCAAGCGTTGCGCTACTGTCCTGGTTGTCGCCAATTGCTGCCGGTCGAATCGCGTGAACGTGGGCTCGTCAAGTGGTATAACGCCCACAAGCGCTATGGTTTTATCACGCGCCGGCACGATCCGGAGCTGTATATGCATGGCTCGCAACTACAAGACCAGCGGCGCCTCTTTCCAGGTGACTTGGTTGAATTCCGGATCGGCGCGAACGAGCGCGGCCCGGTGGCGCAAGATATCCAGGTGTTGGAGCGCGCGCCGGAGGAAGAGGCGGACGAGGAGACAAGAAGACAGGGAGACAAGGGGACAAGGCGATAGGGCGATATAGTGCTCCTAAACGAGATGTAAATTAGTGGAGTTCGCATTCTCTAATGCGAACTGAGCGGCACTAGAGCGTGCCTACTCCGCCATCTGTATCTCCTTTAGGAAGACTATATCACCTGACGCTAAGCTCTAGAGCAGCTAGATCTGAATTTCTACTGTTCTGTTGCCTTTTTACCAGTCAGCCGCTCTAAATTTTTGCTTTCAGAACAAATTGTGATACCATAAACGATGGTTTGTGACGAGGGATCGGTTCAACCGGTCCCTCGTTCTTTCTGTTCGCAGGACGGTCTTGCGGACATCTCCATAGAAAGCCAAGAAAGGGAGTTAACAACAGTATGGCAAGTACAGATACAGAACTCGTTGCCGACACCGGTAGCGAAAACCGTGAATATGAAATGGTTTACGTCGCTCAACCTGATATCGGTGATGACGGCCTGCGTCAATTAAATGATCGCCTGACACAAGCCATTTCGAGCCAACAAGGCACAATTTCGGCCACAGAAGTGTGGGGGAAACGGACCTTGGCCTATCCGATCGACAAGTATTTCGAAGGCCATTATGTACTGCAGCGCTTTCAGATGGCCGCAGCCGGCACCGAAGAACTGGATCGTTTGTTGCGCCTGAATGAGAATGTGTTGCGCTATTTGATTCTCCGGACTGATGACTGATATCAACGTTCAAAAATATAGGCTCACCTGCATGGTCAGCCTTCTGCCTGGTGGGCAAAAAATAAAGGAACAATTATGAGCGAGCAAGCAAACCTAACTGACAACGAAACCGAATTGGATGTACCTTTTGAAGATGATAATGACTTTGATGCCGACGATGATACTGACGATGCCCCGGTAAGTTCTGACACCGGCGATAATCGATCCGCCGTTACCGGCCCCAGCTCCTATGCACCTCACGAGCGCATGGGCCGCAGCCGCCGCATTGGCTCGGATGTACGCATGCGTGATATCAATTATAAGAACATCCCGTTGTTGTCCCGTTTTCTGGACGCACGTGGTCGGATTCTTTCTCGGCGCAAGACCCGTGTCACCGCCAAGGTGCAACGGTACATTGTCAAATCCATCAAGCATGCACGCCATCTGGCGTTACTGCCCTACACAGCTGATCAAACCCGCATCGTGCGAAAGCGCAGGTAGGTATGGCAAAGCGCAAGCCGCGTGCTGAAGAAGAAGTCCGCGAACTTACCCGCAAGGAAACTCGGTTGCATGCCCGCGAGCGAGAACGCAACCGCCGTCTATATATCGGTGTTGGTATTGCGATTGGCCTTGCGTTGCTCGTGATCGTTGCTGGCCTTGTCAAGACGTTTGTCCTGGATCCGAACAGCACGTTGGCCAGCGTTGGTGATGACAAGATTGTTACACAGCAGTTTTGGAAGCGCACTAAACTAGAGCAAAGCCAGATGGAAAACCAACGGGTGCGGCTCCAGGATCTTGAGAAACAATTTGGTGGTCAAGGCTTTTTCACACAACAAATTAATCAGCTTCAGACAACCCTGAGTAGCCCATTTGCCTTGGGTATGCAAGTGCTGAATAATATGATTGACGAAAAGGTCGTGGCGCAACAGGCCAAGACGCGCGGCATTACCGTGAGCGATGAAGAAGTCGAGAAAGCGCTGCGTGAAGAAATTGCGGCTGGGGTTGGCACTGTAACCCAAGCACAAGCGACGGCGACGGCTGTAGCTGGTATCACGGCAACCGTGGAGGCGAAAGCAACCGCAGCTGCCATTACAACGACTACCACGGCTACAAATACTAATCCACTCACAGAGACTACAGCAGTTACTGCTGCCGTTACCACACCCGTTACAGGTAGCTTGTCGATCACAGCCAGCAAAGCGTTGACGACAGCGACTAAAGTCACAACGACGCTGCCCGTAACCCCCAGCAAAACGGTGACGGCGACCAAAGTGGCAACGAGTACTAATGCCCTGACGACGACGAGTGCTGTTACGGTGACGAAAGCGGCAACGAGCACTCAACCGGTGACGATCACTAGCGGCGTGACGGCCACAAAGGCCGCGACAACCAGCGCACCTGTGACCACAACGAAAGTTGTGACCCCCGTCCAGCCGATCACGCCGACGCAGGCAACGACCGGCACCACAGGCGTGACGGCCACGAATGCGCTCACTGTCGCCCCCACTGCTTTGCCAACGCCGACCGCTGCTCCCATTGCAACGCGCGCGATCTTGACGGATACAGCCTATCAAGATGGCCTGACCAAGCTAGAAGAAAACCTACAAAAAGTGGCTGGCATGAACCTGAGCGAGTATCGCGAGGTAAAGCGAGCTCAGTTGTTGACGGACAAAATGTCTAAAATTGTAGGTGAAGAAAAAGTGCCACCTGCAGAAGAAGAGATTCACGCCCGTCATATTCTGATACGCGTGATCACACCGACGCCGGCGCCGGCGGCTGGCGCGCAAGCGACAGCGACACCAACCGCGTTGCCGGCCGGTGCGCCGCCACCAACGCCAGAGCCTGCACCACGTACCCAAGCCGAGGCGATCGCTTTGGCTACGCAATTGCGTGAACGGATTCTGAAGGGCGAGAAGTTTGAGGATGTCGCTGCTAAATACAGTGAAGATACGGGTAGCGCGACCAAAGGTGGTGATCTTGGCTGGTTTGGTCATGCCGCGATGGTAAAAGAATTTGATGAGGCCGCCTTTGCCTTAAAGCCGGGCGATATCAGCCAACCGATTACGACGACCTTTGGCGTTCATCTGATCCAGGTGTTGGAAAAAGATCCCCAACATAAGTTGGAGGAACGGACACTGACTCAGAAGCGAACCCAGGCTTATCAAGATTGGTTGAAGGTCGAAGTTGATGCGGCGAAGATCGTACGTCCAGAAGACCTGACGTCGAAACTGCCACGTGATTTGCCACGACCAATCATCCAGTCACAATAAGTGTCTAGCAAAGAACCGTAGTCAACCAGTAAGCATTGATTGATTAACTACGGTTTCTAAACTAGATTATGATCGAAAGGGGCTGCCTTCATGAAGGCAGCCCCTTTCGATCATAATCTAATAACACGACCTTCAAGATCGTTACCCTTCTACTCGATAACGCCAGATTTGTTCGGCGTGCTCTGCTTCGTGCAGCGCAAATTCATAAAGCAGGCGCGCGGCTTCGCCGGTTTCTCCCCAGATATAATCGCCTTCACTCGTCAATTCCTCATCGCTTAACCTATCAAAGAGTCGCATCGTGCGTCGATGATAGGTCGTAAGCCAATCGGCAATGCCAATAATATCTAGGTCTTTTTTGGCGGCCAATAAGCGCTCATTGATCATGTCATAGTTGCTGGTGTCATTAGCATCGGCGGCTGGTAGCCAGGCTTCGAGGGTGGTTCTGTCTGGTTGTGGCCATTGGCGTATGACCAGATAGGCAAATTCGTTCCAACTGAGCACATGGGCCAACACATCACGGATCGACCAGTGGCCACAAACCTGGGTGGTGAGGATGGTCGTTTCCGTCAGCCCAGCGATGCTATCCATCAGGTTGATATGTTGCTGGGCAAGAAATTTACGTAAATCTGCGCGTTGCCAGCGTTGCATGGAACCACAATAGCGCTGCAATTCCGCGGTGTGCACTTTGGTATGGCGCACCATATGTTCAAGCAGATGCGGCAAGGATGAAACATCTTCGTAGATCGGATAAGTTGCCGTCAGATTTTCTGGGGTCAAATTTTGTGCAAATTCAACTAAACGTTGGCGGGCCAGATCCGCTTCAGCCAGGATCGCAGACCAATCACGCGTGTTGTCAACTTGGGCGCGCTGCTCGTTATCATGTGGCGGCCAAATAATGCTTTCGACCGTTTCGCCGTGCAGTGCTGCCTGCATCCGGCGTAGTTGAAAGTCATCCCAAAAGGCCACATGCGCCACCAAAACTTTCGGCGACCAGCCGTTTAACAAAGCGGCCTGTTCCAATTCGTCAGCCTCTAGCAACGCCAAGATTTTACCCAAATTTGTGTAGGATCTTTGCAGCCGTTCGGCGTATGGTGAAGGTGTTGCTGTTGTCATTGGTTTCCCTCTTTTGGTTGTCGTCTAGTCACTGATCTTACAAAAAACGCATCGAGAAAGCAAATAAACTTCGTCCCAATCAATGGCAAAAAAATAGGCCGACCGTCCACAGACGGCCAGCCGATTTTTGCCTACTTACTCTACAATCACCTTATCACTCGCACTCCGCCCAAACACCTCTGGCGAATACATCTCTTCTGCCTTCGCCGGTGGCACCACAAACTGACCAGGTGTCGTGGCCCGCGCGACATACGAATAGTTATAGACGCCATCCCAAAGCAACGTAGTGAAGGCTTCGGCCCGCTCATCACGCAAGTTTTGGTGCTCAAACCACGAACCCCAGAACCACCAGCCTGTACCCCGCTCTTTCGGGTCTTGCGGAATATTCTCGGCCACGCTCAACGCTGGGTTGATGATCTCCAGACCGGCGGGCAACGGATCGACCAGGGCAACATTATAGCGGCGATTCGTGGCCACCATGCTCAGGCGCACGCGCACACGGGCTCCGGCCTTGATATGCCAGCTACCATCCTTGTCCTGCTTCACATCGTCGGGCTGATCTACGGCCTCGTACGTGCGCTGCACGACAAAGCCCATGTCTAGTGCTTTCATGTTTAGATCGTTTGGTGCATACTGCAGACCAAGCCGATAGTAGAGCCGACCTGGCCCTTCTTTGTTAATGACTAGGTTTTGCGTTTGACCGCCACCCAGTTTGGGGTCAACCAGATAGGTCATGGGAATCGCTGTCACCTGACGTTCGGTCGTGCGCCCTTGATATTGATGCTCGCCAGCATAGGTGTCACCCAGCCAGATGCGGGCTACAAAGTCGGGCGTCTGCGCCTCGAACGTGTTGAAGTAGCGGTCGAGCGCCAACAGCACAAAGGCATTTTCTTGCGTGTTGTTCCAATGGCCAGCTGTACGATGAGCCAGTAGACCCGTCACGACTTTCGGAATCAGATCGCTCTCCGGCTGATCGTTGATCAAAGCGTCGAGAATCAAAGCATCGGTGCGGCGGTTGGAATGCAGCATCAGATAGTCATCATCCCCATAAGACGTGGTGAAGTTGGCCGCACCCGCTGTCTCGACCGCTCGGTTGGTAATCAACTGACGAATGGCATCCACTTCTGGTTTAGAAGTGGCGTCGTCGCTGAGCACTTGCCAGAGCCAAGCGACAGCTTCGAGTGATTGTTGATCAAGCGGCTTCGTGTTGAGCAAGTTACGCGCTTTGGCGGTGTCCACATCGCCCATCAATTTACGCACGTAAAGTGCATAGGCACTGAGGGTTTGACGGGTCGTCTCGCCGTACCAAACAGGATAGTAATTTTCGATGTTGCGCAGATGTTCCAATGCACGCTGCTGCATCTCTTCGGGTACAGTAAAGCCTTTTAGCTTGGCGCGCTGGAGGGCGTGGGCCACATGGATGCTGTAATAAGGCACCGATTCGTCGCCGCGTTCCCAGATTGGGAAGCCGCCATCGTCGTTCTGCATACCCTGTAGACGGTCGATATCGCGCTGGACAGCCTTCTCTAACTCAGCCGGTGCGGGCAACCCTTCGGCATGGAAGGCGCTCAACACATCACGCAGCGCGGCCACACCGAGGATGCGTGAGGCCAGTTGCTCGGAACATTCATAGGGATAGGCGGTGAGATAGAGCACGGCATCGGTGAGCGCCTGCACCGCAGTCGATGACGTGTTGATCTCCAAGCCACCAAATTGGGCAAAGACATTGGTCGGGGCAAGCACGGGTTGTGCCACTGCGCCTTCATCGACTGTGCCATAGACTGCGAAGGCCTCGGTCGTGGCCGGCGTAAAGACCGGTAACTCGATCGAGGCGGCGTCGGCATATGTGCCAGAAGTTCCGGCGATCTGGATGCGCGCTGTCCCTGCACTCACGGTCGTGGCCGGGAAACGCACCTCCACCCGATCATTTGCCGGAACGGTGACCTGTTGTCCAGCACTAGTGGTGCCGGTCAGCGTGCTCTGATCCATGATCGTTGCTGTCTCACTCAGCCCATTTCCACTGGTCAGGTTCAGGTTACTGCCGCGCACCGCCAGGTTGACGGTCATCGGTTCATCCGTCTGATTCTGCACAATGATTGGCAACTCAAACTTGTCGCCAAAGTTGAGGAAACGCGGCGCTGCGGGGCGGATCATCAACGGCAGGCGGGCGGTGATGTTGGTTTCGGCGCTGCCAAAATACTTGGCGTCGGCCACGGCCACCACCATGACGCGGTAGCGGGTCAGATTATCCGGCAGCTTAAAGCTGATCTGCGCTTGTCCGTTGGCATCGGTGTGGACCGCCGGCGCAAAAGTCGCCAGCGGATTAAAGTTGCTGCGCACCGAGATCGGCGTCTGGGCCTGGCCGGGCGCGCCGGTTGCCTTGGCTGAATCGGCGGCATATGCTTCGGTCGCCATGGGGGCCGCCGCCGGCGCGGCCGCTGATAATGATTCTGCGGCGCCGCCCCTTGCCTGTGCGGCCATCGTCGCGGTACTGTTCGCCACCTGTTCTACGAGCGCCTGTGGATTGGCTAACACTAGGCTGGCGCGCCCATAATAGCGGCTCAGGTCGGATGGGCGCGCGCTGTAGAAGGCTGCCACTGGATCAGCGAGTTGATAGTTGGTCAGCGCCAGGATCGCCTCATCGACGACGACGGCGGCTAATTCACCATCTTTCACCGGCTGGCCGTTAGCATCCGTCAGCGTGGCCGTGATCGTCGTCTGTGCGCCAGGCTCCAGGGCGGTTGCTTGCGGTTTAAGCGCGACTTTGAGCGTGCGGCTCAGCGGTGGAATGGTCAGATCTAGGGTGCCACTAGCGTAAGCTGGTCGCGCCGGGATATTTTCCTGAACGTTGCCATTGTCATCGAGCCGTTTGGCGGCGCCGGTCAGATCAACCTCAATGCTCAGGTTCGGAATCTGGGCTTCAGTGATTGGCACTTTCAGGGTGTAGGTGGTGTCTGTAATTGTAAAGTGCTCGTTGTAAAGGATGCCATTACGCGCGACCGTCAAGAGCCCTTGTGCTGGCGAGAAAGGTGATTGCACCAAAATCTCCGCCACGTCACCCGGTTGGTATGTCTGCTTGTCGGGGATCAACGTCACCTGTTCTTGTTCGACGTTGCGCGCCGGTTTACTCTGGCCACCACTGACCCAACGGGTAAATTCGCTCGAATTCTTGCGTTTTTTATCGTCGGTAACTATCGCTGTAATCTTGTATTGGCCGCCCTTGGCGGTTTGGAAAGTACAAGTGACTGGTTCGACGGCGGACACAACGCTGCACTTCTGTTCTTCGGCCTCGGTCTGTTGCCACGTGCCTTTGCTGTATTTCCATTCCAAGCGCACGGCCCGTAGATCGATGGTCTGACTAATGATCGCTTTGCCATCTAAATCAGTGACAATTGTCTCGATATCCAGCGGCTTGCCCTGCTCGACAAAGGTGGCCGCGCTGTGAATGCCCACGTACAGATCGGCGGGATGGACGAGCAAGCTGGTATTGGCCGCCCAGGCTTGGCGGTTGACATCCATCACCGTGGCCTGCGCAAAGATGCTGTAGGGCTGCGGCTGGTCGATGGCATCGAAATTCATGCGCAGATAGTGCGTGCCACTCGCATCAGTTTTACTTTGATAAGTGGTCGTATTATTGCCGTTGTTGCCATTGCCTCTAAAACTCCCGCCCCCGTCAAACGAATCTGTAGCGATTGCGCCATCACCGTAAGCCCACCAAGGGATCCACTTGCCAAAGGTAAAGTCTGGCCAGTTTGGTGGGGCATAGCTGCTGGGTGACACAGTTACATTCCAGGTGGTGGCCGCATTGGGTAGCGGGCCGCCGGCGAAATATTTGGCGGTTACGGCCGCTACGGCACTGTCACCGACAAAGAATGGCCCTTTGTCCTCATTGCGGGCGCTGACTTCAAATTCAGGCCGACGGAATTCCTGAATCTGGAAATTGTGCGAGAATTGCGTGCTATCCACCGCGTTGACATTCAGGGCGGACAAATTTAAGTTTGCGTAGCCCAAATTGCTGTTGGTGGGCACGGTGAAGGTGAGATCAAAACCGCCAAGTGGATTGACATCGGTCTTACCATCGCCAATCTGATTACCCTGCGGATCTTGGACTTGATATTGAATGGCGACATTCGTATCACCTAATAGACCGACATCGCCATTTTGTTTGCCACCAATTCGTCGTAACCAGCCTTTAACATGCACGGCTTCGCCGGGACGATACATTTGGCGATCATCGAAGACATACCAGCGCAGCTCGTCACTGATCGGCATCTTCTGCCAGCCACCACCCCCATACATACCCTGGGGCAAGATCGCTGTGTCGTTGCCCTTTTGCGCAACTAGCAAGGGCGTCGGTGCGTCCGTCAAGGCCAGGGTTGCCGTGCCAGTAGGGCTGGTGGTGCCTTTAATATCTGTGCCTAGCAAGCTCAATTGAACGTCGGTGAGCGGTTGACCATCCTGGAGCGCCGTTGCCCAGGCGACCATGTTGCTGTGGTCAACCACCGCATCCAAACCGATCTGGGTGGCCTGCACCCAGGCGACCACCGAAGGATTGTCACGGCGGCCAAATAATTTGTTAAACAATGGGTTCGTCGGGAAATCGACGATCACCACCAAATGCCCAATCGTGCCCTGTAAGGCTTGGCTCAGGTCGATGGCGGTTTCGGTCAAACTATCAGGGTCCGAAGCCACGTTGAAGATATTCGAAAGCACTTGATGGCCAGGTGGTTCGGGCGGATTGTCGTTATAATAACTGTTCAAGAATTGCTGGTAGGCGGGCCAATCTTTGGGCTCAACCGCATAGGCGCGCACCCGCAACTTGTCATAATTGATCGTATAAACGTTGAAGGTCGATTTTTGGGCTGATGGATCCAGCGTGACCAAGCCATTACTGGGGCCACTCAGGTAGGTTGCCGCCGGACCAGTGTTAAAGGGCAAGGTCTGGCTTTTGCCCAATTTTTGGCCAAAGACGTCTTCTACTTCACCGCTAACCGTCACCTTATAGGCCGTCCGCCCTTTGCTGGCGCCGCGAACGTTGATCGTGTTGCCATAGAGTTCGATATTGACGTCGGGGATCGCTGGTTCGATCTGAATGAGTGCGGGATCAAATTTCGCTTCGTTCAGCGCATTGTTAAAGCGGATGTAAAATTGGCTGAAAGGCGGGCAGTCACCGTTGCCATAGCCGCAGCCAGACTCATCAATGCGTAGCGGCGCATAGGTTGTGAAGCTATAGGATTGCACCTGGGTCGTGGTCAACGGCCCTTCTGCCGATGGCGTGCCGGGGCCAATATTGACGGTAACAGTCGTGTCGGCTGGGAATGTTTCGTCGGCGTGAAAGGCGACCCAGCGACCTTCTCGGCTATTTTTGATCAAATTTTGTACGGTCGGGTCGGCTTGCAACTCTTGCTCGGTAGCCGGATGCACAAGATACGTTTTGTTGCTCGCGGTGACGTTGATCGTTTTCAACACTGCCGCCGCGTCAATCCCTTGATCGAAGCGCAAAAACAGCAGCGGATCAAGCCGTTGCGGGCTGCTATTGGGATAGGTGGACTCAATCACGGGTGGGGGGGTGGTGAAGGTCCACGTGACGGCCTGCTCCAGAACGCCGCCGGTGGCCGACTTGGTGCCCGCCGGAATTTCGACCGTATATTGCGTGGCCTTGGGGAAGCGGTCAATTTCGTCGGATGTCACCTCGAAGCTGAGGGTCTTGGTGCCAAGCCACTTCCAGACGCCGGGCAACGCCGGTGTCAGCTTAACCGGGACATCCTGCGCACTTAACTGTTCCAGCGTGGCCAGCGGGGCCATGGGTTGATTGAAGGTAACATTGAGAAAAGGCGCAATCGGAATCTCGCCCTGCGGTGCAAAACGAAGCACCTGCAACGGGCCATTGCTGATCGCTGCCGAAGCGGTAATCGTTGTGGTGTTGGTTGGCGGGAAGGCCACATCCACAGTTGTCCCAGGCTGAGGCGGCGGCAACGTCTGTTCTGGCAACTTAAACGCCTGCTGATCCGTGATCACAACAGTGATTGGCGGCAATCGCCCCAATAACGCCTGGGTCGCAGTCTGTGAGAGCGGTTGCGACGGTGTGATGGGCAGCACCTCGACGGTTTGCGTCTGTTGGGCGCCTTCACTCAGGCTCAGATGTAGGCCGGTGGTCGTGCCGTTGCTGATGGTAGGGCTTGTTGCCGTATCCGTCGTAAGGGAAGTTTGCAACATATTGCTCTCCACTGCTTTGCTTTCGACTAAGGCGCTACTTGGGCTGGGCAGAACTAATGGTAACAGTAGAGAGATTATTACGATCAGTGTGGCTGCGGTGGCAAAGCGGCGGCTGTGCAAAAGGCGGATCAAATGGTGGCGCATCGTCAAGTCCTCGCTCTTCCGGTCATGGATAGGGTTATTTATAATTGTATATTTCGGCAACGTGCGTAAGTAAAATTGAGACGGTCAGAAGGCTAGATTTGTTCCGCTCCGAGAGAATATTGAAGCATCGGTGGCTAAAGTTATGTGACTAAAAAAGAATGCCCCGTAACCGGGGCCGATAGGAGCAATGATAATGGTCAAGGCGCCTAGCCATTTTTTAGCGGCATCAGACTGTGACCAGGTATTTAGACGAGCGAGGATCGATTCTAGTGGATTACTTGCGCCTGAGTTTTGTAATGACATTCATATTTCCCGATTGTCTTCAACCCCCGGCCATTGCGTACGCCGATCCTCGGCACAAGGATCGGCGTACGCAGCCACAAACTGCGAAAAGCTTGACTACAAAAATTGTTATTGACTTACAGCAACAGTGACTGATTCAATCGTATCACTAATGGTCAACTGCGGCAAGATCGCCGCCCCATCAACCACTTGGCCAAAGAAGCTGAAGTTTGCATTGACTTCGGGCGGTGGTTGGATCAGCGCAATTAATAATTGGCTGCTGCTGCTCAGGATCGGTTTGTTGGGCACCGGACGCTGCGGGATATAGGCAATGCCACCCACCTCAACTGTAATCGGCAGGCTGACCTCGGCCGTGATCTTGTAACCGGCATCGCTGGTCGGAATGTTCGCCGGTGCGCCAATTACAATCGCCTGTTGGGGGGAAACTTGGTTGATCGGTGTGCCATCATAAAAACCAAGATTGGCCAAGGCGACAAAGTTGTTTACGGCAATTGGGGCTTTGTCATCATAGAGCC
Organism: Caldilineales bacterium; assembly: GCA_038318235.1. Classification (GTDB taxonomy): domain Bacteria; phylum Chloroflexota; class Anaerolineae; order Caldilineales; family Caldilineaceae; genus JAPLGZ01. The sequence goes on from JBBQBY010000054.1 coordinate 14,311, forward strand.
GGACGATCAGCGAACCTTTGCTGGTTTTGATCGTGGCGGTATATTGTTTGCTGACATCCAACTTCACCTCTGGCGCCGTGTTGAAGTGATTGGAGCGTTCCGCCGGTGATAACTTCGCCAAAGGCCGATCTTTGCTGTCCATGCTGCTCGGCGCAAAGGGTGTTGGCGTTGGTGGCGGGGGCAACGGGGTTGGCAACGCGCTGCTGTCGGTCTCTTCGATGATCACCGTATAGAGCGTGTCACCTGGTGTCGTTGGGCTTTGCTCAGGATCACGCCGGGTGATTTTGCTCAAAATCTCGGCACCCTCGGTCACTTCGCCAAAGATCGTATAGCCACCATTAAGATTGGGGGCAGGGGCAAAGGTGATAAAGAATTGGCTACCGTTGGTATCTGGTCCTGCATTGGCCATCGCCAGTAGCCCAGCGCGATCAAAGACAAGATCGGCTGAGGTCTCATTGGCAAATGCATACCCAGGGCCGCCGGTGCCGGTGCCGGTTGGATCGCCACCTTGCGCCATAAAGCCTTCCAACACACGGTGGAAAGTTGTATTGTTAAAAAATCCCTCGCGGGCTAAGAAGACGAAACTATTCACCGCCAGTGGTGACTGCTGCGCAAAAAGTTGCGCCTTAATATCGCCTTGATCCGTTTTGAAAGTCGCATAGTAATACTTCTTAGGATCCAGCTTCATTGTCGGTGTTGTTGTGTACATCCCATTGCGCGTTATCGGCTCAAGTTTGCTGGCTGCTCCATCAGCCAATTGTGCGGGTGGTGGGACTTTGACCACAGATATAGCCTGGGTCTGGGTCACACCGGCAGCGGGCGCAACTTGGGTGGTCGTTGTCGGCGCGGTCTGAGTCACTGGCGTACTCTCTGTTGTCGTTGTTGTCTCTGTAACCGCTGCGCCAGCCGCCGGCGTATCAACCGCCGGTGGGGTGTTAGTCGGCGCTGCGGTCTCTGTGCTGCCGCCACCACAGGCTGCGTAGGCCAGTGCGAGCAACAACAACGCGGCGATTAAGCCTACGCGCCAGCCGCTCAATGATAATTTGCGGTTAGATTGGAAGTTCAATAGAGTCTCCTTATAGTCTATCAATTAACTAGCTGTGAATTAGCAACAAGGGAAATCAAGCCGTACCTGCTCGCATTCACATGAATAAAATAGGAATAGGTGCGGGCTTGCCCTGCGCACGTAACAATGAAATTTGTATGTATCATCAATCTGGCTGGCGTACACCGCCGTTGCGAAATTCCAGCCACCAGATGCCGCCTAGCATGAGTAATAAGACAGCGACAACGGCACAGATGGCTTCGGTGAAGGTGGCCTGGGTCAGAAAAACGGCCGCTAGCCCAGTTGAGCCGCCCAGCAGATAGCAAATCAATACGGCCTCGCGCCGGCTACCCGTGAGGAAAGCTAGCCGATGGCTCACATGATCTTTGCCGGGTGTCGTGAGCGGGTTTTTGCCGCGACGTAGCCGACTGATAAAGACCAGGCTCGTATCAAAGATCGGCACGGCCAGCACAAAGAGCGGAATCATCCAGGTAACCGTTTTGCTATTGGCAGGAAAGCGTAATTTAATGCCCACCGCGGCCAGCAAAAAGCCAATGAACAAGGTGCCAGTGTCCCCCATAAAGATATGCGCTGGATTCCAGTTATGGACAAGAAACCCCGCACAGGCTCCGGCCAACGCCGCGGCTAGCGCCCCCACCAGATATTGATTGCTCAGCGAGGCTAATAACGTAAAGAACACGGCCGCAATCATCGCAATACCGCCGGAGAGTCCGTCCATGTTATCCAGCAGATTGAGGGCATTCGTGATGCTTACCACCCAGAGGATCGTAATGGCAATGTCAAGCCAGCCGCCGAACAGGTTCACTTGGACGCCAGTATAGACCAGAATCCCCGCGGCTAAAACCTGACCAAACAATTTGACATAACTGCCCAGCCCCCATTTGTCATCCACCAATCCCATCAAACTCATTAGGGTGGCCCCAACAAAGATGCCGACCACTTCTTTGATGTAGCGGAGGTCGCCTAGAAAGATCAAGGCCATGAGAAAGGCAATGTAGATCGCCGCGCCGCCCATGCGCGGCACGGGGCTGGCATGGATTTTGCGGGCATTTGGCGTATCGACCACGCCCAGCCGTAATGCCACCATGCGCATCACCGGTGTGCCGCCTATGGCTAGGATCAAGGCGCTCGCCGCCATCAACAAGTAGGGCATGGTTGTCTGATGGCCGAATGATGGAAAATGGTAAAACTCATATGTGTCCATTTCGTTGCCTTATGGTAGAGAGGTAATGAACTGCTGAACAACCGGCTTTTGGTCGGCTGGCGCAAGCGCCAATGCTTGCTCAGCAAACGTACGGGCATCGGCAACCTGGCCTAATTTTTGCATGGCTTGTGCCAAGGTTAGCGGGTGTTGAAAGTTTTGCGGCTCTAACCCAATTAACACCTGCGTAACTTCGACGAGCTTATTTAAATCCTGTTTGGCTTGGTAGAGCGCACTTAAATTCTGTAACGCGCTGATATCTTTTGGATCTACTTGTCGAATTTGTTCATACTGGACAACCACTTGATCGGTTTGTCCCAGCCCCTGATAGATTTGGGCTTCAAGTTGGCGCAACTGTTTTATATCGTTCAGATTGTTGGGGTCCTGACCGAGCAAGGCGAGGGCCTTATCCGCCCACTGGAGTGCTTCTGGCATATTACCCTGGTCGCGATACAGCAAAACCAGGTTACGCATTGCACCGACATTACCAGCCTGCAAGGTAATCACCTTCTGGTTCGCGGCGATCGCTCCCGTTACATCGCCAGTCTCCGCCAACGCAACGCCTTGATAGCTATACAATTGGGCGTTGTTGGGCATTTTTGTAATCGCGTCTTGCAAAAACTTAATCGACTTTTGGCGCGCGGTTGGGCTGGTGTCATGGTCATAGAAATCGGCCAAGAGCAAGTAGGTCTGATCAAACTCTTGATCCAGCGAAAGGCTGTGCAGATAAGCCGCCTCGGCCTGGTCGCGTTGGTTTTGCGCCAACAGCGCATTGCCCTTTTCATTCCAGAGATGGGCAGCATTCGGACTCAACGTGACCGCCATGTTGTACTCGGCTAAACTTTCATCCAACATTTTTTGGCGCACTTCGGCGTTGTCCGTGCTTAGATCGGCCCAGGTGCGATAGAGCCGCGCCAGATTCGCTGTATGATCGGTGTTGAGCGGATTGACGGTCTGGGCTTCTTTCAAGATGACCTCAGCCGCGCGCAACGATTCTGTGCGCCCCATCTTCTGCACGGCATCGGTGGACAATTCCAGCACCTCATCAATTGATGGGTTACTGCTCAGTTTATAAGGTTTATCGGCGCCATCATTGACCTCTTTGGCATGTTCAAGCAAGGCGCGGCCTAAGAAGAGCATATAATGATCTTCGGTTTTGCGGGCATTCAGGGCGCGTCGATACAGTTCGATACTGCTGACCCAATTGCGTTGATTGTCGAACTGCTGTCCTTGTTTATAGATAATATCGGCACGCACCAGGGCCACATTGACCGAACTCACCCAAAAGAAGATCAAGACCGCCAACAAGACACCGGCAAGCAAGCTAAGCGCGCCACGGGTGGCGGTTGGCATTGTACGTTCGCGCAGGCGTGGCCAGGCGTAGACCGTGCCCGCCACCACCATCCACGCAACAATCAGCCAAGTATAAACCGCAAAGTGACCGGCGACCTGGTTTAGTTGTTCATCCAAGCTTGTGCCACCCGATCCCGGCGCCAACCGACCCGCCTGAATTAGTCCATAAATTAACCAGCCGATCCAGACGACCGCGGCATGCAAACCGTAGCCGCGCAGCCACCAACCTAATGCCGGGGTGCGTCGTTGGCGTAGCGCTTCCACCACCAGACCAACGGTTGACCCAACCAACCAGGTGAGCAACATGAGTAGGAGGATCCAGGGACTGCCAACAGGCTGTCCGCTCACGACCCGCTTGGTGATACTACCACCCAGAATACCAAGGGCGTCTTGGGCGCCACTTGAATTGGTGGTATAGATAAAGACAAAGGTGAAGAAGATCAACAGATCGGTGATAACGGTAGCTGGCAACGTGGGTGCGCTGTTGCTGGGGCGGCGTTCGCGGCGTGGCGCGGTGGCGCGCTGCGGTTGCCCTTTGCGTTTCTTCGTCTTCGTGTCTACGGGCGCGGGTTCGGGGATTTCAAGGACATCATCGTCCCCGTCTGCTTCACTGGCGATTTCTTGGGCCTTGTTAAACGGCGTTGGGCGCGCCCAACGCATCCCCACCACCAGCAGAACGGCAGTTAATACCCAGAAATAGGTGCGCGTGGCCGCGATCGCGATCCCAAAGTGAATTTCGGTAAAATGGGCGACAATCGTCGTGAGAATCGCAATAATGAGCAGCAGGCGCGGAATATCGCCCCGCTCCGGTTTGTAGGTGGGGTGCAGAAAGGCCGCGATCATCACATAGAGCACGAGACCCGCCAGCAACCCAGCCGGCACTGCCAGGCCAAAGTAACGCCAACGCCAATTATCCGTGCTAAATAAGACGAGGATCCCAACGATAACGCCCAAGCTCAGTAAGCCGGCAAATAACCAATGATCACGCCGATTGATTAACAGTCCAAGCCAGCGTAGCGACCAGTAAAAAATGGTGATAAAGAGCGAAATGTAGGCCACGAAACCGAGAAAGCCTGTAATCACCAAACTGTCCCATGTCTCATTGTGCGAACGGTCTGGACTGGCATTGCGTGATTCGACATGCGCCAAATCCGGCGGGTAAAACGGATTGTACGCTACCCACATCGCTTCAGGGCCATAGCCCACAAGTGGACGAAGGAAATTGATTGAATCTACCGAACCGTCAGGATAGTCCAAAGGCGGATGCGGCTTGACCATTTGCGATGCGCCCGTCCAGATCAAGATGCGGACTTGCGCTGTCCTGCCCTGTTCATTGAGCAATTGGGTCAACCGACCAATATAAGGAACTGGGCGCAACGCATCAAACAGCGAAGTAGTGCTCATGAGCACTAAGATCACGATGCCTAGCACGCCCATCCCAACCCAGCCACCCATAATCGTTCTGTAATTGCGCGGCCGCAAACTGCTCAACACGAGCAATACAAACAAATAGATGCCTAGAAAGAGCCCTAACCAGGGGCCGCGACTCTGGGTCCAGAAGATCGCTACCAGTTGTACACCCATAATGAACAAATAGATCACGCCAGCCACGGCGGTGGGCAGTTCCTGATGATTGCCTTCCGGCTGTTCGCTCTCGGTTGATAGATAGGCTAGACTGCTGTAGGCGCGCTCGGCCGTCAAAAAGAAGGCCATAATCAGATAGGCCGCCAAGAAGATCGCGTTGCCCGCGTTGCCCGCTACCCGCAATGTGACATCACCGCCCCAAGGCAATGGATCGCGTTGGATGTGTTGGAGCCAGCCATAGAAGGCGATGGGAAAGCTGGTGACAATGATCAGATGTTGGAGTCGACGTAACTGTTCAGGGCGGCGCAGGTGCGCTGCCGTCAAGATCGCGATGATCACATAGCTTAAGAAAGAATAGGTGCCTTGTAACCGTTGATAGGAGCCAAACCAACTGACATATGGCGCCACGCTGAACCATGTACTGATGAAGTAGGCTAAAATCAGCAACACGACTGGGATGATCAATGGGTTGCGCCAGGAGCTTTGCGGGGGCGTGGTTGAGGAGGACGGTGGACTGCCCGCATCATAGGCCGGTAGCCAAGCATAACCGCCATTGACGAGTTTGACCAACCAGGCGAGGAGCATGATCAAAGCGATAGAGCGCACCAGACTAATCTTATCTGGTTCGAAGACACGGCTGGAAAAGACATTAAAAAACATCGGTGCGACGATCAGCGCGGCCAACCAACCGGCTTCGATCACCGACTCGCACCAATGGTCGAGTTTAGTTTTAGAGATCATGAGTTTTTCTATCGCACTTTATGTAAAAATAGGAAATAGTTTCTGTCTGATTTTCTGTTGCGTGTCGACTATTTGTCGAATTTTTTTGGCGTTTATCATTACTTGTAAGATTAATTTCAAGCAGACCAAGTCTATTATATAAAATTATTTTGACTGGTCTTCTAAAGACTCTATTTGCATGGGAGGACATGGCACACTACCATAGGAACAAAATACACAACAATCGCCATCTTTAGCTTTTAGCCGAGTCCCACAATTAGCACACCCATGAAAGAACTGACAAGCATCCGTAGGCATAATCAATTCCTCCTGAAAATCACAGTTAGGACAGGTAAGCACAGAAGTTAATAGCTTTTTATGCATTATTTTATCTCCAAGACTTTGCTTACCAAATCAAGCCCAGACTCGTCGCGTAGTATAGCACAATTTACCCACTTTACCAGATTGAGTGACAAATTTCCAATTCTGTGTCTTATCCAAAACTTTATTAGTTAGTGATAGCTTTTTTCTGGCTCAATAATTGGCGATACAACGCCGCAATTTGCGTCACCATCTTGTGATCACTGAATTCTTCGACACTCGCCCGCCCGGCCTCGCCCATTTGGCGCGCTAGGGCCGGGTTATCGAGCAGCCGCAGCAACGCTTGCGCCAAGCTGGGCGGATCGCTGGGGGGGACGAGCAGGCCATTGATGCCATCTTGCACCGCCTCGGCGCTGCCATCCGTGGCGGTCGCCACCAACGGCAGACCAGTCGCCATTGCTTGGGGCAACACGCGCGGCAAGCCTTCCCAGAGCGATGAAAGCACAAAAATGTCAAATGTCGCCATCAATTCTGGCACATCGCGCCGCAAACCGGTCAAGACTAAGCGGTCCGCAATGCCAAGCTCACGGGCCAACAGTTCCACCTCGGCGCGCAATGGGCCATCCCCCACCATCACGAAATAGGTTTTCGGATAGCTTTGCGCGACTGTGGCGGCCGCTCGGATAAAATCCAGTGGGGCTTTTTGGGGCGAGAGGCGGGTCACGGTCCCAATCACAGTGGCATCGAGTGGAATACTTAGGGCCGTGCGCATCTGCTCACGTGGCACCTGCGGATGACCGAAACGATCCAACTCGATGCCGCTGCGAATCACCACGTAGTCATCTAACTTGCCAATCCCATCTTGCAAGCCTTTTTCAATGTTTAAACCTGAGACCACGATCAGTTTGTCGGTGATCGGCAGCGTCAATTTTTCCATCCAGATATAATAGGCGCGCAAAAACGGGTGCTGCCGGTCGTGGTGCGCCCAACCATGCACGGTATGCACAATGATTGGCACACCGGCCAGTTTTGCCGCCCAGCGCCCAACAATCCCGGCTTTGGAACTATGCGTATGGACAATTGTATAGCCGTCGCGTTTCATCAGGCGCGCCAGACGAAAGACCGCCA
>JBBQBY010000055.1:0-21663 GCA_038318235.1 Caldilineales bacterium
GCAGTAGGGTTAACTCTCCTGAAAGGCGTAGAGCCAAGTGCAGTTGTATAGGCCACACCTCAACTATAATGGCGTTAGGGCGGTAACGCATCGGTGCGAGACCGTAGAAGCCCACCAGCTTTAGCGGTGGGAGCCGTCACATCGACAAATATAAATCGCTCACGGGAAAACGATTTTACTGTACAATAACATTATTAGCCATTTCAATGAAATAAGTATCCCGCGTTTGCCGAACAAAATCATGCGTAGGTGCGTGCTTTTAGCCGCACAATTGGGGTATATGCAGAACATGCGGCTACAAGCACGCACCTACTGGATCCTTTATGCTTTGATGGCGCCTTATACAAGATGAAGCGCGATAAAAGCCCAAGCAGGGGAGACAGATCGTGTATGGCAAAATAATCGTGCATGCCAAAATAACATGCTTTAAGGTTTTCGTCAATTCAAGCCGTTTTTTTCGAAATTGTTTGGTTGCACACGTGTAGGATCGGCGCTTTGTGTTACAATGGATTGGGGATATCAGTTGTCATATTGGTTTAGGCAATTTTATGAGGACATGGAATGACAGAGATCGCATCAGGGCAGCAACTATCAAGCAGACCGGCGCTTAAAACTTTGCTTGTCCAACAAAAGGCGCTGGCTTTTACATCCAGCTTGACTTTTCGAGAATTTCTGGAGAAGTCGCCAACCATAGCGCCTTTGCTGCGCGGTCGCTATCAAGAAGTCCGAATTCCGCTTGCCGAGCAGACCTTCTTACTTACCTACCCAGATATCCTGAATTTTATTGTGCTCGTTAACGAAGAAAGTCCCGATACCCTGGTTGTTCTACCCATCCTGGTGCGGATGGCGGCGGCTTCCCCGCATTTCTGGTTGGGCGTGCTACGCGACACCGACGATCTTTCCATGCTAGATGCACTGATCGATGAAATCGATTTTGCCGAAGATTTGGGCGACCTTGATCTGCCCTTATTGTTGGTCTTTGATGAAGAATGGAACTTTCAAGGGCAGTGGGGGCCTCATCCGCAAGAAGCCGAACGTTATCTGGAAGAGTGGTTTGAAAACCATCCAGAATATGCTAAATTAGCCGAAGGCGAAACCATCATCGCCCAGAAAACCTATGCCACGCTGCTGAATCAATTAACCCATGAGATGCGCTCCTGGTATAACAGTGATCTGAATCGCGCCTGCTTTCTAGAAATCCGTGAATTGCTAACAGGCCTCTTAGAAGAGACCGAGCCAGACGAGCAGGATAGTTAGGCAAAGATAATCGTTAGGAAAAGACAAGTAGAAACAATGAAACGTAAACTGTTGATTTTTTTAGTCATTGCATTGTTCACCCTTCCCCTCTTCGCCGGTTGCAGTAAAACGTATGAATATCATGGCACCGTCATCGAGCCAGCAAAGCCAGCCGCCGATATTGTAGGCACCAACTTGGATGGAAAGCCTTTCAATTTACACGATCTCCAGGGCAAAGTTGTGGTCGCCTTTTTTGGCTATACCAACTGTCCAGATGTCTGCCCATTGACGCTAGCCAACATGAACTCCGCTTATGAAAAATTAGGTGATAAAACCAAAGATGTAGCTTTTGTCTTCGTATCCACCGACCCGACCCGCGATACCCCCAAGCGCCTCGCCGATTATGTACCCGTTTTTAACAAATCTTTTTTCGGCGTCAATGTGCCCATCGCCGCCTTAGACAATGTCAAACGCGGCTATGGGGTCTTCTCCGATAAGAATAAAGAAGTCCAAGCGAGTGATGCTGACGCTTACTTTGTCGATCATAGTGGTTATATCTACATCGTTGACCAACAAGGCCAATGGCGACTCACCTATGCTTATGACGTACCGGTGGAAGAGATCGTTGCTGATATTGAACATCTATTGGCTGGGTAGCCAGGCCGATAAAATAAGCCGAAAACCTTATAGTTTTTGCCCGCATGACATGGTATACTGACGCGCGGCGTAAAGGATTACAGTCGCCATCAATCATACTTATAGATAAAACCCTTAAAAGTCGCACAAATACCACGTAATTCTATACGGCAAATTTGTGCGACTTTTAAATGGTCTGCCTATTATACTAAAATCAGAATGAAATCCGGAGTTTTACCCCTTCCTAACCTCCCCCAAACGAGGGGAGGAACTGATCCTTCGTCTACCCTGTGACGGTTCCCTCCCTGTTTGGGGAGGGCTAGGGTGGGGTAAAAACTACGGATTTCAAATTGAAATCAGTATAGCACATTGGGATAGGAAACTGTCTGCATTGAATTGGTTCGCCCGTTTTCGTAAAATCTGGCCCCTCCCGGCCCCAAATAAAAATTCCCCTCGGCTACGCCATCCTTTGGCGGGCTTATTGTTGTTGGCCGTGGCTTGCCTCTTGATTGGGATTGGCGTCTGGCCGGTATTTGCCGCCGTCGAATTGGTTGACTATCGGGTGCGTTCTACCCAGAACGACATTTTGTTACTGTGGAATACCGCACATGAATACGATCTCTCCGGCTTTGAGGTGATGTGTAAAAAGGCCAGCGAACCGGATACAGAGTATCATTCGATTGGCTTTCGCGAGGCGCAGGGTGGGCCACAAAGTGGGGGCGAATACTTTTTCCTGATCAATCGCGGCTTAGTACCGGCCCAAACTTACTGTTTTCGCTTGCAAGAAAAGACCACCAATGGTCAGCCTGGTGAAATATTTGACCGCTGTGGTTATGGTCTCGGCATCACGCCTACCCCGTCATTAACCCTGACGGCGATCTTTACCAACACCGCTAGTCTTACCAACACGAATACGCTGACTAACACCACTGGCCTGACAAATAGCAATGGCCTGACCAACACGGCGATCTTTACCAGCATCCTGATGATCTCCGGCACGCCAGGCATCGCAGTGCCTCAGGTGGTCGCCAATGCCGCCATTACGAACAATGGCGGCTTTACGAATGTGGCAACCATGACCCCAATCGTAGTCAGTCCGCTACAGACCCCCTTCCCGGCTGGCGCTAACCCAGCCCTCACATTGACACCGCAGACGCCGATAACGTCGAGCGCAAGTCTTAGCCCACCGCTCACGTCAAGCATCCCAGCCACGGTGACGATTATCAGCCCATTCGGTCCGCCACCCGGCACGCCAGTGTCACTGCTGGCCACCATAACCAGTACGTTGACCCCAACAAATGGTGTGCCGCCTAGCGACGGCGCGCAAATCAACAATCGACTAGCCAATCCTGTCAATAACGCTGTCAATAGTGCGACTGTCGCTGACACGGCGGTGCCGGCGCCCAACATTCCTGATCCAGGGTACCTGGTGGTTACTTCAACGCCACCGCCGACCGCGATTACGCTAGCACCGATCTTGACGCCACTGCCCTCCGCGACCCCGCCGTCGCCCGGCTTCAACCTCGCCGCGATCGCACAACCGGGGATGCAAAACATTGTAATTCTCTTATTATGCTTCACTTTTTTGGGAGCCAGCGGGTTGGGCGTGGTCGGGCTCTTGACCAGCGTCTTATATATGCGCTCACGCAACCAGGATCAAGATCTGAATGGCCAGCCAGTGCTGATCAACAAGCCACCGAAACGCCGCCTGCATTTGTAAAGGCGTAAATTTGAACCGACGCTTTGCGAATGACCAATGCGTACCTTTATTGCGATTGAATTATCCCCAGCTGTCCAAAAACAGATAAACCAGGTGCAGTTCGCGCTACAAACTTTCTTGCGCGACCAACAGATCCCAGCGAGCATCCGCTGGACACCGGTTACAAAAATCCATTTGACTTTGCGCTTTTTGGGTGAGACCAGCGAAAGCCAACGAGCAATTATCACGCGTGACCTAAGCCAAATTGGATTGAGCCAGCCAACTTTCGCGTTGACGCTTGGCAGCCTGGGCTGTTTTCCGAATTTTCATGCACCGAATGTGGTTTGGCTTGGCTTACAAGGAGATTTGGCCGCATTACAACATGTGCAGCGGCAGATCGAGCAAGTGGCCTGTGAAGCAGATTTTGCGCCGGAAAACCGCCCCTTTGCCCCGCATATTACACTTGGCCGCGCTGGTCACAACAGTAACCAGGCAGAACTACGCCGCACAGGCGCGGCTTTGCAGCATTTTAGTCTGGGGCTAGACCCACAACAACGCCAAGTGTTACCTATTGATCTCCCGGTTGACCATTTTGTTGTCAACCAGATCGTACATATGCAAAGTGAGTTACAACCAGAAGGGGCACGCTATACGCCGCTTAGGCACTATCGGTTTGGGCAAGTGTAGGTCATCCCTTTTAGGGTGACAATGGCGGCTATACCAGGCTCATTCGCTGCGCCGTGGCGCAAGCCGCTCTTGCGGATCGCGCGCGGGCAGGGGTGGGATCCACGCATCTTCTAATTGATCAAAATCAAACCCACCATTCTCTTGTAATGGTGGCTTGGTTGCTTGAGGCAGATTTTCGCTACGTTCCAACCCATGCGTTAAAAAGCCCAGCGGCGCACAAAAGAGAATGCCAGTTAAAAATCCCCATAAGCCCAAGGTCAAAATACCAGCAATCTGCGCCTGTAACTGTCCAGGGAAATCGATCTGATAACCACTGGCGACAAAGAGCCCTGAGACACCTTGCGTGGCTACGCCCAAATAGGTGCCTGTCCCAGTCATTTGCCAGCCGCTGCCCGCAACCCCATCGGCAAAAAGTCCAACCAGCAATAATCCCAGCATAGCCGGCGCACCGCTAGCTGTCACAACACCCGTGGCATCATCAAGATGTAAGATATTGTCCAGCACAAAGGTGACAAAAGGTACCGTGGCGCCGGCCAAAAAGCCAATCGCAAAGGCGACACCTGGCTGCATAAATGGGCCAGCCGCTAGGCCAGCGACAACGCCAGCTACCAGACCGCGCGTGCTCATCAGGGGGTCACTCTGCCCCGTAACAAACCAAGTATAAAAGATGGGCACGAGCAAACCGCCGCCAGCACAGAGGATAATGTTGACACTGCCGCGCATGAGCGCCAAATCATTCAAGACGCTCACTTGGAGTGGATTCGCCCAGATCCAACCGAGCGAACCAGCCAACACCAATAAACTGCCAACAACAGTTAAGAGCGGCAAGTGCACTGGCGGCAATTCCACATGTTCCAGGTAATAACGCGGACGCCGCGGCGCCCAGACCACTAAGGCCGCCAACACAAAGCCAGCAGCGGCCAGATGCACCGTCCCGGCACCGCCAAAGTCGATCAAGCCGTGCCCCATGTTCAAATTGCGCCCTAACGCCGCCAGCCAACCACCACCCTGCACCCAATTCCCCGTGAGCGGGTAGAGCACAGCGCCGATTAGCAAAGACAAGAGCATGGTGGCCGTAGCTGGGGCGCGCCCACGCAGCGCCATCACTGGCAGCACCGCCGCCGTGATCACCCAGGGCAAATGGGCCAGAAAGAGCGCATAGGCCAGGCTGGTGACATTGGGGCCCGATAAAAACCAACCACTCAGCCCCGCCATCCCCCAGCCAATGCCCCAGTCACTGGCCAATGGGCTCCACTCCCAGACCAGATGCTTTAATTCGGGCAGCGTGTAAACCAGGCCAACACCGCCGAAATGGAGCGCAAAACCAATCGCCCAATAGCCAAAGGCAGACAAGCCGAGCGCCGCCATTCCCCCGAGCGCCGCATCCCATGCGCGCTGCGGCTCTAGCCCAGCCACGCCGATCAGCACAAAACCCGCCGGCACTAAGAGGGCAATCGCCGCAGCCAAAACATACCAAAAAGTCGGGACGGTTAGCGAGCTGCCGGCGATCAATTTCTGGGTGGGTTCGGTGGCTTGGGCGAAGGCACGGCTGGGCCATAACAACAGCACAGCCAACATCCCCAAAAGGGATGTTAAAGCGACAGGATTGGAATGGGGCAGGCCGGTGGATTGTCCAGCATGATGATTGTTGTCGCGCGGATTTTTGTTGCGAGCAAAAATCTTCGTTGGCCGGAACCACGCGTATAGCTGGTTAGCAAGGCGCCATTGCCTGGAAAAAGGGGAGCCTAAATGGTGCGTAGCGATCATGGATTATCTCGTAGTTTAGGTGGTGGTTGACTGCCCTGCCCAGGAAAGCCACAGGGATGGGCCACGTTACCCATCAAAATTTCAAAGGTTCGTGGGCAAAACAGCAAGCGAGAAAAACGGGTTATAGGAAAATTGCTGCGCAAGTTGATCATTAAGTTAGGCATAGGTACTGGTCGCTCTATCTATAGGTATAGAAGGGATTTTCTTCAGGGTGAAGGCAAAACCTTCCAATTAATCATATTACCGATTACTATAATCATACCAAATACGGCGGCATTTCCAAAGTTATGATAAACTGGATCTAAATACGCCAGTAAAGCTTGCTAATAAAACAAGCGATCATCCTCAGATCCACCAGGAAATTTGTGTGAAGATTTATCGGTTTCAGTCGTGGTTGCCCTGGTTTGTTTGGGCTAGTTATCTACTTTTATATAGTCTGACCGCTGCGCCCAGCCTTGTTGAATTGTTCGACGACAGCCTGGAATTTCAGTTAGTAGGACCGACGTTTGGGATTGCTCATCCCACCGGTTACCCACTCTACAGCTTGCTGGGTGGTCTTTGGAGCCGGGTGATTTTCCCCTTTGGCAACTGGGCGTGGCGCATGAATTTGTTCAGCGCCCTGTGCGCTGCTACCACGGTGTTGCTTGTCTTTCTGTTAGCGCGCCGGCTGATAACCGATGCTCTGGGTCAGCCAAATTTATGGGCGGCGCTGGCGACAACGCTGGCCTTCGGGCTGGGTCCGGTTTGGTGGTTACAAGCGACCGTTGCCGAAGTGTATGCGCTTCACGGGCTGTTTGTCGCGGCCATTTTGTCGGTTGCGATCGGCATGAACCAAACCGCTACACCGAAATCAACTGGCACTCTGCCACGCATGACCCTGCTCTGCGCGCTGATTGGCCTGGCGCTGACGCACCATCGCACGACTGTATTATTGTTACCAGGGGTAGCGATCTATCTGCTGTGGAGTGTACCTGGCTTGTGGCGCCCTCGACCCCGTTGGCTGGTCTGGATCCTGGCCTTACTGGCGCCACTCTTACTCTATCTCTATATCCCCTTGCGCGCGACGATGGGCGCGGTTGATCTGCATCATAGCTACCAAAATACCTGGTCAGGTTTCTGGAATCATGTTCTGGCGACTGGGTACACCAGTAGCTTTTTCAAAGACAATCCACTCGCCAAACATTACACTCTAGCCGAATGGCTGCAACTCTTTCAACAACAAGTGGGCGAGTTTGGCCTGCTGTTGGGGGTTTTAGGGCTAGTCTGGCTGCTGGATCGTAACAAAAGACCGGCGAAAGCATGGATTTTAATTTTATTGGTCTTTTTGATCAATACGATCTTTGCCTTCAATTACAAAGTAAGTGATGTCGAAGTCTTTCTGTTACCAACCTTTCTCTGTCTGGCGTTATTAATCGGCGGCGGTGTTGGTTTGGTGGGGCGCTTGCTCGCGTCAAGACCGCGGCTAGCGATTAGTGCGCAGATCTTCTGTGTGTTATTGATTGGCGCGGGGGTGGGCGGGCGCGGTATGCTGATCAATCGCAGCCAGACGTGGGCGGTCCACGATTATGCTGTGGCCCTGGCCAAGGTAGATTTTCCACCCCACAGCCAGGTAATTGGCCTAGAAGGTGAAGCCACCGCGTTACAATATATGCAACAGGCCGAAGGGCTAGGTTTGAATGCCAACGCGGTGGTAGCCGATGATCAGGACGTGCGCCAGCAAGCGATCGCGTCCGCTGTGGCCCAAGGCAAACCAACGTATATGACGCGTGAACTAAAGGGAATTGAATCTCGTTATAGCTTTAGCGGCGCTGGCCCATTGGTGCGCGTCTGGCCGCGTGGCCAGGCGCAAGTGGGCAGGCCACAACAGGCATTGGAACTGACGATGGCGGATGGTCAGTTAAAGTTAGAGGGCGTTGATCTTGATTTGCCCATCGAAGCGGAGGGACCGGCCGTGCGCGTTGCCTTCTATTGGCGGCCCGTTAGGCAATTAACCCAAACGCTCAAGTTATCTTTGCGTTTACAACAATCGGATGGCACACCGCTGCACTGGCCGGATGGCAGAGAAGTCACCGAAGATCTATTTCCCTTGCGTCAGGTGGCTGGCACGCAACAGTGGGTCGTTGGGGAACAAATTCGCGATGAATACACACTACACTTGCCAGCGGCGAGCCGTGGTCAGCCCACGCGCTTGCAGGTTATTGTGTACGATGCCGCCACCGTCGTAGAGGTAGGACGGTGGCAGACAGATTTATCTTGGTGAATACGGAATGGAGAAGCGATCGCACGCTGATATGGATGCGAGAACAAGCACCATTCTGTCCCTCATCAGTCCCCCAAGCGAGCGTTCGGCAGGGGCCGTTTGTGCGAAATGACACAAGGCCCAATTTTGTCAAGCATTAGAAAACATGCAATAATGGCAAGCGTTTTTTCTGTGTAATTATTGTAGTCATAGCATGAATTGCCGCATTAAATGTTTGACCCGATAGTTACAAAACTACCATATGCGCCTTCACCTGGTGTACAGAGAGCAGAGAGATAAAAGGAAAATCATGAAAAATACACGAATTTTACTTGTCATTCCCCTGTTGGTAATCATAGCACTGCTGGCGGGCGCCTGTATCAGACCGCCAACAGATGGCACACCCGCAGTCGAAACCCCAACGGCGGCGCCGGCAGCCAGTGAGACCATTACCGCCACAGTCGTGGCCAGTGAAACTGTTACCGCAACGGTAACAGCAACCACCACTAGCGCAGCAAAGGCTACCGTCAACGTGAACTCGCTGCGTGTGCGTGCCCTGCCCGATGACACCAGTACGGTCGTCAGCGGGATCAAGCAAGGGGAGGTCTACAACGTTATCGGGCTAAGCTCCGATGGGCTCTGGGTTCAATTAGAAATTCCCCAGGCGATTGATGGCAAGGGTTGGGTATCCGCCAATTTTGTCACCGTTGAAGGCTCGATCACAGATATCACGATTACCCCGGTGACGGAAACGGCCCCAGTGACAGCTACGACTGCTGTCACCGAAACACCGGCCATGACCGAAACGCCAGCCGTGACGGATACGACCATCGTCACCGAAACACCAGCCATGACCGAAACTACCGGCATGACTGAAACCGGGGTGATGACCGAAACACCAACCGCGACAGATACCACTACCGTTACAGAGACGCCGACCACAACCGAAACCGGCACGATGACAGGCACAACTGAAATGACCGGCACAGCCAGCATGACGACAACTGTCGTGCCCGCGCCCGGCATGGCGGTTGTGACAACATCCGGTGCGCGCTTGCGGGTGCGCAGTGAACCAAACGCCGATGCCCAGATCGTTGGCTATGCCTATAACGGCGAAACGTATCAAGTTTTGGCGTTAAGCGCAGATGGTCAATGGGTTCAAATCGCCGGTTCCACCGAAGGCCAGGGTGAGAATCCCAACGGTGGTTGGGTGGCAGCAGAATTCTTGGTCATTGGTCAATAATCAACGTCACACGCTTTTGATGTAGGTTAATTCATGATGGCTGGCTACCTGCAAATGGCGGCCAGCCATTTTTATTGGATGTTGATCCTTGCGCTCATCCACAGCTATCAGCGCTGCTATGCCTAAACGCTCATTTCTAAGCCAGCACCACACGGTAGTCGCCGGTCTTCATTTGATCGCGCTACTGCTGCTTGGCTTGCAGCTTTACGTGCGCACTTTGCCACCAACTCCCACGCCAATCCCAGAATCCGGTAGCCCGGAAGCGATTTGGTGGGGCTTTTGGCCTGTGACCTACGCCCCCAGTTGGGCAGTTGTGATTGGGGCAGGTCTTGTGATTGGCGTGATCCTGCTATTCTGGCTGTCTGCGTGGCGCGTTCACAATGTTGGCCATAACCGAGAGGGGAGCAAACCCGCCTTAGCGCTGGGTCATGCGCATTTTGCGGCGTTGTTTGGCCTTAGTATTTTGCTTGCGCTCGCCTTTTTTGCCTTCCCGATCGTTCATACGCGTTGGGGTGATGCGTATCTGATTTCCAAAGCACTGGCCTGGCCAGATCCAGCACAACGGCTCAGCTATTCTTGGCAAGCGCCATTGGATGTTTTTCTGCACAGCCAACTCTGGCTCTATGGTCATGCGCATTTCGCCTGGAAAAACGCCCTTGCGGTCTATCGCTTACTCAGTCCAATCGCTGGCATTTTGTATTTGGCTGTGGTCTTAGGGGTAGCATATAGTGCACCGCGCGCCACGGCTTGGCTCACCTTTGGTCTGTTAACCTCGTTGGGCTTGCTACAACTATTTTTCGGTTATATTGAGAATTATAGCTTTATGACGGTTGGCGTGTTGGCCTATCTGTGGCTGGCGCTGGGCGTGTTACAGGGCAAAAGACCACTTTGGTTGGCCGCGACAATCTTGGCCTTCACCAACGCCACCCATCCGAGCACCATTATTTTAGCGCCCAGTCTGCTCTATTGCGGCTGGCAGGTGACGGTTAAAGAAACAGAAAAGAATTCGGCGCAGCGAAACCAATGGCTCGTTTATAACGTCTTACAAATGGCACTGCCGATGTTGCTGGTAGCAACGGCGACGTTGGGTTTGATGAGCAACGGCGGTCACGGCCTACAAGCGCTCTTCACAACCGATCGGCCGGGCGGCAGCGATGCACGTTTCTTTGTGCCGCTTTGGAAGACCAGCACGCGCTGGGAGCAGTATACGATGTTCAGTTGGGCGCACTTGCGCGATTTTCTGAATGAGCAAATATTAGTGGCGCCCGTGATTTTGCCGAGTCTGCTTTGGCTAGGCATCAGCACAAAGTTTGCGGCGTGGAAAGGACGTAAGCTGACGCGGCTGACCGTGGACCGCACTCCACCCGCGATCATATTTCTCATGATCGCGGCGCTAACCTATTTGCTCTTTACTTGGGTCTGGAATGCGGATTATGGCGGTCAGCGTGATTGGGACTTATTTAGCCCGGTTGCCCTACCGCTCACACTTTGGTTATTGGCGTGCTTGCCCCGCAGTTTACCGGATCAACGCACCTTGTGGGCGGGGACAATGCCTTTGCTTATGTTACAATGGCTGCATACAACGGCCTGGATTTACCAGAACACGTTACCTTGGCAATGGCCGAAATGGTAAGGTAAGCAAGGCACCCAGAAGGGTTCCCCAATCCCTGTCTGGTACAGAAAGTGCGTTAAAACGCCCTGATATCGCAACACGTTTCAACGTGTTTTATGTAGCAGGCGGCGAATTCATTCAGCGCATCGGCAACTTGTCAATTACCCAATATGAAGCGATTACTCACCTAACCTATGTACGAACTTGAAAACAAACGACAAACTAGACGAAGAACACCAACTGGCAATCAGACCGGCAATCAACTCTGGCAAGGGGTGATCAGTGGCATGGTAGCCTTTATAGCCGCTGTGGTGCTTGCGCTCAGTATTGGCTTGATCGGCTATGCGATGATCGCCACCACTTTGCCCAAGCCAGAAGATCTGGAAAGCAGCGCCAATGCGTTGCATAGCACCTACATCTATGACCGCGACGGCAATCTGCTCAGCCAACTCTTCAACCCCGATGACGTGAATGCTGGCCGGCGCACGCTTGTCCCGCTTTCGCAGATTCCTGAGGTGCTTCAAAAGGCGACGATTTCGACGGAAGATGCCAATTTCTATCAACATAAAGGCATCGATCCAGTCGCGTTGCTGCGTGCGCTCTACTATGCGGTGCGCACGCGCGATCTCGTTTCTGGCGCGTCGACGATTCCGCAACAATTGGTCAAAATGGTCTTTCTATCGCCCGAACGCAGCGCCACGCGTAAAATCAAAGAAGCGATCCTCTCCACCGAAATCAGTCGCCAGTATGATAAAGACAAGATTTTGGAAATTTATCTCAACAAAATCTACTATGGCAATTTGGCTTATGGAGCGGAAGCAGCGGCCAAGACCTATTTTAACAAAGATGTGAAAGATTTGACCTTGTCCGAGGCCTCCCTGCTGGCTGGTCTGCCCCAAGTGCCAGCGTATTACGACCCGTACACCCATCCAGATCGCGCCCGTAATCGCCAGATGACGGTGTTGCAACTGATGGTCAAATCGGGGGCGATCAGCCAGGCTGAGGCTGACAGCGCCTGGAATGAACCTTTAAATTATGCGCCGCCGCAAGAATTTAAAATGGAGGCCCCGCATTTCACCTTGTTTGTGCGCCAACAGCTGGAAGAACTCTTTGGCGCCGACACTGGCGCCGCCAATGCGCTTTATCAACAAGGCGTGAATGTCTATACCACGTTGAATGCCAAGCTCCAGGAGCAAGCACAGACCATCGTGCATGACCAGGTGGCCGGGTTGGCCGATCACAATGTATCCAACGGGGCCTTGGTGGCGATGGATCCGCGCACGGGTGAGGTGCTGGCCTTGGTCGGCAGCGCCGATTTTAACAATGTGGAGATCGACGGTCAGGTGAACATGGCGCTCGCCCCGCGCCAACCGGGCAGCACGATCAAGCCGCTGGTCTATCTGGCCTCGTTCGAGCAGCCGGATAAATCACCCGCCGAGCGCTGGAATTCCGGCACCTTGCTTGCCGATATTAAGGAAGCTTTTCCCGACGGCGCCAATCCGCCTTATGTGCCGACGAATTATGATAACAAAGAGCGCGGTATGGTCACGGTGCGTACGGCGTTGGCGAACAGTTTAAACATTCCAGCCGTGCGTACAATGCAGACGGTGGGCGTGGCGAATTTCTTGCCAACGGCGCAGCGGCTCGGCATCGACACCTTAACGCGCACCGATTATGGGCTGAGTCTGGCGCTGGGGGCGGGTGAAATACCCCTGGTCGAGATGGTGGGCGCCTTTGGCGTGTTGGCCAATGGGGGCAAACGCATGCCGCCGGTCACGATCAAAAAGATCACCGACAGCAGCGGGCGCACCATCTGTGAGTTGGGCACAGCGACACCTTGTCAAGCGAATGGCGATACCGGCCAACAAGTGGTCAACCCAGTCGACGCCTTCCTGATCACCGATATTATCAGTGACAACGACGCCCGCAGCATCGCCTTTGGGCTTAATTCGTTTTTGCAGTTGGGCAACCGCCCGGTCGCTGCCAAAACGGGCACGACCAACGATTTTCGCGATGTGCTGACTATGGGCTATACCCCGCAGTTGGTCACGGGGGTCTGGGTCGGCAATGCCGACGACTCACCGATGATCAACGTCACGGGCATTACCGGCGCGGCACCGATCTGGAATCAGTTTATGCAGACGGCGTTGGCCGACCAGCCGATCCAGGAATTTACGCCGCCGCCGGGCGTCCGCCAGATTGAAGTTTGCGCCGACACTGGTACGCTGCCCAGCGAAGCTTGTCCACAAAAACGCAGCCATTGGTTTGCCGACGACCGTCCACCGCTGCCCAAAGAGAAAGACCTCTACCAAAAGGTGCGTCTGGACAAAACAACCGGCAAGTTGGCGAACGAATTTACGCCGCAAAACGCGATCGAGGAAAAAGTCTTCAAGGTCTACCCGCCGCAATATCGCAAGTGGGCCGAAGAGCATGGGATTGCCCAGCCGCCGGCCGACGCCAGTGATGTCTATACATTCAAACCGGAAATTGCGATCCGTGAACCGGTGACGGGAGAAGTCGTGAGTGGCATTGTAACCGTGCGTGGCATCGCCAATGCGCCGGCCTTTGCCAGCTATGAGTTGCAATACGGCGTCAGCCACAACCCTGGTGCATTCAGCCCACCTTTTGCGGGCAATAACACGCCAGTGCTCGACGGCGAACTCGGCCAATGGGATACGAGTAAGTTGGGCGATGGTCCGCACACGTTGCGCTTGGTGGTACACGATACGCATGGCAACGCCTACGAGGCGCAGGTACATCTCTTTGTCGGCCAACCGACACCCACTTGGACGCCCGCCGCCGCCACAGAAACGTGGACGCCACTGCCGCCGGTGAGCACCGAGACAGCCACCGAAACACCCGTGACGCCGCCCACTTCGGTAGAACCGCCGCCAACGTCAGCCGAGCCACCACCGACCGCGATTGTGCCTGACACACCTGTCCCGCCAACCGACACACCCTTGCCAGCGCCGCCGACCGATACGCCAGTGGTTGCCGACACGCCGACCTGGACGCCCGTTGCGATTGAGACGCCAACGCTGCAAGTCACCGGCACGATCACAGCCAGCGATGTCGTGACCAGCAGCAGCTTAATCACAGATGCGACAGTGTTGACACCGACTACACCCTAACCCTCACGGCTATTAAGCGCTGTATGCTGCGGCGAAGATCGCCGCAGCATACAGCGCTTAACTTGTCTATCGCCAGGCGCGCGTGATCACCGAACCATTCATCCCCGGCCTAGAACTGAGTCGCCGCTTTTATCTGGAAGCGGTGCGACCACACCTAGACGCCCATTTTCCCCACGTGCCCCATGCGGCAGCGAAGCTCGGCCCTGGCAGTGATGTGCTGGGCTTTGACACCCCAATGTCGATGGATCACGATTGGGGGCCAACCGTGCTGATCTTCCTGCGCGAGCAAGATTGGTCTTATGCCGATCCCATCCGCGCCGTCATGCAGCAGCACTTGCCGCCTCACTTTTATGGCTTTCCGACCAATCCAAGTATAAGCCAAGACGGGCAGGCTACAGTTATGCCCAACCGCGGGGTTGAGATCGTTACCGTGCGCAAATTTTTCTGGTCACATTTACGGTATGCGATTGATCAGCCGTTGACCGCCATTGATTGGCTTACCCTACCGTCGCAGATCCTCCGCGAAATGACCGCCGGGGCAGTCTATTTCGATGGCGTCGGCGAACTCAGCGCCATACGCGCGCGCTTGGCCTGGTATCCCCAAGATGTCTGGTTCTATCTGCTGGCCGCGGGCTGGCATCGCATTGCGCAAGAAAACCATCTGATGGCGCGCGCCGGCTATGTCGGTGATGAGTTAGGTTCGTCGGTGATCGGGGCGCGGTTGGTGCGCGATGTGATGAATCTCTGTTTTTTGCTGGAGCAACAGTATGCGCCCTATCCAAAGTGGTTTGGTGCAGCCTTCCACCAACTCAGCAGCGCCGCGGAGATCGGGCCGTTGTTATGGCAGGTGCAGCGCGCCCAAAGTTGGCAGGTGCGCGAAGTGGCCTTGGGCGAGGCGTGCCGCGCGCTGGCTCGCCGGCACAACCAACTGGGTATCACAGAGCACGTGGCGGAAACACTCGCTAGTTTTCACAGTCGCCCGTTTCAAGTGATTCAAGCGGATAATTTTGTCGATGCCTTGCTGGCACAAATTAAAGAGGAAGCGATCAAGCGCATTGCAGAACGACCACTGATTGGGAGTGTTGACCAATTCTGCGACAGTACCGACATCCGATCCAACATTGCCTGGCGCGAAAAATTAGCCGGACTTTATCAATAAAAGCTGGCCAAGCTAGCCTCCACACGCATTCACCTCAACGTCGTCCACAAAAAAATCGGTCACCAGGGCATCATCGGTTTTGGCCGCAAATTGTAATTGAATTTGTTGGTTGGCAAAATCGCGCAAGTCGATCGTGGTCTGCTGCCACTGGTTAGAAGCGCGTTCGCTGCCCAGGGTAAATAGGTTTTTGTGCGTTTTACCGGCGCCATCAACAATTTGCACCGCGAATTTATCATTAACATCACTGCGGTCTTCGCTATTGACCTTCCACCAAAAACTCAGCACGAGCGATGCTTGATCAGCCGGTAAAGCCAGCTTCGTACTTAGCATGTCATTAGCATGATCCACGCCCGCCAAATAGGCTGATCCAGAGCCCGTATGGGCTTGCACCGTGCTAAGCAGCGTGTAGCCGCCATTCGTCTTAATGAACCAACCGGAACCACTTTCCAGGCTGCTGTCCGCCACCAGATCCGTACACGAATCGGCCTGGGCAACCCCTGTGACACCTGGCGTGAGGAGTAGGAACAAGGCCAAACAAATGGCGCTTCGCCAACGACATGTATAGATATGATTAAGCAAGGCGTCATTGATGGTGTGATGTTCTTCTACCTTTGGCAGCAGCATTGAATAGCGCATAACTTCTCCTTTTATCTTGCAATGAGAATTATCTTGCGATGAGAATTCATAAGCGGGGAAACTCCCCTATGGAGGAGATGTCCATCGATTACAGGGCATTACAACCCACCTATCTTACGCAAACCATCCTCAACTATCTGGACTGGCAATTGATGACTACACCATAGGCCTTCTACGTATGGCAAATGTAGATTTAATGCGCACGGTTTTTGTGGATATAATTTGTCGTACACACAAGGTTCATGTATATTAAGTGTAAATAGGTAGATAGGCAGCAGGAAAGCAAAGTATTATCCCACAATATACATAAATAAATACACTATATATACATAATTACACAAATATAAACATAAATCACGCATATAAAACACAATTACTTCCATTTAAACATAAACTAATGGATTATCAGAATTTATTTTAGGGTTTTCACAGAGTTATCACCAATAACATGAGTTATCCACAAAGTTATCCACAATCTACCCAACTGTTTTATGGGCGCGAGAATATTATGCGTGAGATTGTGCGCGGGGGGCTGGCCAGCGACCCTGGTAGCTTTGTGCTCGTTGGCGCGAGATTGATTGGCAAAAGCAGCTTATTAAAACAGCTAGCTTCTGAACAGAGTCTATTACGCCAAAAAGCTGCCTTTGTGATTGTGCCGTTCGATTGCACCTGGCAAGCGCCGGACGTTGATCAAATGGCGACTAAAATTGATGGGCTAGTAGCACTGTATGAGGTGCTAACGCAGCAGGTGCGAGCAGCCAATATTGAATGTAGTTGGGCTGAGATCGAAGGTCAGGCCAATACGAGCCGGCGCATCTGGCAGTTGGCACGCCAGTTAAACCAGCAAGGACATCGACTTATCCTCTTGTTAGATAACTTCGCTGCATTGATCAATCAGGCGCCAGAGCCAATCAATTTAATTCACTTACTCCGCTTGCTGATGGCCGAGGCCGTATTAATTATGACCACCGATCAGCCGCTCTACGATTTAGGCGGTGAGTTGGCCGAATCATCCTTGATTGAGCTGTTTACCCAACGCTTTCTAGGGCTGCTAGAGCCCGAAGCCGCCCAAACATGGCTCATGGCCTACCAACAACAATTTCAGAGCCTACAGCCCGTGCTTGGTACGCTGGCTGAACTCACCGGGCGGCATCCTTTTTTACTGCGCAAACTAGGTGACAGTTTGGCCGAAGTTGAGCAAATGTTGCCGCCGGATCAGTTAACGCGGGCCGATCACTTGGCTGGAACCGCGGCGCTTACGCTGCTGCGGCTCCGGCTGGCTGAATATGGACGCCCACTCTTTATGGCATTGTGGCAACATTTGCAAAATCCACCACCCTATATCGATCCAATCAACGCACTGAGTTTGCTCGAACAATTACTATTCACACCTTTAGCTGCTCGCCAATTGACGCATGGCCAATCTTCGTCACTCAATTGGTTGATCAATTTGGCGGTTGTGACGTATAGTGAGCGCAATGGCGTACCAGGTTATCAGATATTTTCACCCCTCTTTGCGGAATTTCTAGCCGAAAGGCTCACACGCGCATCGGCACAGTCGAGGCCGTCGCCTACGCCTTATCCGAGCATAAGCCGCGCCAGCACCGTCGAAGAGCCGATCTATGAACAGATGACCAAGATGGAGGCCGCACTGCTGCGTTACTTTTTGAACCATAGCCAGAGCATTGTTTCAACCGAACAATTGCTCGCGGATGTGTGGAAACGCCCCAATTCGTCCACGCGGCGCGTCCAAGAAGCGATCCGGCGCCTGCGTCTGCAATTGGAACAACAGACGCCACCCATCGGTATCATCGAAAATGAACGTGGTCGTGGTTATCGTTTTGTGCCTGCCGGGCAAATTTGACCGATGCAAAAAGTAACGCGTATTCTGTCATCCCTTTATCGCCAGTTTTTAGTAAAGAATCGAGCATAATCCGTGAAATCTATGCAAATGTTTCCCATCCCTCATTTCCCAATGATCCAAATCGGTGATCACTTGGCCGCGTTAATGGTAGATTGTTTGGCTGCGGCTGGCGAAACGCTCCAGGCTGGGGATATTCTGGTGATCGCTCAAAAGATTGTGAGCAAAGCCGAAGGCCACTTGGTACGCCTGGCCGATGTTGTGCCAGATGCCGAAGCCGAGCGGGTGGCCGAAATCGTGGGCAAAGATGCGCGCCACGTCCAGGTAGTTTTGAGCGATAGTTGCGAACAGATCCGCGTCCGGCGTGGGTTGCTGGTCGTCGAGCAGAAGAGTGGCTGGATTTGTGCCAATGCTGGCGTAGACCGCAGCAATGTGCAGACGGGCGCCAATGGTGATGAATACCTTGCACTCCTGCCCGCCGATGCCGACGCCAGCGCGGAGCAACTTCGCCAGGAATTAGCGACGTTAACTGGCATTGCGCCAGTTGTCATTATTAACGATAGCCATGGCCGACCGTGGCGCTCAGGTACGGTTGGGGTCTGTATTGGCTGTGCTGGTTTGCCACCAATCTGGGATCAGCGCGGCTTACATGATCTGTTTGGCTATGAATTGCAGAGCAGCGAAGAATGTATTGCCGATGAATTGGCCGCCGCCGCCAGCCTGATGATGGGGCAAAGCAATGAAGGCCAGCCGGTCGTGGTCATTCGTGGCTATCAATTGCCAGCGGACACGACACCAGCCCCTGCCCGCACCATTCAACGCCCGGCTAGCATGGATGCATTTCGCTAAAGAACAAGCGAAACCAGTTGCAAAAACAGAACGCATGTGCTATAATTATGCTATAAATAAGCATTACTGAAGATAAGTGACGAGTGAGCTCAAATGACCTTTCTCACTTATCACTACTATACTCAAATCAAGTTGAGAACCGGCGTTCTAATCTTCCTGGAAGGGGTCACCGATCGATTCGATTACCCTGAAGAGCCTGAAGGGTTCCAGGAAGATCGTTGACGAAAACGCCGGGTTTCATTCTGAACTTAGTATAGATACCGCACCGAATGATCAGCGATCACAGCCAGTCAACAATCTTGCCGTAATCAATACAGGAAAGAAGCGTTCAGACATGTACTTAGTCATGAATGCGTGGCGCGAAATCTTGGCGCGCACGTTAGAAGGATTTAATCAACAGGACAATGTTAGCCCGCCTTGGCTAATTAATCCAGCCACCAAACGGAAACTCAAGCTCGATAAACTTTATCCTGATGTGGGCATTGCCGTGCGCTTTATTGGGTTGACAGCCAAAGGCCAGGGGCGCCAGAGTGATTGGGAGGCGCAAGAGAGCGAACAACGCGATCAAACACGCGCAGAGCTATGCCGATTGAACGGGGTGCAACTGGTCACACTTGATCTAGACGATGATCCGCTCAAGCAATTTGAGCACTTATTGTCGATCTTATCACGCGCCAGTCGTCTATTGGCGCAGAGCGATCGCCCGGCGCGGCAGAAACAGCAGTGGATGCCCATCCTGAGTGCAGCCCACGATCGTGCCATGCGTTTACGCGGGTTGATCGTCAAAAATCCTGAACAGATGATGGCTGTATTGTCAGAAAGTTGGCGTGATCGCGAGTTGGGATTAACCGCGGCGCCGGTTGTAGCACCCGCTGAGAAAAAGAACCACAAGCTAGCGGTAATGCCCGCCTATCAAGCGGGGCAACGCGTCCGCCACGAACGTTATGGCGACGGCGTGATTACCAGTGTCGCGGCTGTGAATGGCGAAACGACGCTTTCCATTCTATTTGACGGGGCTCAAGAACGTTCTTTCCTAGCGGCCCTGGTGCAAGAGAAGCTATTGCTCGTATAACTACGGATCATTCGTATAGAGCGCAGGTGAGAGTGTACGCTACATAAGGCTGAAATAAATTTTTACCGCTTATAGACGAACCATTTAAACAATCGACAAATCCTGTAGGGGCGTGATGAATCACGCCCCTACGATTGTCTAATTTTTAAATACTTTCTCTATTATAATCATCGGGTATCCGGTATAAAAAACAGTGGTCGCTGCTTCTACACAGGAGCAGCGACCACTGTTTTTTATATTGAGGTGATAATAAGAACTAGACGAAACTATCTTTCAAACGGTTCGTTCGCAAAGCCAGAAGCGTAGGTGGGGCGGGTCTCTTGTTGGCTTTCTTGGTGCATTCTGAGCAACAGCGCAGCGGTTAAGCGCGTATTCTCTTCGACAGCCAGTTGCATGTGGATGCTTTCGCCAGTGGCATATAACGCCAGAAAATAGATCAGACCAAACAATAATACGATCACACCGGCCACAATTCCACCGGCCGGGGTAGAAAACAGGCTGCTCAAAATTGGATTATTTTGCGCGACCGCTTGCCCCAGTTGGCTACTCGCCAACCCAGCACCAATTGCCCCTAATATTGAAAGAATCAAGATGATCCATGCAATCACCTTTAACAATGTGCCAATAAAGCGCAACACACCAAAACGCCGTGGTACAGTCATGACTCTCCTCCTAAAGATTCAAATTGGAAATGACCTGTTCATTTTCGCTCATCAGACAGCAGTATGCAATCCCAAAGGTTGATATCTAATCATTGGCTTATGTTGTATACTTTGCACAGATGAAGCCGTATTTTATCTACCACTAGTGCCGCGACGATTTAATTTTTAGAAATCACTACACTTGATATAAACAAACATGATTTCTAAAAATTAAGCGGATAAACAACTAGGTCTGTTGCGAGCCAGACCGCTCAACTAAATTCATTTTACACTATTCTTAATTTTCGCACTATCTGTCTGTAGAGTAGATTCCCGACTATTTACTTCTCAATGCATTAAGAGGAGCCCGCAGCGCTCTTCTCCGCCGCATTGCTACTCTTAGCGACCTCTTTTGTGGCGGGCGCTTCCGGCTTAGAATCAGGCTTGGCCTCGGGCTTGGCCGCCGTATCTTTGCTAGCTGAATCACCAGCATCATTGCTGGCGTTGTCAGTTTTTGTCGTGGGATTAGCCGCCTCATCGGTGGCGGCTTTTTTATCCGTCGCTTTCTTATCTTTGTTATCAGATTTACTATCGTTGATATACCAACCACTGCCTTTGAAATGAATGGCAGGACGGCTCATCTGACGCTGCACCTCGGTGCTCTGGCATCTAGGACAAGTAGGCGCAATTGCATCAGAAAAAGATTGAATTTTCTCAAAATCGTAACCACAAGCCTGGCAAACAAACTCATAGATGGGCACAACAATTCACTCCTTACCAAAAACAGATAAACAAAATCCAATCGATAATGTCATACAAAAGATGCGCTCATCAATCACAAGTGGGCAAGCCTGCATCACTTTCTATCCAACTGGTTCGCTTGTGATTGATCAGCCAAAATATAAATCCCAAAATATAAATCAATGAAGAGCAAAGGTGTGCGTCGTAACATCTGGCTTTTCATATTTTTGCTTATTTTAATGCAAAGGGCAGTATAATCATCTTGAGAAGGATTGTCGAATTTTTGATCAAATTTGTAACAAGTGGGACTATGGGCGCGGTTTTCTGGCCGCGCCGATCAGCTATTTTTCTGGTACATCATATAGGATTATTTTGGTGTGTACGATTATTTTGGTAACGATAAAGCTATGACATTCAAATTTGTTTCCCAACCACTCGCTTTTGGTTTTTATGA
>JBBQBY010000056.1:0-21661 GCA_038318235.1 Caldilineales bacterium
ATGCCAGCGTTCGGCGATCAGACCCATGGTTGTGCTTTCACCGCCGGGAATGATTAAGCCGTCGAGCTCGCTTAGCTGTTCTGGCTTGCGGGTCTCAACCGCCTTGGCGCCTAGTTGGCGCAGCATGTGAATGTGTTCAATAAAGGCGCCTTGTAAGGCCAACACGCCGATGGTTAATGAAGAGAAATCAGGCATAGATTACTTATTGTTCTCTAGCGAAGTTTTGGTTGATGAAGAATAGACCTTATTCCGATTTAATTTTGTGCCTTTGTAGGTGCGGTTTTTAACCGCACAAGGCTGGATTGACCCAGATTGTGCGGTTAAAAACCGCACCTACAAGACCGATCTGGCGCTGTTTTGCTATCCAAATAATAAATCGGAATAAACTCTAATGCTGAGTGAAAAGTGCTGAGTGAAAATAGTAGTTCACTCAGCATGAAATCTTTAGCAGAATCACGATCCAACCCACAAATCGAGATAAGCTTGAGCGATGGAAGATTAAGCTATCAATCTCTATAACCCCTTCTCTACCAACCGCGTACGGCCATCTTATCTTGCTCCGACAGCGTATCCATATTGATGCCCACCATCGGCTCACCCAGGTCTTCGCTGACTTCGGCCAAAATCTTGGGGTCATTATAGTGGGTAACGGCTTGCACAATCGCTTTGGCGCGTTTGGCTGGGTTGCCGCTCTTGAAGATGCCCGAACCCACAAACACACCATCCACCCCCAATTGCATCATGAGGGCGGCGTCGGCTGGGGTAGCCACACCACCGGCGGCAAAATTGACCACCGGCAACCGGCCCAAATTGGCGGTCTGCTTTACCAAGTCATAGGGCGAGCGAATCTCTTTGGCAAAGGCGTACAGTTCGTCTTCGTCCATGGTTTGTAGGCGGCGAATCGCGCCATTGACGGCGCGGGCATGGCGCACGGCTTCCACCACGTTGCCGGTGCCGGCTTCGCCTTTGGTGCGGATCATGGCGGCGCCTTCAGAGATGCGGCGCAACGCCTCGCCTAAATCGCGACAACCACACACAAAGGGCACTTTGAATTTGTGCTTGTTGATATGATGCTCTTCATCGGCGGGAGTGAGCACTTCGCTTTCGTCGATATAGTCGATACCCAGCGCTTCAAGGATCTGCGCTTCGACAAAATGGCCAATGCGCGCCTTGGCCATCACGGGAATGGTGACGGCGGCGATAATCTCTTTGATCATGCGCGGGTCGCTCATGCGCGCCACGCCGCCATCTTTGCGGATATCGGCGGGCACGCGTTCCAACGCCATCACGGCACAAGCGCCGGCTTCTTCGGCAATGCGTGCCTGTTCTGCCGTCACCACGTCCATAATCACACCGCCCTTGAGCATTTGCGCGAGGCCGGCCTTGACCGCAAAGGTGCCCGTGATCGCACTGTTGCTGCCATTGGCGTTTTCTGTAGCCATCTAGATTTCTCCTGTCCTATGTTCACACTAAAGTTGAGCCATCAATGAACTGGGGTTACCCTGAAAATTTTAACCGATTTTATGATTTCCGTACAAACGTCGATTGGGTGCCACCACTACTCCAGCCCTGTGTATCAACTGTTTAACTTGGCAATGCCAACAAGACAAGCTAAACTAGATGGTAATAATGCCGCAATTCTCTGTTCGCTAGCCCAAGGAAGTGATTATGGTCATTGATTTTACGCCAATCGACAACAACACGATAAAAATGGTGGAATTTTCTCAAAAATTTGCCGTTGCCGATTTGGAAGCTGCCACCAAAGAAAGTATTGAGATCATTTATGATCTGATCCAAGATCTGAATGATGAGCAAGCGGTTTTGATTGCCAAAGATGCCGCTGCCGGCGATCAAGAGGGCTGGAATATCGCCCATTTACTGGTACACGCCACCGCCAGCGCTGAAGAGGCGGCGGCTGTCAGTTCCATTCTGGCCCGCGGCATTCTTTATCCATTTGAGCCGCGTCTGCGCTATGAAATGGACTGGCAAATTGTCACCACGGCTGACCAGTGCCGGCAACGCGTCAAGGAAAGTGAGCGCATCCGCCTGGGCTATCTGAGTGCCTGGCCCGACACGCCGCAATTGAACAATTTCCGGGGTCTGCCCGAACCAATGATCGAGCGCTTCGGCCAACTTAACGCCACCGCTAGCTATCTGCTCGGTCTCTGGCACGAGCAGCGCCACTTTGATCAATTGCGCGAGATCGTGCGTCAAGCGACGATGGCTTAGGCGCAATCAAAGCATAAAGGATCCAGTAGGTGCGTGCTTGTAGCCGCACGTGCTGCGTATACCCCAATGGTGCGGCTAAAAGCACGCACCTACGCATGATTTTGTTCGGCAAACGTTGGATCCTTATTTGATTGAAATGGCCTTAAGGATGATGAGTGATGAGTGATGAGTGACAATAGCAACTCACTTATTACTCATCACTCATCAAAAAAATACTGTACAACTTCCACGCATCCCGCCTACGCGTTCGGCATCCGTTTTTCCAGATAACGCACCAACAAAGCCAACCCCACTGTCATCACCAAATAGAGAAATGCGACCACATTGTAGGTTTCAAAATAGCGAAACGTGCTGGCCGAATAGGTGTTGCCAATTCGTGTAATATCCTGTACGCCCAGCGCAGAGACGAGCGAAGAATCTTTGAGCATCGCGATAAAATCATTGCCGAGTGGGGGTAAGACGCGCCGCACGGCTTGGGGCAAAATGATCAGGCGCAAGGTCTGCCAGCGCGTCATGCCCAGGCTGAGCGCCGCTTCGGTTTGACCCCGCTCAATGCTCTCGATGCCGGCGCGGAAGATTTCGCTGATAAAGGCGCTATAGCCGATGATCAGCGCAAGAATGGCGCGTGCGGCAAAGTCCAGGTTGCGCACCTGAAAGTGCATCAAAGGCGCGCCCAGAAAATTCAGCCCAATTCGATCC
Source organism: Caldilineales bacterium (assembly GCA_038318235.1). Lineage (GTDB taxonomy): Bacteria > Chloroflexota > Anaerolineae > Caldilineales > Caldilineaceae > JAPLGZ01. Next base: position 2,929 of record JBBQBY010000056.1, read on the forward strand.
AGACCCACACCCGCCCAGTTGATCGCCGTGACCAATTCGGGGGCGGCGACAAAGGCAATGTAATAGAGCAAGACCAAAACTGGCACACCGCGCACAATTTCCACGTAAAATGAGGTGATCTCAAAGAGCACACGGTTGCGGGTGATGCGTAGTAAACCAATGATCAGCCCGATCAAGAGCGCCCCGGCATAGGCCACTAGCGTCACCCAAATTGTCGTGCCGACGCCGCCGATGACGGCCTTGAAAATGATCGTGTAATTGGTGTTGGTAAAGACCTTCCATAGAAACAGAATGGCGAGTAAAATCGCCGCCAGCAGCCAATAGGGCAGACGGGCCAGAAAATGGCTGAGGCCGCTGCCCTGGGGTTGCTTGGCGGCGGGCTGAATCGGTTGAACAGACATCATAAACTCCGGAAAAGGATTCGAGACCCTCAGAACCGCGGGTGCAGAGAAGCACCAGGCTTACTGAATGCCATCCATTAGCAATTCAATGATCTAATCTTTATACAGCTATAACGCAACCGCGAGGGCGAATCAACCGCAGAGGGCACAGAGAACGCAAAGTGGATTTTCTCTGCGTTCTCTGTGCCCTCTGCGGTTAAAAGTCTTGATTTGCCTTCTGCTCTGCACACGAACAAAAAGCCTAAATCACTCGCTTTCTAGAATATCAATCCGCATTTTCCGATCGGTCTGCGGGTTCTGCTGGGCCAATTGTAACGATTACGCTTTCGCCATTAATTATGGGTTCGGATCATAGAGAAAGAACCACTTGGTGTTCAAATGATCCAGATAACCATCCTGTCTCATCGAGTCGATGGCAGCATTGAAAGGGGCCACTAGATCGCTGCCTTTTTGCAGAATAAAACCGAAATCTTCGGTGCCCAACGGATCGCCTACGATCTTCAATTTGTCAGGATTGGCGCCGATATAGCCGCGTCCGCTGGCAGCGTCCACCAATACCATGTCCACATCCTCGCCGAGCAATGCCTGCACTGAGGCGCCAAAATTATCAAACAGCTTGATGCGTGGATCGCCTTCTTTGCTCTTTAACACTTCATTGATCGCCGTAAAATAACCGGTCGTGCCGGATTGCGAACCAATCAGCAATTTGGCATCGGCGGCGAACTCGGCGGGCGTTGTGAAGCGATCTTCACCGGCGCGCACGAGCATGAACTGTTGGCTGGTCATATACGGCGCGGTAAAGTCCACCTGTTGCTTGCGCTCGTCGTTGATCGTAATGCCATCCATGCCTACATCGAACTGGCCGCCTGCAATCGCTGCAATCATGCCGTCCCAGGCGGAAGTCTTCCACTCGAGTTTGCAGCTGAGCCGTAGGCAGATTTCGTTCACCGCATCATATTCCCAACCAACCGCTTTGCCCGTTTTGGGGTCAACAAAATTGAGCGGCGTATAGTCATTCGCCGTCACGGCGAGCACAGGGCGGCCGTCCAAATTGGGCAAATTGTCATAGACATCTTTGCCATTCGGATCATTGAGATAGAACCAACGCTTGTTCAGATAGTCCATATAACCATCGCGCTGCATCGAACCGATCGCCTTGTTGATCGGCTCGACTAAATCGCTCTTGGGGGTGAAGATAAAGCCAATGTCCTCATTGCCCAGCGGATCGCCCACAATTTTCAGCTTGTCGGGGTTGGCGCCAATATAACCCTTGCCACTTTCGCCCGAAGCCAACACTAAATCAACATCGCCAGCAATCAAGGCCTGAACCGCCGCGCCAAAATTGTCAAAGAGCTTGATGCGCGGGTCTTGCTCATTGCCATCCAAAATATTATAGACCGCGGTGAAAAATTGGGTGGTGCCGGCCTGCGAACCGATCAGCAATTTCGCATCGGCCTTGAATTCTGCTGGGGTCGTAAAGCGCGTTTCATCTTTGCGCACCAGCATAAAGCTCTGCAAGGTTTTATAGGGAATCGAGAAATCGACCTGCTGTTTGCGCTCGTCGTTGATCGTGATGCCGTCCATGCCAATGTCAAACTGACCCCCATGCACAGCCGCAATCATGCCATCCCAGGCCGAAGTCTTCCAGTCTACCGTGCAATTGAGGCGACGGCAGGCTTCGTTGACCAGATCATATTCCATGCCCACCGCTTTGCCCGTCTGCGGATCGACGTAATCAAACGGGGTAAAATCATTGGCCGCCACGGCTACCACGCTCCGTGCCTTCAGATCGGGTAGCGTATAGACAGGGCCGCTCTGGCTGGCCGTGGTACTTGCGGTTTGTGTGATCGCAGTTTGGGTGATGACAGTAGTTTCTGCGGCGGCCGTGGCCGGTAGGGTTGTTGCCACCACCGTCGCTGCTTCCGGCGTTGTGACCGGCGCAGCAGGCAGACATGCACTCATGCAGAGTGCTGAAATCAAGAAAATCAGCGCTAGAAATGGATACAGCGTGCTCTTTTTGCTGGTTGGCATAAACCCCTCCTTCTTTGTGACGAAACAATTGGCTTATTATTGTATGATGGACTAAATGGTAGCACAAAGCTAGCCGTCCAACAACCTGGGCCAAGAGGCGCAATTATTCTATCCATCGCCGACTACGCTTCTGCCAACAAACAGTACGGACCCGCCATCGCGGGTCCGTACAAAAATAATCCGGGGTCTGCTTGGCTAGACGCAGGCCGTCAACGGCTGCAGGACGCTATAAAACTGGCGAGCCTCACGCAATTCAATCGTAAAGCGCACGTTGCCTGTGCGCGGCTCGATGCTGACGGTTGAGCCACCGACATAGTGAATATTTAATAATTAATAGTGAATGCAAAATCCCTCTCATCTACCCCGTAACTGGCTCCCTCCCAGCAACGAAGGGTGGGGGAGAGGTCTAGCACCAAAAATCACAAATTGACAATTTGGCCTCGCATACGTCATAATCCCCTGTGCGAGTGTAGCTCCCCTTTGCCCACAGCTTATTGTGATTATCTGCATGGAGTCAATGCATGGTGTTTCCTACCGATCCCGGATCGACTGACTCAGAATTAATCGAATATTGGCGTGGTGAACCTGCGCCGCTTCTGGCGCTGCTCCATGCCTTTCATGAGCGCGATGGTACTCTTTCTGAAACTGCGCTGCGCGCGATTGCCCAGGGTTTGCGCATGCCGCTCGCTGATCTTTTTGGCACGGTCACTTTTTATCACCATTTTTCGCGCGAACCACAAGGCCGCAACGCCCCACGCGTTTGCACCGGGCCAGTCTGTTGTTTGCGTGGCGGCCCAGAAATGCTTGCTGCTTTGCAAGCGCAAGGCGCCACCGCCATGCCCTGTGCCGGGCGTTGTGATGAACCTGTGCCTGTTTTGCAAGGGCCACGCGTGTTGGTGGGGGATTGTGTAGAGAAGCTGGTCCACAAAGCGACGATCTTGCCACCACCGAACCCCGGTGGCATTGAAGAATGTGTCTTTGCCGAGATTCGCCAGCCAGGCCGCAACACACTGGCCGGCTATCAGGCTACCCACGGCTACGAAGGCCTGACGCGCGCGGTCACCACGATGACACCTGCCGCCGTGATCGAGTTTATTCGCCAGAGCAAATTGGCGGGGCGCGGCGGCGCCGGTTTCCCTACCGGCCAAAAGTGGCAAGCTGTCGCCGATGCCAAGGGTCAACCCAAAGCGATTGTTTGCAATGCCGACGAGGGCGAGCCGGGCTGTTTCAAGGATCGGGCGATTCTGGATTATGATCCCTTTGCCGTGATTGAAGGGATGACCATTGCCGCGTATGCCACGGGCGCAAGGCGTGGCTTTATTTACTTGCGTTATGAATATCCCGAAATTGCTGCAACCTTGCAGCAGGCGATTGACGCCGCCGTCGCCGCCAATTTGGTGGGCAAAAATATCCTTGGCACAGATTTCCACTTTGATTTGTATCTGCGGCGCGGTGCGGGCGCGTATATCTGTGGCGAAGAAGGCTCACTCTTGAACAGTCTGGAAGGTAAACATCCTTTTCCACGTAACCGCCCGCCTTTCCCGGTGACGCACGGCTTTGAAAATTTGCCGACGGCTGTCAACAATGTGGAGACGTTGGCCTCAGTGCCGCAGATCATGCGCCGCAGCCCCGAGTGGTATCAGGGATTGGGGCGCAATGGTCATGCGGGCACGAAGCTTGTCAGCCTGTCGGGCGATATTCAACGACCGGGTAACTATGAAGTGCCGTTTGGTTTGCCATTACGCACGCTGCTTTATGAATGGGCGGGTGGACCTCTGCCCGGGCGCGCGTTGCAAGCGGTGACGATGGCCGGGCTTTCTGGTGGTTTTTTGGCCAAGGATGATCTGGCGACGGCGACGATTGACGAACCAAGCATCCGCAGCAAAGGCTCGATGTTGGGCGCGGCCGGGATGATCGCCTTTGATGATCGTCGCAATATGGTGGAAGTTGCGCATAATGCAATGGAATTTTTTGCGCACGAATCGTGTGGCAAGTGTTTCCCCTGTCGCATCGGCACCCAGCGCTTGATGGAACGGTTGGCTGGCGTGGGCCCCCAAGCCTTACCCCTCTGGCTGGCCGAAGTGGACGACATCAGCCAGACGATGAAAGCGGTGAGCGCTTGTGGTTTGGGCATGGCGGCACCGTTGGTGATTGAGAGCCTGGTGCGCTATTTCCCCGAGCAGGTGGCCGATCATGTGCGTGGGTAAATGAAAGCAATGACGGAGTTAACCATGGAACAAGCGACGATTATGCTGGATGGCGAACTGGTAGATTTCGCCGCCGGTGAAACTATCTACGAGATTGCCACCCGAACCGATAAATTTGTGCCCACGCTCTGTTATGACCCACGCCTGCAACCGTTTGGCGCTTGTCGGCTGTGCGTCGTTGAACTCAAAGGCTCGAAAAATCCCGTGGCGTCTTGCACCCTCAAGGCTACCCCGAACATGGAAGTGACGACCACGAGCGAGCGCATTGAGAAATTTCGCAAAACGTTGTTGGAAATGGTGACCTCAGAAAATCCGACAATTGCTGTAAGCCCCTTGCGCGGCTACGCTTCCCAGGAATTAAGCTTGCTCGTTGAGCGTTACGCGGTCGATCCGCAGCGCTTTGCCGGCGAACATTCCGGTCACAGCCGCCTTGATGACAAGAATCCTTTCTTGTTGCGCGACTACGATTTGTGCATCGCCTGTTATCGCTGCGTGCGCGTCTGTGCCGAACAAGAGGGCGACTATGCGATCAGCGTGATGAATCGGGGTTTCCATACGCAGATTACGACCGAGTTTAATGGCATTCTCAAAGATTCGTCCTGCACCTTTTGTGGCCAATGCGTGCAGACCTGCCCGACAGGTGCGTTGGGTGATAAAAAAGCGTTACGCTTTGCCGAGTAAGGCCATCCCCAATTAACCACCATCCAGGACCGAGATCTGATAGGTGGAAAAAGCTCACCTGTCAGGCGGGTGCTCTTTGGGCGCGACTTCAATTTTGAAATTTGTAATTTTGAAATCTGTTTCCTGCTGCATAGCCCTCAATTGCGCCAGCAGGAAATGATCCTCGTTTTGTTGCGCAATCTGGTGCACATGGGCAAAATAGACGGTTGCTTCGTCCCGTCGTTGCTGTGCCAGGCGCACTTGGCCCAAGGTAAAGAGGGCATAGGGATAACTTTGCGGCTCCTCTTGCGCCAACGTCCGCTCGGCATACTGTTGCGCCTGTCCAAAATCGCCAAGTTCAAAGTAGACGGTCGCCAGGTTTGATGTGTTTTGGGCAATCCAATAGGCGTTATGCTGGGCCTCAAAAAAGACAAGCGCCTGCTGCGCCAGTTCACCCGCAGTCCCGAATTGTTTGAATTGCACATAGACCCCGGCCAGATTGCTGCGCACTTCCTCGGCGCGCACCCGATCCCCGCTCTGTTCATAAAAGGCCAAGGCTTGTTGATGATAGTGGATGGCATTTTCGGCATCCGCTTGATGCGCAGCCAAGACGCCCAAATTGCGTTGTACCAGCGCAATGCCGGCTTTGTCGTCCAACATTTCAGCCATGGTCAACGCACCCAGATAGTGTTGGCGGGCGGCGCTATAATTACCGGCTGTCTCTTGAATGGCCCCCTCAAAATTTTCCAAACGATAACGCGCCAACAGGGCTTCGCGCCGGGCATTGTGCAATTCACGCTGGTTGATGTAGACTGTCGCACGCTTGGCATGCAACCAGGTGTTCTGCCGCAACAGGCGCGCCGCCGCCATCAAGCCGTCGCCATAGCGTACCAGCGCCGCATCCGTTTGACCCAAAGTGCGCAAGGCATCGCCGCCAATCACCGCTGCGTCAACCACCCAATCGTCAGTTTTCGTTTTGAGCGGTTCCAACTCTGCTAACGCCTGAACCGATTGGCCGCACAGTTGATACAGTTGACTGCGCAACAGATGAAGCGTGTTCGCCGTGGCTTCGGACAAGCGGTGCGCGGAAATCTGTTGAAAAATTGCCAGCGCCGCCGCTGCCTGCCCGCGCCGACATTCCTGGTCGGCGTGGGGCTGCCAGACGGCAATCGCTGCTTCTGGTTGACCGGCGCGTTGATAATGATAGGCGGCCGCTGTGTATTCGCCGCGCTTGGCGCGAATCAGGCCGGCCTGGCGATGAAACTCCTCACGCGCTTCTACTGAAAGCTGGGTATAGATTACCTCGCGCAAAGTGGGCAGCAAGGCCACCCCGCCGCGATTATCTTCTCGAACTAAACCATCATCAATCAGCCGCTGTAAGCGCATAGCCGAATTATGGGGACTCGCGCCTGCGGTCTCCTGCGTTGCATCCTCGAGCCAGGCGTCATGTGGGGTCGCGCTACGAAAGACCGATAAAGCTTGGAGCAAGGTGCGCTCAGCTTGATCCAAACGCTGCTGTAGGCGTTGCCAGATCGGCGCCAGGGCTGGCGTTTGGGGCAACTGATCTAAAACGTCATCAAACGTTGTGGCTGTCTGCGCCTGGATCGTGCGATAGAGCAGCAAACAGAGCGCCAACAGCCGTGGGGCGCCCCCTGTATAGGCCTCTACGCGGGCGAGCAGTGACGGTGAAAAGGCTACGCCAGCGTGGGTAAGCCACGTCGCCATCTCTGCGCTGGTCAAGCGCGCCAAGGGATAGACGACATCCGTCGGTAGCACATGCCGCTGCCCGATGAGTAACAACGGCGCGTAGCTATGCAATCCCTCCAGGAAGGCCAAGAACTGAGTATGCTGCACCAACTCTGTCTCGCTATCCAGTGATCGCAGCAGATCGACTTCATCAAAACAGAGGAGTGGCGGCGCAGTCAGCGCGGCTAGATCGGCGCGGGTTAATTCCAAGGCCAGGTTGGCATCAGGAAAAAGGCCGCCATTCGCCATCAACTGAAGCCAGAGTCGCGAAGCACCCTGCTGATGGAGAAAATTGCCTAGGGCAAAGATCAGGCTTGTGAGCTGATCGTTGAGGGTAAGCCGAACCGTAAACCAGAAAATCGCCGACGTTGGCCAGCGTTCGGCCAATGCTACCCCCACGGTGGTTTTGCCAATACCACTCACGCCACAAAGATAGACCGAATTTCCCTGGCGCAGCGCAGCCAAACTTTCATCGCATACGGCGGCGCGCCCAATCAGTTCAACATTCAGTACCGGCTGTTCCAAGGGCAAAGTCGGCTGCAAACGCAAGAGCAGCATTTCGCCCACCCGTTGAAGCGCTTCGCGTAAATGCCGGTCGTAGGTGGCCCGCGCCACATGCAGAATGTCGTCGTAAATTTCTGCCTGATTACGTGGCCGTGCAAAGTAGTGATGGAAATAGGTGAGATCGAGCAATAAATAATAATAGCGGTCGCACAAGCCGACATCTTCTTTGGCTTGGAGCGCAACTTGTAACAGCAGGGCTTGCGTGGTGGGCAAAGGGCCTGCCCAGAGGGCCACGGCTGCGCTTTCTAACGCCATGCATAGGGCAGAACCACGCCCTAGATTAGTCAGCGCGTCGGCGGATCGGTGCAGGGCTTGGCCCAGGAAATAAGGTTGTGCAAAAGGAGAACGCTCACCGACCAGCGCCGGCTGGTGATAGTGTTCTAGGGCAAACTTTAATTGATCGAAAAAGGTTACTGTAGCATCACTCCGGTGACGATTGTCAGGGCTGCGATTAGAGTGCGACATAAGCGGTATAAATTTGTTGGTTACTCAAGACTTCAATAATTTCTGCTGTTATTCTGTAAGCTTCCAGTAAGCAAACTCGTGCAGGAATCGATACGCCGGTAACGACTAATATAATACATCAGTAATCCTGTAGATTAAATAATAAAGTAGAGACGTAATCAGTAATTTCGTAGATAAATAGTCGATAAATAGTAGAGTACATAGCGCTGCAAGCTTGCCGTGATTTTTACGCCTGACCATTTTGCTGATCACAAAATGGCATTGACCCAACTAATCATTCCCTGGACGTCGATTCCAGAAAGGAAGTTATGATGCAACAGACAGGTATAACCACACTTCGTAAGCGTGGACCTGGCAATATCGGCTCCACAGGCGATTGAATCATTGCCAGCACAGCGCTTACTTTCGTTAGTTTACAACATATTTGCGTAATCCTATAATTTATTAATTTTTAAGGAGATCTACTTCTAATTTAAGCAAATTAATTTAGTCAGCTAGATTTGGGCATCGATTATGCCCAAATAGAGAAGCAGCATAGGCGCACGCAGGTTGGTTGGGATGGGCATGGGCAATCATGCTAGCCTCAACTACCCTACGGCGCTTTTGCGCGTGCCGGAATAATTGAGACATTACCCTCACTTTTTGAGACAACGCCGCGCCTAAATTGTGTTATGCTAGCGACATCTGACCGCAACCACTTGGATCACAACGTGGCTACTCACTGGTGAAGGAGGATTCACATGGCACAACAACATAGCATCTACAATCGTCCCCTAAAACCACAGACAGAGCGCATCATTCTCCTCTGCTTACGATCGTTAGGGGCAGCCGCCCTCATTGTTTGTATTGTCTTCTGGATAAGTTTACTTCTGCGATAACAGTCTAACGAAGCTGTGCTATAGCAATCAATCAACCAAACAATGATAGGCTCACCATGCATCGCTACTTTGCATCTGCTTCAGCGCGCTCGCACAACGGGTTGCCCATAGCGCACAGAAAAGAAACAGAATCTATCCAGCAGTTATCTGCTGGTGAACCAATCGCCTGGGCCCAGTTGGTTGAGAACTGGAGCCCATGCCTCTACAACTATCTTATCCATAATGCGGTAAGCGAGGCGGAAGTGCCAAAGTTGATGCGTGAGATCTTCTCTGAGCTCGTTCAAACCTTCTCTGCTTCCCTGCGGGTAGCCAATCTCGCCGTTCTAATCTTCGCAATTACCTATCACCACGTTCTCCATTATCGCCGACAGTATCATGCGCGCATGGGCAAAAAACAATGGCCATCAGTCGCAGCCGCTAATGGAGATGATGGCAAAGCAAGAGATTTTCCTCGGATCTTTCAACAATTTTCACCTGATGTCCAACAGATCCTGCTGCTCCACTATCTCTACGGGATAAGTTTACGGGAAATTTCCCAGATTGTTGGTCAACCTGAGGTCTTACTGACGAAAACCCTCCATCATGCTAAATCCTATCTCCAATAATCGCTAGCCATGCGCCTCTATCCTTTACGACAGTGCATCAGCCGCCCAGATTGACAATTAGCACAGGATTCTGGATAATCTGCTTAGTGATATTCTCCCCAGTGAAAATTTGTTCGTGAAAATTTGTTTGCTGTGCAAGAAGCCTGCATCTTACCAGATAGGAGGGTGGCCTCATGAACCTCGCGAAAGAAATCCCGCTCCGTGCTGCCGGTGTCCAAAAGACCCGCTCCGTCTGCGGCTATTGTGGCGTCGGCTGTTCGGTGGACATTTTGACCAAAAACGACCGCATCCTGGGTATTCAACCGGCAATGGATGGCCCGGCGAACTTGGGTGCGCTCTGTGTCAAGGGTCAGTTTGCCTTTGACTATGTTCACCACCCAGAGCGTCTCAAACATCCAATGGTGCGCCGTGCCGATGGCAAATTGCATGAAACCAGTTGGGATGAAGCGCTCAGCGTCGCCGCGGAAGGCTTCCGGCATGTGGCCGAAAAGTATGGTCGCCATAGCATCTATGGGATTGCCTCGGGCCGGACACCCACCGAAGCCGATTATTTGATGCAAAAGTTCATTCGCGCCGGCTTTGGTACGCACAATATCGACAATTGCAGCCGTGCTTGACACGCTCCCACCGTCGCCGGTCTGGCGACAAGCATTGGGCGTGGCGCGATGTCGAATCCGCTGGCTGATCTAGAGAAGGTGGACGTTTTTCTCTGTATTGGCACTAATATGACTGAATGTCATCCGGTGGCTGCCACGCGCCTTAAAAAGTCGTTGGCGCGCGGGGCGAAGCTGATTGTCGCCGACCCACGGCGCATCAAGCTGGCAGAACTGGCCGATCTCTACCTCCCCTTGCGCGTCGGTTCCGATGTCGCGCTCTTGCTGGGCATGGCGCATGTGATCGCGCGTGAAAATTTGATCAACCATGAATTTGTCGCGACGCGCACCAGTGGTTTGGATGTTTTTATCGAACACGTCAAACAATTTACACCCGAATGGGCGGCCCAAATCACCGGCGTGCCTGCCAAGGACATTGAAACCGCCGCCATCTGGTATGCCAGCACCAACCGCGGATCGATCTATTACACGCTCGGCATCACCGAACATATCTGCGGTGTGGATAATGTGCAGAGTTTGTGCAATCTGGCCTTGATGACTGGCAACCTGGGCCGTGAAGGCGCCGGGATTAATCCATTACGCGGGCAGAACAACATTCAAGGCGCGGGCGATGCGGGCGCTGCACCCACCGAATATACGGGTTATCAGAACGTGAGCGACCCGGTGCATCAGGCCAAGTTTGAGCAACTCTATGGGCGACCGCTGGATTTGGAACCGGGCTTTACCAAAGTCACAGCGCTAGAAATGTGCGGTGAAGGCATTCGCGCCATGTTGATCGACGGTGAGAACACCGTGGTCTCCGACCCCGACCGCATCCACGGGGAACACGCCTTGCGCAGCTTGGATCATCTAGTTGTCATGGATATCTTTTTGACCGAAACTGCTGCGCTGGCGCATGTCGTGCTCCCGGCGACCGCCTGGGGCGAGACCGATGGCACCTTTGCCAACACAGAGCGGCGTATCCAACGCGTGCGCGCCGCCGTCACGCCGCAGGGGGAAGCGAAACCCGATTGGTGGATCATCAGTCGACTGGCCGAACGACTGGGTTTCCCCGGCTTTGAGTATGATTCGGCCAAGGAAGTCTTTAATGAACTATGTCGCGCTGCGCCAATCTACGCCGGTGTCGATTGGGACATGGTGGCGTTGGGACAATATCAGTGGCCGATACCGTACAAAGGCCATCCGGGCACGCCACGGCTGCATGAGGAAGGCTTTAGCAACGGGCGGGGCATCTTCGCCGTGATCGGTTATCGCGACCCGGCTGAGATGATCGATGAAACCTATCCCGTCTGGCTGACCACAGGGCGGCGGCTCCAGAACTATCACACACGCACCCAGACGGGGCGCTCGGCAGGCATTGACTATTTTGTGCCCGAAGAAGTCTTGGAAGTACACCCGGATAATGTCAAAGCCTGGGGTCTGACCGACGGTGGTTGGGCCACGATGGCCAGCCGGCGCGGTTCCATCAAGATAAAAGTCAAAGCCACGGCGCGTTCCCCGCGTGGCACCGTCTTTGCCAGCTTCGGTTTCAACGACACACCGGTCAATATTCTCACCGGCTCCGGCTACGACCCAGTGACGCAGACCGCAGAGTTGAAGGTTTGCCCAGTGCGCGTGGAACCGTTGGTGGCATGATGATGCACGGCATAGGGCTGTGATAGCTCATGGCCCTATGCCGTGGCAAAAATCCAGTCCAGGGCAAGCTATTTTGAGAACTTAGCCTGGACTGGTTTACTCTGCGCGAAAGACTTTGGCAAAATCTACCTTGATCCCATCACTTTCCACGGGTTCTTCATGAAATAGCGCGTTGGTTTTCTGATCGATCACGTAAATAATGAACCATTATTTACGTTTGTAAAAGTTGTTGAGAAGATCCGTATATAAATATTCTTCAATCATGGGTTCATCAACTTATTAAAATAATCGGGGCGTGATGCCACTTTATTTGTATGCAAATGTTTACGTTTCAGATTCGGTCCCCGATAGATGGCTTCCTGCGAAAAATGGTACAATAAAGTATCCTGTGCGAAACTCGGTGGTGCATCGCTATCTTCGACAGTTGTTGCCAGGCAAATGGCAAAAGGTTATCAAGCAAGGCAACATTGGTGAAGTACATTATTTTGAACATGAGTCTGGCCAAGTGGCTGGCGTAAAGTTTTTCCGAGCTAGATATGATGACTAATAACATATATCTCAAAAATGTACTGTCTGAAGTAGGTAGCCTACCTGCCCAACAATTGACGCTCTTCTCACTCTTGAATCTGGGGATTCTCGATTCGTTGACCAGTGGCGTCATCAGCGCGACGGATGCACTCCGTATCTTCTTTCATGTGGAGAATTGTCTGTTTATTCACCGTCACTTACATGACCAGACCGCCGATGCTATTATGAGCCATGGCGTGCAGTTGCCCGATCTATTTGATGCATTGCCAACGGAAGAAGCGCAACGTGAGTTTCAGCGTGAATTGACAAAGATGCGTACGCTTTGTTTGAGGTTGCTTGAGGAGAAACAGTTGGTCGCTTAAAACCCATCCATTTGATCCAGGAGGTGCCCTCATGGTCGAAAATAGTTGGAGTTACGTCAGCGGTACAAGTGATAAACCTTTGCTCGGCGTTACTATCGGTGATCTGTTTGACCAGATTGTCGCGCGCTATCCAGAGAACGAAGCGTTGGTTGTGCGTCATCAAAATTTGCGCTACACCTATCGCGAACTCAAGATGCACGTTGACCAATGCGCCCGTGCACTGATTGCCCTGGGTGTGCAAAAAGGCGAACGCATTGGCATCTGGGCGCCCAATTGCGCCGAATGGACGACCACGCAATTGGCGACAAGCAAAATTGGCGCGATTCTGGTCAATATTAACCCTAGTTATCGCGTGCACGAACTGCAATACGCGCTCAAGCAGTCTGGTTGCACTTATTTGGTGATTGCGCCCCAGTTCCGCACGTCAGACTATACGGCGATGCTCTATGCGTTGGCGCCCGAACTCTCGGCGGTTGAGCCAGGCCAACTCCAAACTGCGCAACTGCCGGATTTGCGCCTGGTCATCCGTTTGGGCACAGAGCCGACGCCGGGCATGCTCACCTGGGGCGATTTGCAGATGTTAGGCGATAAGATCAGTATGGAGCAATTGCACGAGCGCCAACGCCAGCAAGAATTTGATGACCCGATCAACATCCAGTACACCAGTGGCACCACCGGTTACCCAAAGGGCGCCACACTCAGCCACCATAATATCCTCAACAACGGCTATTTTGTCGCCGAAATCATGCGCCTGACCGACCAGGATCGGTTGGTGATCCCCGTGCCGCTCTATCACTGCTTTGGTATGGTGATGGGCAATTTGGGCTGTATTACCCACGGCGCCACGATGATCTACCCCAGTGAGGGTTTCGATCCCAAAGCAGTGCTGGAAGCGGTCCAGGCCGAGCGAGCGACTGCCCTCTACGGCGTCCCCACCATGTTCATTGCTGAACTAGGCCATGCCGATTTTGCCACGTATGACCTGAGCAGTTTGCGCACCGGGGTCATGGCGGGCTCGCCCTGTCCAGTGGAAGTGATGAAGAAAGTCCAAGCGTTGATGAACATGCGTGAGGTCGAAATCTGCTATGGCATGACCGAGACCAGCCCCGTGAGCACGCAGACACGTGTTGGCGCGCCGTTGGATAAGCAGGTTGGCACGGTTGGCCAGATTCACCCCCATGTCGAAGTTAAGATCATTGATCCGCTAACCAATCAAATTGTCCCAATTGGCGCAACGGGCGAGCTTTGTACGCGCGGCTACAGCGTGATGCTTGGTTATTGGGAGAATGAAGCAGCCACGCGCAGTGCGATTGATCAGGCGCGTTGGATGCATACCGGCGATTTAGCCACGATGGACGCCGAAGGTTATGTCAACATTGTCGGACGCATTAAGGATATGATTATCCGCGGCGGTGAAAATGTTTACCCACGCGAGATCGAAGAATTTCTCTATACGCACCCCAAAGTGCAGGATATTCAGGTGATTGGGCTGCCCGATGAAAAATATGGCGAAGCGATCATGGCTTGGGTCAAGTTGAAGCCCGGCGAGACGGCCACGATTGATGAGATCCGTGACTTCTGCCGCAGCAAGATTGCCCATTTTAAAGTGCCGCGTTATGTTAAATTCGTTGACAGCTTCCCGATGACCGTCACCGGTAAAATTCAGAAATTCATCATGCGCAACGAAAGCATCAAGGAACTAGGGCTGGAAGCGGCTGCCGCCATGAAGACGGCGTAAGAATGCAATGAATGGTAAATAGGTGCGTGGTAAGTGGGGATTTGAGAGCGCTCTACTTATCACTCACCACTTACTATTTACCACCTACCACCTTTTTATAATCTCGGTCTAAACTATATGAGCCGTCTTAACAAAACCAAACGCCGGATCTGGACGGTGGAAAACGGTCAGCGGCAACGAAAAGTTGACTATCTGGCTGGCGAAGAGCCGCTCGAAATTCAGTTGAGCGCCGGCGGTGAACAGCGCACAGCGGCGATCACGATGCGCACACCGGGCAATGATTATGAATTGGCCGCGGGTTTTCTCTATAACGAAGGCATCGTCCAAGAAAAATATGATATTGTACAGATGACCTATTGCGTGGATGGCGAGCGGGCGTTGCAGGAGTACAATTTGCTCAACGTTAATTTGCGCTCGACTCAACTCGCCGCTTTGCCGCAACTGGATCGCCATTTTTTCACCAATAGTGCGTGCGGCGTCTGCGGTAAGACTGTGCTCGACGATCTGGCCAAACGCAACTTGCCGCCGCTTCCCAGCGACCTGGCGGTCGATGCACGCATGATTACGCATTTGCCCGCTGCGTTGCGCCAGGCCCAAAATCTTTTTGAAAGCACTGGTGGGCTACACGCCGCAGCCTTATTTACGTGCGATGGCGAACTGATCGAAGCACGCGAGGATGTGGGGCGTCACAATGCGCTGGATAAATTGATCGGCTGGGGCTTGCTCAACAAACAACTGCCTTTTCAGGATAAGATTATCCTGGTCAGTGGGCGCGCTAGCTATGAACTGTTGCAAAAATGCCGCGTCGCTGGTGCGCCAATCTTCTGCGCCGTCTCTGCACCCAGTAGCTTGGCGGTTGAACTGGCCGAGCAGTTCGGCATTACTCTGATTGGCTTTTTGCGCGGCGAGCGATTTAATATTTATACCGGCCATGAACGGATTGTGGTTGACCAACCGGTGGCCTCACCCTCAGACAAGGTCGCCTAAATCGAAGGGCAGAATCTACGAGAGGCGAGCCAGCGTTATGTGCTGTTCCCCCTCTTCTGAAACAGCCCTTTCGTTCAGGAGAGGGGGGCGCCCACAGGGCGCGGGGGTGAGGCAAAGCTCCTGCTTTACGCCTCAATCAAACTAGCTTTATCCAACCGTTCGCCCACCTGGCTGACAATGTGGAACGCAATTTGGTTCGGACTATAGCCACCCGGCAAGCGCACCAGTGGTTTGCCATATTTCTCACAAAAGGCTTTTACTTCCCCAAAACCATGGCGCGACCAGCGAATGGCCAGGATCACAATCGCCACTTCTGGGCGAGCCACCTCGGGCTCAAAATCGGCGTACGTCTGATCGCGGCCTTCAACCCAGATCAATTCTTTGAGACCAAATGCTTGCGTCAGCGCTTCGGCGGCGAGTGGGCGCCGGTCACCACCGATCAACACGATGGTCTGGCCGCGCAGCAGTTCGGCGGCGCGACGCACCTCTTCAATTGGTTCACTGGCAACCGTTGCCTCCGGCTTGGTGGGGATCGACGAGAGGAAACGGTCGATCTCGCGCAAAACCAACTTAAAGTTTTTGGATAATTCCAGAGTTTCGGGAATGTCATCGAGTACGGGCAACAGTAGATCGCGGATTTCGCGATTGCTGGGCGGTAAGCCTTCGTTGACTAATTCTTCGATTGCTTCCACAATCTTTTGCCAGTCGTGGCTACGTTCCTGGCCGGCATTATCGTGGATTAATTTTATATGATAGCGAAGTTTACTGTGTAACCCTTTTTGGCGTTTGACGCGATGCTTACCGAACATGAATTTTTCTTCAAGCGCCTGAATGCGCTGTTGCAACTGCGCCCATGCTTTGGGATCGGCTGGATCATCCTTGCGCATAAAGCGATGGATTAGGATTTGCTGATCGGCACCGGTTGCCCGCAACCAGTTAAAAAGCTTGAGTTGGTCAGAATCACCGCTGCCATCCATCCCGGTGATAGCCAGGCGTAAAGCTGATTGCGCTTCCGCCGCCAGATCGAGCGCTTGTTCAAAGATATCGTCTTCAGGCGTTTCATCTTTCAACAAGTGATCAAGCAAGGTCACAATCGCCGCCGCCGCGTCAAAACAACTGGCTAGCTCGTCATAAAGCGTCAAGTCGGCCGGCATCGGCTTGTCACGGTGACACATCCAGAGAAAACAATCGGGCAACATTTTGGCGCGCGCAATAATGTCGCGGTCGCCTGGTTCAATCGCTGTGTCAAAATCAACGCCTTCTTTCAAGAGGCGTTGGCGGGCGGCTGCCCAGCGCGCCCCTTCGGCCTTGAGTTGACAGCGCGCTGCAATCAACGGCAAATCTGCATTCGTGACGGGCAGCGATTGACGCACAATTGGCGGTTGATAGGGCCGCACAAGCGGTTGCGAAAAAGGCGCCACACGCGGCGACGGCTTGGACGCGCCATCAACCAGTGGTTCGCTAGTGGTAGCGCTGGGGTCGGCGTTCGACTGTTCTGCACCAGCCGTAGACACCAGTGGTGAACTGGATTCGGGAACCTCGGCGGGTGGCGCCGCTGTTTGCCCAATTATTGCTGCGCAGTCGGTGTCAGCTGGCGTACCATGCGCAGGCGGCTCAGGTTCCTCGGCAAAGGCGAGCACCGATTTTACTAATTGGCGTAAACTTGCCCGCAAGGCAGGATCGTTGGCAATTGCAATTTGAAGTTGGTCAATGACAGGCTGGAGGACGGCCATTAGATCATGGCTCATTTGAACTTTCTCTTATGACTATAGTAGGCAGACGTGAAATTAGTATATGCGTCAAATCAACTGGCGTCAACCTTACACGGTTGTGATCGGTTTTTTCCCCTCTCTATGAATAGGCGTTTTGCGCCTGTTGCGCTTTTTGGTATCCTTTTCCTGCCAACTTGGCTCTTGGTAATAGGGAACTAATTTTCAACATACAGGCGCAAAGAAATGAATTTTTGCTTTGCGCCTGCGCGTCTTTGCGTTACACTGGTTCAATGAGGAGACTCACCGTGAGAAACACGATTGGCGTCAAGGGGCAAAAGTCAATAACCTCAAGAATATTGATGTAGAAATCCCTGCGAAAAGCTTGTTGTGTTGACTGGCATCAGTGGCTCCGGTAAGTCATCGTTGGCCTTTGAGACGATCTATGCGGAAGGACAGCGGCGCTTTCTCGAATCGCTCTCGGCTTATTCGCGCAAATATGTGGCCCAATTGAAGAAACCAGATGTAGATTTTATTCATGGTCTGTCACCGGTCATTTCGATTGAACAGAAATCGGTGAGCAAGAATCCCCGCTCCACGGTCGGCACGATGACTGATATTTTTGACTATTTGCGCGTGCTCTATACCACAACCGGTGTCGCTCATTGTCCTTATTGTCGCCAGGAAGTGCCAGTCCGGACGATTACGCAGATGGCGGAGCATGTGTTGGCACTGCCGCAGGGCACGCTGGTGGCGATCACCGCGCTCGTTTTCAAAGTATATGGGGAAGATTATGCTTATCTCTTTGGCGAGATCCGCAGCAAAGGCTATCGCCGTTTGCGCATTAACGAGGAATTGGTCGATCTGAGTGAAGAATTTGAACTGGACGAGGCGCAAACTTACGATATTCAGGTAGTAAATTCTAGGCCATTGCTAACCTAAAAATGCCGGTTGTGGGCCTCTGAGCGCCATTTTTGTGCTCGATTGTGCCCGCAGAGGCATGAACACTAAGGTGCAAATAGGGCCGCCAACACGGCTAAAACCTGTTGCTGAACGGCGGCGTCGATGCGACCAAGGTGTTTGACCAAGTGTTGTTTGTCTACAGTGCGCAGTTGATCGAGCACAATCTGCCCGTCCTTTTCTTGAAATCGACAGGAGACACGGGAAGGGTAGGCATGGCCCATCGTGGTCATGGGGGCTAGGATCACGGTGCCAATCGTGCGGTTCATCTCATCTGGCGATACGACTAGACAGGGTCGCGTTTTTTGCATCTCGTGACCAAGCGTTGGATCAAGCGCGACAAGATAGACGTCGAAGCGCGTGATTACCATGCCCACTCACTGTTGTCCCATTGACTTAGGCTGATAATATCGTTATCCAACAGTTGATCATCACCCCGTTCGGCCATCAGACGAAATTGCTCCTCCCAGCCTTGGCGGGCGTGTTGCACTGGTCGGATCACAAGTGTGCGCTGCTCGACCGCAATTTCAACATCACTGCCAAAGCCGAGTTGATCAAGCAGTAATTTAGGGATGCGAATGCCCTGAGAATTGCCAATCTTAACAATATGCGTCCTGATTGCGGTGTCCATAGGCGCCTCCGG
>JBBQBY010000057.1:0-21494 GCA_038318235.1 Caldilineales bacterium
CGTCATCTACCCGGCAGCCGCAGACCTGGGGGTGGCCGTGTTCGCTGAAGGCGGCAGCGCGCGTGTCGAAAATCTGGATGTTTGGGAAATGAAAGAAGCTATCCCCTCACTGGAAAAATTTAAAGTCACAGAGTAGTAGAAAACCGCAATTCTGTCGGACACCCACCATGACCACACTGTTAATTCAACACGCCACGATGCTCGTCACGATGGACGCCCAGCGGCGCGAGTTGCGCGATGGTGCGGTTTTTGTGCAAGACAATGGTATCACCTGGGTTGGCGCCACCGTCGATCTGCCCGCCGATCTAGTGGAACGCGCCGACCAGGTGATCAACGCGCACGGCAAAATTATCTTGCCTGGTCTGGTCAACACCCATCATCACTTTTACCAGACGCTGACCCGTGTCATCCCTGGCGCGCAGGACGCCGTGCTCTTTGGCTGGCTCAAAACGCTCTATCCAATCTGGGCCGAATTGACGCCAGACGACGTACGGGTGAGCACGCAACTGGCATTGACCGAACTGTTGCTCAGCGGCTGCACCACCAGCAGCGATCATCATTATTTATGGCCCAATGGTTCGCAGCTTGATGACCAATTCCAGGCCGCCGAAGGCGTGGGCATCCGCTTTCATGGGGCACGTGGCAGCATGAGTTTGGGTGAAAGCAAAGGCGGCCTGCCACCGGATCGCGTCACAGAAGCAGAAGACGCGATCTTGCGCGATTGCCGTCGCGTGGTCGAAATTTTTCATGACGCCAGCCGTTACGCCATGCGCCGAGTTGTGATCGCGCCGTGCAGCCCGTTTAGCGTCACCCCAGATTTGATGCGCGAAAGCGCCGCCCTGGCGCGCAGTTTCGGCGCCCAAGCCAATGTCCATTTACATACGCATTTGGCCGAAACCAAAGATGAAGAAGATTTTTGTCTGGCCCGTTTTGGTTATCGGCCTGGCGCCTATGCCGAAATGCTCGGCTGGACCGGGGCTGACGTCTGGCACGCGCATTGTGTCCACCTGGATCACACAGAGATTGGCCTGTTTGCGCGCACGCAGACCGGGGTGGCCCATTGCCCAACCAGCAACATGCGTTTGGCCAGCGGCATCGCCAAGGTGCGCGCCATGCTTGATGCCGGTGTGCCAGTCGGCTTGGGCGTAGACGGCAGCGCCAGCAACGACAGCAGTCACTTGCTGGCCGAGGCGCGCCAATGTCTGCTTTTACAGCGGGTGCAAGGTGACCCGCGCGCCATGACGGCGCGCGCCGCGTTAGAAATAGCCACATTGGGTGGTGCGGCAGTGCTTGGCCGCGATGACATTGGCGCATTGGCGCCCGGTATGGCCGCCGATATCATTGCCTTTGACCTGAACGCGATCGGCTATGCGGGCGGTGCGGTACACGATCCGTTGGCAGCGCTGCTCTTTTGTCACCCGCAACCGGTAGATTTTGCGCTGGTCAATGGGCGCGTGCTGGTGGAAGAGGGCCATATCCGCAGCCTTGATTTGCCGGTGCTTGTCGAACAACACAACCACGCCGCCAGGCAATTATTGGTGCGTGCCGGGAAGATGTGAGGCGGCCTAGACCTCTCCCCCCGCCCTCCCCTGCTGGGAGGGGGCCTGTCACGGGACGCAACGAACTCTCTTTGTTATCCACCAAACAGTTCCCTCCCTGCAGGGGAGGGTTAGGGAGGGGTCTGGGTCGATTGCCCCATGCCCAAACCTCACTTTCTCGCCACTTGTGATAAAATGCTCGCATGTCGACGCCAATTTTCGAGGTTATCCTCACCCACGAACATACAGACTTTGACGCCCTCGCCTCTTTGCTTGCGGCTGCGTTGCTCTTTCCCGGCGCCACGCCCGTTCTGCCCTATCAGCTCAATCGCAACGTGCGCGATTTTCTGGCGCTATATCGAAACCAATTCCCATTTGTCAAGCCTAAAGAATTGCGGCGTGGTCGGATTACCCGCGCCATTTTGGTCGATACGCGCACGGTGAACTTGCCCAAAGGCACCCATGATGACACACAATTTTTCGTCATCGACCATCACACGCCAGCCCCAACCGCCCCATCGGACGCGCCACCCAACAAGCCGCCCGGCGATGAGTGGAGTGAACCAGTCGGCGCGAATACGACACTGCTAATCGAAAAATTAATCGAACAGAATCGCGCCCTTTCCCCCGTGCAAGCCACGTTGCTGGCGTTGGGCATCCATGAAGATACCGGGAGCTTGACATATGGCGCAACCACCTATCGCGATGTCCGCGCCCTGGCTTGGCTGATGGAACCCGAACGCGGCATCAACTTGGATGTGCTTAATCAATTTCTGCGCCACCCGCCCAGTGAAGAACAACGAAGATTACTCGAAGCGTTGATCGACCGCAGCGAATTTTTGGAGGTGGCTGGGCATATGGTGGTCATCGCCCAGGCCGAAGCGCCCGGCTTTAACAGTGAACTCAGTTCGCTGGTGCATCGCCTGCGCGACATTTACGAATCTGAGGCAGTCTTCCTGGTGATTCGTCTAAAGGACATTGTTCAAGTAGTGGCCCGCAGCACCACCGATGACATCGACGTGGGCGAGGTGACGCGTGCATTAGGGGGTGGTGGGCATGTACGGGCGGCCGCGGCCCCGGTCCGCGAATTGGACACGCAAGCCGTGCGCGATCGGATTGTGGCGCTGCTGCAAAAGAACAGCCGTCCAGCCATAACCGTGCGCCAAATTATGAGCGTAGGGCGGCCACAAACCTTATCACCAGATTTGTCGATTCACGAAGCGGGGATTCTCATGCGGCGCTATGGGCATGAGGGGTTTCCGGTCGTAGAAAAACAGGCTGATGGCCGCGAAGTTTTGCTGGGCGTCTTGACCCGTCGCGAAACTGACCGCGCCCTCAACCATAATTTGGGTGACGCCCCAGTGCGCCGCTTTATGCAAGCCGACCAGGTGACCGTACGCCCCACCGATTCGATTGCGATTTTGCACAAGACCATGATCGAGAGCCAATGGGGCCAGATTCCCGTGGTCGATGAGCAGGATCGGATCATTGGGATTGTCACACGTACAGACTTGATTAAGCTGTGGAATGACGGCCAGCGCGCCAATCAACCGCAAGACCAGATCGACCAACAACTGAAAAGCACCCTGACGCCAGCCCAATATGCCTTGTTGCAACTAGTTGGCAAAACCGTGGAGCAACTCAATTTCACCGGCTACGTGGTGGGTGGCTTTGTACGCGATCTGCTCCTGCATGACGCCAGCGCACAGGTGAGCGCGCTGGATATGGATATTGTGATCGAAGGCAACGCAATTGACTTTGCCCAGCAGTTGCAAAGCGAGTATGGGGGGCGCGTGGTGGCGCACAAGCGCTTTGGCACCGCCAAATGGTTACTGGACGATCCAGCACAGCCGGTGCAAATCGCCAAGTTACTGGTCGATCTCACCACCGACCTCACACCTGATGAAGCAAGCAAGCAAATGGCGCAGTGGGCCGAGGGACTGCCTGCCCATCTGGATTTTGTCACGGCGCGCACAGAATTTTACACGGCGCCCACCGTTTTGCCGACGACAGAGCAGAGCAGCATTAAACTAGATCTACATCGGCGCGATTTTACGATTAACACCCTGGCGATTGCGCTCAACCCAGACCGGTGGGGGGAATTGCTAGATTTCTACGGCGGTCGACACGATTTGCAAGAAGGCATCGTGCGCGTGCTGCATAGCCTCAGTTTTGTTGACGACCCAACGCGTATTCTGCGCGCCGTGCGCTACGAACAACGGTTCAATTTTCGCATCGGGAAACGCACGCTGGAGCTGCTGCAAGACGCGCTGGAATTGTTGGATCGGGTGACGCCCGCGCGCATTCGCCACGAGTTAGAACGCATCTTGCAAGAGGCGCTGCCCGAAAAAGCCTTGCAACGGTTGGACGAATTGGGCGTGTTGGCGCGCGTGCATCCCGATCTAACGATGAACACCTGGATCGCCGAGCAATTTGCCCGATTACGCGCGGCGCGCAACGCCGCGGATGCCGATCCATTGTTGGTCCAAGAACCAATCGGATATTTATACTGGGGTCTGCTGATGCTGCCTTTGTCGGCAGAAGCCCATGCCGCGCTGACCGAGCGCTTGAGTTTGAAGGGCGAAACCCAGCGGCTGGTCAATGGGCTACGTTTATTGCAAGAAAACTGTGACCTGTTGCGCGAACCGCATTTGCGGCCCAGTCGTGCGGTGGCAATGCTAGACAAAGCGCCGCTAGTGGCCGTTGCACTCTTTCGAGTCACGGCGCTCGATCCGCTGAGCGCCGACGTTTTGCGACGTTATGTCACCCAGTGGCGAACGGTGCATGCCGAACTTAGAGGCGAGGATTTGCAGGCAATGGGGCTGCCGCGCGGGCCGCTGTATAGCAAAATTCTCACGCAATTACGCGCAGCCCGCCTTGATGGACAGATCGCCACGCGTGATGAAGAGATCGCGCTCATTCAAAAATTATTGACTGATTCGTGAAGTGTAAAATAACGTAAGCCGAAGGGGCAGTTAATGAATCTAACGGGCAAACAGGCGTTGATTACGGGGACAACGGGCTATATTGGCCAACGATTGGCGGAGCGCCTTGTGCAAGAAGAAGGTATGCAGGTGCGCGCCCTAGTGCGCACGCCCAGTAAAGCGCAACGATTGGCTGAGTTGGGGTGCGAAATTGTGCAAGGCGACATTACCGATCCAGCATCTTTGCAACGTGCCACGATCGGTTGCCAACTTGTCTTCCATGCCGCGGCTTGGGTAAGTGAGCGGGGCGCCAAGGATGAAGTGTGGGCAGTGAATGTTGGCGGCACCCAGAACGTGGTCAATGCTGCCTTGACGGCACAGGTGCAACGGCTGGTGCATGTAAGCTCCTGTGCCGTCTATGGTTCGCGCCAGGTCTTTAATATCGACGAGACCATGCCAACCCGGCTGAGTGGCAATGTGTATGCCGATTCCAAAGTGGCCGCAGAAGAAGTAGTCTTGCGCGCCTATCAGCAAGACCATTTACCCGTGGTGTTAGCACGCGCTTCGCAGGTATATGGCTTGGGGTCGCCACAATTTACCCTACGGCCGGTTGAGATGCTGCGCAAGGGCAAATTGATGTTGATCGACGGCGGACGCCATCTGTGCAAGCCGATCTATATTGATAACTTGATTGATGGGCTGATTTTATGCGCCAAAGTAGAGACCGCGGTTGGCGAAGCGTTCAATTTTACCGATGGCGATCCTGTGCCTTGGCGTGATTTCTTTGGGGCGTACGCAACCATGTTCGGCAAAAAGCTACCATCCGTCCCTTATCGTGTGGCCTGGCTGGCGGCGCTCGGCATGGAGCTTCAGGCCAGACTTATAGGCAAACAGGCCAGTTTAAACCGCCGCGCCATCAAATCATTGCGCAGTAACAACAGCTTTAGCAACCGCAAAGCGCGTGAAGTGTTAGATTGGCAACCCACCGTCGATCTCCAAACCGGCATGCGCCGCACCGAAGTGTGGTTGCGCGCCGCGGGTTATCTGGGCTGACGATCAATGTAAGGGTTTGTGGAGAGCCACAATGCGCTTTGTCCCTTACCTGTTTTTTTGATACAATTCTCTTGTGAATGGGGCTGCATACGGCTTCACTGGCGATCTTTGCCACCATAGATAAGGCACGATATATTTGAAGGAATGATCAACTATGAGCGTAGCATTCTGGCGCGATATTTCAGTCGTCTGGCTTTCTCTATTCTGTTTTATAGCGTTGGTGATTCCGATTGTCATCCTCTATTTTGCGGTGCGCGGCATGAATTTTGCGCAAGTGAAAGTTCATCAGTTCTTTCAGAAAGCCCAGGGCATCAGCCGGATGGTGCGCGTGCGGACGGAAGGCATCAGCGAAAAAGTCGCCGAACCAGTGATCCAAGCGCATGGTCGCTTTGCCCAAACGAGAACTTGGTTACAGAGTTTGTGGGCGGATGGCAAGTAGTCTAATAGTGAAATAGATAACAGGGAAAATGGCTAGTATACTGCGGCGGAAATCGTTAGACAGTGGGTCAGGCGGACAGTAAGTCAGTAAAAACTGTCCCACAGTCCGCCTGACCCACTGGTTTACTGTCTACTTATTGACGCCCAGTTGGACTAGCCATTTTCCCACCAGGCGGATTTCTGGGCTTTATTATTTTCGATCCAATTTAGGGGAATCAATATGAATTATCGGACAAAATCACTTTTGATCGGTGCGGTGGCGGGGGCCTTGTTGGGTGCGACTTTTGCCTGGGTTTCCAGCGAGAGCGATCCCAACGATCCCGACGCGCAGGTCGGCTTTGCGAAGATGGGGCCGACTGATTATTTTCAACTGGGGATTAGCATTTTGAATCTAGCGCGCCAATTTGGTGGCATGGTTAACAAAGCATAGTACAGCACTAAATCATTAGCAACGGGCAATGCGTCAAGCATCAAGGCGCATCTGGCCTGTTGTCCCGCGTAAGGAGAGCAGTGTGACCAATCAAGTTGGTACTGTGGAGCGCCCATTGCGTGTGGCCATTATCGGCGCGGGCCCGGCGGGATTTTATGCCGCGGGTGCGCTGTTACAGGCCAAAGAAGTAGTCGTTTCCGTTGACATGTTTGATCGCCTGCCGACGCCGCATGGTCTGGTGCGTTATGGCGTGGCGCCGGATCATCAAAAGATCAAGGCGGTCGCCAAAGCCTATGACCGCACCGCGATGCACCCGCGTTTTCGCTTTTTTGGCAATATTACCTTTGGCAAAGATATCATCCAAGCCGATTTGCGCCGCCATTATGACCAAATTGTTTATGCCGTGGGCGCCCAAGCGGACCGCAGGCTAAACATCCCCGGCGAAGATTTGGCCGGCAGTCTCTCCGCGACTGAGTTTGTTGCCTGGTACAATGGCCACCCCGATTTTGCCGATCTCGACATTGATTTGAATGGCGAAAGCGCGGTCGTCGTTGGCGTCGGCAATGTGGCATTAGACGTGGCGCGCATTCTCGCCACATCGGTGGAGGAACTCCAAACAACGGACATCACCGATGCCGCCTTGGCCAAGTTAGCCACCAGCCAGATTAAAGATATTTATGTGTTGTCACGTCGTGGTCCAGCCCAGGTTAAATTTACACCGGCGGAGATCAAAGAATTTGGCGAACTAGCCACGGCTGATGTTGTGGTCGATCGCGCCGAGTTGGAACTCGATCCGTTGAGCGCGGCGGAAGTTGCCAATGATTCTGAAATCCGCAAAAACTTGGAACATTTGCGCGACTATGCAGCGCGTGGTTTAACCGGTAAACCACGCCGTGTTCATTTTTGCTTTCTCCGTTCGCCGGTAGAAATCTTGGGCGAGAATGGTCATGTGACCGCAGTGCGCATCGAGAAAAATGTCTTGCGTGCGGATGAAGCTGGCGCGTTAAACGCGCACGGCACAGGCGAATTCGAAACGCTGGCCGCCTATCTGGTTCTGCGGTCCGTCGGCTATAAAGGTCTGCCCCTCACCGATGTGCCCTATGACACGCGCACCGGCACCATTCTGAATGAAAATGGGCGGGTCAAAAACCCTGCGACCGGCGCGCTGGTAAACGGTGAATATGTCGTTGGTTGGGCCAAGCGCGGCCCAAGCGGCGTGATCGGCACCAATCGGCCAGACTCGATCGAAACCGCGCAACGCATGTTAGAAGACCTACCCCAGCTTTCCCCTGCGCTCGAACCCGATCCAACCGCGATTGAAGCCTTGCTCGAAGAGCGCAAACTACGCTTTGTCACCATCGAACAGTGGCGCATGCTCGACCAGATCGAGATGACAAACGGCGCAGCACGCGGCAAACCGCGCGTTAAGTTTGTGCGGGTACAAGATATGTTAGCAGCACTAGATGCTGCGGTGAAATTAAAATTATAAGGTAAAACTGGACGATCCCATGCCTAAAGTAAGATCAGCTGGAGACCAGTGGTTTTCGTCGAGCCAGTTGCCTGGAAGCGGACAGAGCCTTTCTCGTAAACAAGGCCAGCGGTGTCCGCTTCCAGGCAGCTTCCGAACACCCGTTTTCAAACTGATTTCACTTTAGAAAGGGAGAAACCGGGTCCAGTTTTACCTCATAATTATCCTCCACAAAGTTATACGTTACCCTAAGCGCTAGTTTATGTTAGCCTAGAGTGATGTTTGACCTCTCTTTGCACAAAATCCAGCAATGATTGTATCTTTTTCTACATCTCTTTGCTGGCCTCAGTTGTATTGTCCATACTGATCTACGTACAAGCATAATCATTTGCTATATTTTCAACAGCTCTCACAATTTTTGTAACGATTCAGGCTAGGCGAAGAAACCGGGTTTTTCGGGGTAGAATTAGCCTAGCTTACGCATAAAAAACCCGGTTTCTCGCTAAACAGTTACCAATTTTTCAGGATTCGCGCTTAATCCACCTATGGCAATCAAGTCGGCTCTGGTCAAATTGCGCTTCTTTGTTACTAATGGAGATGAAAAGCAAATGACGAGCGGCAACAGCGCGCCAGAGTGAACACCCAACAGTTAAGTTGCATAGCCATCCTACGCACTCAATCTTTACGCCAACACCAAAAGGGAACATTCATGAACGCTCTATTAACAAATCTGGTTCGCTCACACAGCTTGCCTGCCAATCACAGCGCCAACCGCTACACCCGCGACAGACGAACAAGCAACCAGCACCATGACAAACACCATAACCAGTACGGTAACCAACAGCATGACAACAACGGATAGAGCAGGCTCGCCGAACGAAGTCTTGGGCGTAGTCTGGCAATGGCAAGCTGCCCCGGCGACGGATCATTCCAAGTATACGATCGAGTTCCGGCCAGACGGGAAGCTTGTCGTGCAGGCGGATTGCAACCGGGGACCGGGGACGTATAAGTTGGTCGGCAAACGTTTGTTGATTGAAAACATCGCGATGACGCGCATGGCTTGCCCGCCCGGCTCGCTCGACCACACGTTTCTTGAACAAGTGGGCAGTGCCGATGGCTATCGGTTGGAAGGCGAAAATCTGGTGCTCACCGTGCAAATCACCCCAGGCACGATGACATTTATGCCCGCGTCGGCAACCGGTGAAACACAGCCCAGTGGCGTGCTCACCGGCACAGTAACGTATCGACAACGCATCGCCCTGCCAGCCGGCAGTGTGATTAGCGTACAGTTGCAAGATGTCTCGAAACAAGACGTGGCGGCGACCGTCGTCGCTAGCCAGACGATCACAACGACCGGCGAAAACGTGCCTATTCCCTTCACGTTGACGTACGACCCGGCGCAGATCGATGCCAAATTCACCTATGCGTTGAGTGTACGCATCACGATTGACGGCCAACTGGCCTGGCTCAACACCGAGCGTTATGCCGTGCTCACCAATGGAGCGCCGACATCAGGCGTTGAAGTCAACGTCCAACCAGCCAAGTAGCCCATTTAGTTGATGGGCCACTTGAAAAAGTATACGCGCTAAATGTAAGGAACCCGGAGTAGAGGAAACAATCACATGAATAGCTTGCTAGAGAATGTCTGGCTTAAAGCTAAAGAAGCGTTCACATTCATGCTAGACGCTTGTCGTTTGAATCATCAATCAGCTGCAAAGGAACAGAATCTATGACCATAAAACAGGGACAACTGGTGACTGTACCACGGGCAGACTTAGCAAGCGGCAAACCAGCACGGTTGAAGGCGCGGGCAACGCGGCAGATAACGGCTTGGTTCATGCTACTCTTATTTTGTTGCGCGCTATTGTCAGCGGCCTGCGCGCCCATCCAAAAATCGCCTTATGATGCCGCGCAGGCAACCACCACCGGCCAGCGCGCCACCGCCAAAGAGGCGCTGGCCGGTGGCGCCTTCAACAAGTTCTTTCCCAAGTCAAACGATGCTTACTCGGTTGTCTATACCCAAGAGAAAATTGGATTTGCCGAGGCAGTTTTGAAAAGCAAGACAGAGGATGTCGCCACGTTGTCAATCTTTGATACGGTCAGCAATCCCGATGCTGCCGCAAAATATAAAGCGAGCACGCAGCAAGTGAGCGGCTATCCGGCGACTGAGATTGGGAATAACGGCACAAGTATTCTAGTGGCCAATCGTTTCCAAGTGCAGGTGCGCACCAAGGCGGCAAGTTTTACGGCGAAGGATCGTGAGACCTGGCTAGCGGCGTTCGATCTGGCAGGTCTGGCCAAGCTACAGTAAATGCCGCCAACCTCTGTCTTTGCGCATAATTTATGTTAGAAAGGAATTTGTATGGCAACCAAATCGATTTACAAACTAGTGGACAATCTACCAACCACCAATATTACAACGCGTGTCCTCCATGCGCTTGACTTTGTCGCGCCCGGCCAATGGGAAAACCTGGTCGGTTTTGATGCGACCATTCGCGCCGTTACCGGAGAAACTGACCCAGCCTTGATCCAAAAAATTGGTGAGCGCGCGGTTGCGCTCTACAACGATTCCAAGCAGGGCTATCAGCGCGCCGAGTGGCTCTACAGCACAGTCGACGACATTGATACCACGCTGGCCAAACTGGCGCTGGCCAACACAATTGGCGGGCAAATTCGCTGGCTGAGTTTCCTGAATCGCATCACGCCCAAAGCGGATACCCTGCAAGGCTTAGACTTTAGTCTGAAGTTGGCCACTGAATTGGCCGCCTTTTGTCTGATCAACGGCATCCCCGGTGACAGCATTGGGGATTTTGTGAAGGCGTTGGGCGAATATGGCAAAGAATCGCTGATCCGCATGGTGGCTTTGGTCGCGCTCGACGGTCTGATCCCGCTTGGTCCAGATTTCCTCGGCAAGGTGACATCGCTGCTTTCCAACACAACCCCTAAGGATCTGGAAGGCAATCGTTTGTACCAGGGTATTCAAACCTACATCCCAGGCGCTAATTCCGCCGAGAAATTGAATCTGATTCAGAAAAACTTTCAATCCACCAGCAGTTGGATGAGCGATCTGATTGCGAAAAGTGGTCTGACCCAGGAGAAGATCGTGAGTAATTTGTCCACGATTGTCGATCTGACTGACCGCAAGTTGGACTATGTAGCGGCGTTGCTCGACATGACCACCAACTATTATGAGCACACTGGCACGCAAACCCTTGCCCGCCGCCTGATCGAACGTGCGGTGAACGAAATCTAACGAACTTTCGGTCATACTTACAGATCATCGTAGGGCGCGGCATGCCGCGCCCTACGATGATCCAATTTCATCTACTTGCTCTAGCCTATTTTTCTTTGGCAATTTGCTCAATCACTTGCGTCAGCACGGCATAGGGCTGAGCGCCCGAAACCAGGTATTTGTCGGCAAAGACCATACTCGGCACGGCATTGATGCCATAGGCGTGAGCCTGAGCAATATCGTCGAGCACGGCCTGCTCCAAACTGGCACTGTCCAAGGCATCCATGAAAGCCATACGATTGAGGCCAATCGCACCGGCAATCTCGGCTAATTCCTCAACTTCTTCGATATTTTTTGCTTCTTGCCAATAAGCCCGCATCACAGCGGCGTGATAAGCCGGACCAACACCCATTTGTTCGGCATATTTAGCGCCAATCAAGGCGGGGCGGCTGTCGATGCCAAAAGGCCCTTGGTTTAACTCCAAATTATACTGCTCGCGCGCCGTAGCATAGAGGCGCGGGCGCCCGGCAGCAATCTGGGCACGATATTCGGGCGGCAGGGGCGGTGACCCTTTCGGGCGCAATTCAAATGAATGCCACTGGATCGTGACAGGGTAAGACGCTTCGAGCTGCTCCAAACTGGAGGCCACGAGGAAACACCAGGGTCAAACGAAATCGGACCAAACATCGATCTGAATGAGTTCAGACATAAAATTTCTCCTTATCAGTGGGCGGGGATCACCCGCGAAAAATTCTTCAACAAACACGTTGTACAACAGCCATAGAAATAGTTAGGCCAAAGGAGCGTAACACAGAGCGAAAGCAATCATCAAAAAATCCAACTCATCATACGCCAGTTGTCGCCAGATTGACGTTAGCCGCGCGCTAAGCTAAAATTCAAGCCAACCGCTCTATGGTTCATGTGGATAGAAGACGAGCTTATACGATGCCAAGCCATAATTTAATCGCCGCCCTGACGCGTTTGTTCCCAGCGCAACGTTTGTTACAACAGTCCGCCCAACTGGCGCCGTATGAATCGGATGCCTTGACCGCTTTTCATGCGCGCCCGGCCGCCGTGGTCTTGGTGGAAACTCAACAAGAGGTGATTGAGACGGTGAAGTTGTGTCACCAATACAATGTGCCCTTTGTGGCGCGCGGCAGCGGCACCAGTTTGTCGGGCGGCTCGTTGCCGATCAAAGAAGGCATTATGATTGCGCTCAACCGGCTCAATCGCATCCTGCGCTTAGACCCCGCCGAGCGCATTGCCGTCGTCGAACCCGGCGTCGTCAACTTGGATGTCTCACGCGCCGCCGCGCCCCATGACTTGTACTATGCACCCGACCCGTCTAGCCAGTTGATCTGCACGATTGGTGGCAATGTGGCCTTTAACTCGGGCGGCGCGCATTGTTTGAAATATGGGATGACGGCCAATCACGTGTTGGGCATGAAAGTCGTCTTGCCCGATGGCGAAGTGGTGCAATTGGGGGGAGAAAGCTTGGAGCAGGTCGGCCCAGACTTGACCGGCTTCTTTGTCGGCTCGGAAGGTCTGTTTGGCATCGCCCTGGAGATTACATTGCGCCTGTTGCCCAAACCAGCCATGTATCGCACCGTGCTGGCGGCCTATCGCAGCTTAGAAGCGGCCGGCGAAGCGGTTTCGCAAGTGGTGGCCGCCGGTTTGTTGACTGGGGCGATGGAGATTATGGACAATTTGGCGATTCAGGCTGCGGAAGCCGCAGTTGGCGCCGGTTATCCCAAAGATGCGGCGGGCTTGCTAATTGTTGAATTGGAAGGCGAACCCGTGCAGGTTGAGGCGGAGTTCGCTCATCTCTTACAAGTGATTGAAGTGACCAATCCATATGAAGTACGCGTGGCCAAAGATGAAGCCGAGCGCATGCGTATCTGGAAAGGGCGTAAGAGTGCCTTTTCGGCGGTTGGACGCCTGAGCCCCGATTATATTGTGCAGGATGGCGTGGTGCCGCGCAGCAAATTGGGCCAGGCGTTGGCAAAGATTAGCGAGTTAAGCGCCACGTATGGCATTCGTGTGGCCAATGTTTTTCATGCTGGCGATGGCAATTTGCACCCGTTGATCTTGTTTAATGGGCGGGAAACCGGTGCATTGGCGCGCGCCGAAGCACTGGCGGGCGAAATTATCCACATGTGTATTGACCTGGGTGGTTCGATCACGGGCGAGCATGGAGTGGGCATGGAAAAACTCCAATATATGGCGAGTATGTTCAACGCCGTCGATTTGCAAACGATGACCGATTTGCGCCGTGCCATCGATCCACTCGAATTGGCCAACCGCGGCAAAAAGTTACCTGACGGCGAAGCGCCGGCCTTGCATCTGCACGGGCCACATCCGCTCGAAAAACTGGGTCTAATTTCTAGAGAGTAAGATAGGAAATCATGGGGAACTAACAACCCTTCCGGGAAGGAAATGCCCGACCAGGCACTGAACAAATCAAGCCTTCCAGGAAGGCGGCGGACCACCAATCAGCCATTCAACGTAGGATCTTCCGGGAAGGGTTTATTCGTTCAGATCATGAGCGCTAATACCCTTCCCGGAAGGTGGTAGACCACCAATCAGTCATAAATCAAGCCGGCACGCAATCAGCGGCGAAGGTCATTTGCAACACGAGTTACTCATTTCAACCGATTAGCGTTAGATATCTGGAAGCTTCATGGCGTCTTCACAAATTTTCACAGCCAAAACAATTAGCGACGTACAGTCTTTTGTAAAAGATAATCGTCGAATCTTGCCGCGTGCAGGTGGCAGCAAACCGGCGCTCACCGCACCAGCCGGCAATGGGACGCGCCTGGCATTAAGTGAACTTTCCGGCATTCTGGAATACGAGCCAGCCGAATACACCTTTACGGCGTTGGCTGGCACGCCAATCACCGAAGTCGAGGCGGCGCTGGCGGAGAACGGGCAATATCTCCCGTTCGATCCACCGCTGGCGCAACATGGCGCCACGTTGGGCGGCACCGTGGCAGCTGGTTTGAGCGGCTCCGGTCGTTATCGTTATGGCGGTGTGCGTGATTTTTTGATCGGCGTACGCTTTATCGATGGTCAGGGCCAACTGGTGCGCGGTGGCGGCAAAGTGGTGAAAAATGCTGCCGGGTTTGATCTGCCCAAATTGATGGTGGGCAGTTTGGGGCGGCTCGGCATCCTGGTTGAGTTGAGCTTTAAAGTCTTTCCGCGCCCGCAGAGTTACGCCACCTTGACAGTGCCCTATCCAACCTTGGAAACCGCGCGGGATGGTCTACACAAAGCCGCCACGGCGCGCCTGGATTTAGAAGCCCTCGACTTGGTGGTGGAGCGGCCAGATGGTCAGCACACGATTCCTACGCTTTGGGTGCGCATAGGTGGCTTGGAAAGCGTGCAAGCCCAACGGGTGGAACAGTTACGCCAGATCTTGGATGCGGGCGAAATGATGGAAGGGTTTATCGAGAATGCCACTTGGCAAGCGGCCCGCGAGTTCAGTTGGGCGCCCGAGCAATGGGCGCTCGCCAAAGTAGCCACCACACCAGGCCGCATTCGTGACCTTGAACAGATGCTCAACACCACCAAGGCCCTACGCCGCTATGCGGTCGGCGGCCAGCTCACCTGGATCGCCTGGCCAGGCGAGGTGGCAGATTTACACAAGCATTTGACTGCGTTGAATTTGTCGGGGCTTGTCATCCGTGGTGCAACGGACCAAGTGCGCATCGGCATGCAGACGGGGCAAGTTTTCGCCCAACGGATTAAACAGGCGCTTGACCCAGTCGGGAAATTTTTGGAATTGTAAAAAATGAAGTAGGGATTAGGAAGTAAGGAGCATGCTCTTTCCTACTCCCTAATCCCTACTTCCTACTCCTTACCAAATTTATTATGCAACATACCATTCCGTTCGAAACACTCGGCCCACAAGGCGAAGCCATGGCCCAGGCCGTGGACAAGTGCGTGCATTGCGGTTTTTGTTTGTCGGCCTGTCCCACCTATAAAGTCATGGGTGAAGAGATGGATTCGCCGCGCGGGCGGATCTATCTGATGAAAGAGAATCTGGAAGGCAACCTAGATTTGGATGCCATGACGCCTTTTGTGGACCGTTGCCTGGGCTGTATGGCTTGCGTGACGGCCTGTCCATCGGGCGTGCCTTATGACCAACTATTAGCGCCTTTCCGCGCATATACCGAGAAAAAACGCTCGCGTACGCTGATCGACCGCACCCGCCGGCTCTTAGTGCGCGAAACCCTGCCCTATCCCACGCGTTTTCGCTGGGCGGCCGCGATGGGCAAACTTGCCAGGCCGGTGCGCCAATATCTGCCCGAAGCCTTTGCCTCCATGCTCGATCTGTTGCCCGAAAATTTGCCTGCGGCCCAACCCTTGCCGGAGTTTTACCCGGCGCTTGGGCAACGCCGGGCGCGCGTGGCGTTGCTCGCCGGTTGCGTGCAACAAGTGTTGGCGCCATCGATTAACTGGGCGACCTTACGCGTGCTGGCACAGAACGGCGTCGAAGTGGTCATCCCACGTGGTCAAGGCTGTTGTGGTTCGCTTTCGATGCACACAGGGGAAGCCGACCAGGCCCGTAGTTTGGCCCGGCAGAACTTTGACCGTTTTCCCGACGATGTCGATGCGATTATTACCAACGCGGCCGGTTGCGGATCGGGCATGCACGAATATGGTTTACTCTTCAAAGGACTGCCGGAAGAAGCCCAGGCTGGGGCTTTTGGCGCACGCGTCCAAGATGTCAGCGTCTTTTTGCAGGAATTAGGATTACTTATCCCACCATCCTTGTCTAACCCGCTAAAACTGGCCTATCACGACGCCTGTCACTTGGCGCATGCGCAGCGGGTGACCAGCCAGCCGCGGCAATTGTTGGCTGCGATTCCCAACGTCAAGTTAGTCGAGATCCCCGAAGGAGAACTCTGCTGCGGTTCAGCCGGCACCTATAATCTGGAACAGCCGGAATTGGCGCGCACGATTGGTGAACGCAAGGCCCGCAACATTCTATCCACCGGTGCGCAGGCGATCGCCACCGGCAACATTGGCTGCATGACCCAAATTCAGACTCATCTGCAAGCACTGGGCAATCCGCTGCCCGTCTGGCATACGATGGAAGTGTTGGATCAGGCGTATGCCAATGCTAATTTGGACGCGGATCAACGCGGATCAGATTAAAGCTATTAATAAAATCCGCGTTGATCGGCGTCCTATAAAATTCCTACTGAAAGTTCCAAGCAGAGTAAAAATGACTAAACTGCAAGCTTATCTGGATCGTATTCACATGGCGCACATTGAACCGCCAAGCGTTGCCTATCTGGCACAGTTACAAGCACATCACTTATTAGCCGTGCCCTTTGAAAATTTTTCGGTCATGGCCAATGAGTCGATTGTGATGGATGAGCCATTGCTCGTTAACAAAATAGTGGTACGCCGGCGCGGTGGTTTTTGTTATGAACTCAATGGTGCATT
This sequence comes from Caldilineales bacterium, assembly GCA_038318235.1. GTDB lineage: Bacteria > Chloroflexota > Anaerolineae > Caldilineales > Caldilineaceae > JAPLGZ01. The sequence continues at coordinate 16,538 of JBBQBY010000057.1, forward strand.
TGTTTGGCTGTTGCGCGAACTCGGTTTTAACGTATCGCGCATTTCGGCGCGAGCGTACCATGCAACCAGTGATGAATTTAGCCCAGAATTTGACCACATGGCGCTCCTCGTCCAGCTTGATAAACCCTACCTGGTTGATGTTGGCTTTGGTGAGTTTGCGCGCCAACCGTTGGCGCTGCCCAATGGCGCCACTGAAGATGTGGGTGGTCGCTATCAAGTGCTGGCGATTGATCGAGATCGCGGCGAATATCATGTCCAAAAATGGCAGGCGGACGCGTGGTGTACACAATATTCGTTCACGACTGCGGCCCACGAATTACCAGCTTATAGCGCGATGAGTGATTATCATCAAAATGGGCCGAACTCATCCTTCAAAGCACAAGCCTTCTGCACCATCGCCACCACCGCGGGGCGATTGACATTATCGCCCGATTCGCTTACGATTACAGAAGGTGAGCGCAAAGAAAAAATTTCAATCACATCACCCGCTGAATATAGCACACGCTTGGTTCAAGATTTCGGCGTGCGGCTATAACGCGCTTGACACCGTCCGTTGCATGCGCGCACCCCAACCATGCGAGCGTTACTGGATAAGAAGAGGAGTTACCTATGTCAAAGTTTGTCAAAGTAAAGACAGAACTGCGCGATCTAAGCTTGATCAAGCGGGCCTTAGAAGATTTAAAACTAACTTACCAAGAGAATGCCCGTTACGTTCACACCTGGAGCGGATTTACGGGCAAGGTGCCGCTGCTCGTGCAGACCAAACAGTTGGCTTTTGGCCTGCGTGCGACCGAGGACAACGCCTACGAAGTGATCGGCGACGATATGCAAATGGTGCAAATTCGCAAGACCGTGGCGCAGGTGCAGCAGCGCTACGCCTATCACAAAATTTTGGCCGAAACGACCAAAGCCGGCTTTGAACTGGTCGATGAGAATGTCGGGCGCGATCAGGTGATTCGTCTGACCGTGCGCCGCTGGGCGTAAAGGTTACTTTTATGCAAAGACAAGAAATTGAATTTACGATTCTGCCCGATGGTCGGGTGGAATATACGATCAAGGGCATGAAAGGCGGGACGTGTGAAAGCGTCAGCGCGCTGCTTGAACAGTTGGGTAAAGTAGAAGAAGAGACGCGCACGGGTGAATATTATGAACGCGAAGGTGATGCCCATGTTGCCGTCAGCGCCGATTGAGCAGGTTACCGACGCCGATGGGGCAGATAGTAGTTGGCCGGCCATGCCCACCGAAACCGAAATTTATATTCTGCCCGATGGCTGGATCGTGATCGCCGATCTACCCGCCGAATTGGCGCCATTACTGATTGAATTAGGCGAGGCTGAGCCATACTCACTGCTCATGCAGGAAGCAGACCCTGAGATTGAGGCTAGACCCGTGCATGATGACGGTGTAACTGATTGATATGGCGACGAGTAGCATTGTCTTAACCGAGGGAGTAACTAGCGCATCAACCAAGATCGTGCAACTCTTTGAGCATCTTGAACTCTTTAGCGAAGGGGAGCCGGCACGCCATACGTTATTTGTTTTGGGCCGGACACCCTTAGCCCAACTCGATCCTTTGCAAGCAGCGCCCGATCAATTACTGATTATCGATCCACCGGCTGATGTCGGCCAACGCTTTACGCTCGAAGGCAATGTAGCCGTCCTCTTCACCGGTGCAGCGCAAGAAGTGGGACTGCCACAGTTGCAGACCCTGGCTGGTGGTATCGCGCACATTCGGATTGGCGAGCACTTTTTGGATATTTATACGCGGCAGCAAGGCGCGGTGGTGCATTTACCAGCCCTCGGCATCCTATGCGGCGGCAGTTTTGGCAGTGATAGCGCGTTGCCCCAACTGGCGGCAAACTCGACCGGGCAAGAAGAGGTGGAAACCTTGCGTTTGTTGGCGCGTTTGCTCAAGCAAAGCCGGTTACAACTCTATATTCCCCAAGTGGGGATGGTTAGCAACAGTCAGAGCGAAGTGATGATGCGTTTAGCGCAGGATGTCGCTTACTTGCATAACTTGCAACGCATCGTGCCAGCTATCGTGCAGCGTGGCGATGAGTTAGCAGCGGTGTTCCCGCTGGCGGATTCACTGCTGCCTGCGGAACGGCGTTCGCCCGACTGTCGCGCGATCCATCTGAAAAATTTGCAGACGATGATTGAAGCGAGCCAGCGTCTTTGAAGAAGCAGAAGACGGTGAACGAATTCACCGTCTATTATACAAAACGTGTTAATGGTCATGAACAATTGATTGCCGTAAGCGTAGGTGCGGTTTTTAACCGCACAATCAAGAAGGAATGGCACCTGTGCGGTTAAAAACCGCACCTACGGCGATACGGTTTATTTTGTGAATGGCCATCATTCGGTGGACTGAGGTAACAAAGCAAAGGTCAGGCGCGCGCCTGACCTTTGCTTTTAAAACAGACTGACTTGTTCTGGACGCTCAGGATAGACAACACCCATATGGTTGTATGCCGCGCGCGTGGCAATGCGCCCGCGTGGGGTGCGATCCAAGAAGCCGAGTTGGAGCAGATAGGGTTCTACGACATCCATAATCGTATCGCTCTCTTCGCTAATACTAGCGGCCAGGGTTTCTAGGCCGACCGGGCCGCCATTAAATTTATTGATGATCGCATCCAGCACCCGCCGATCTAGATCATCCAACCCCAACCAGTCGATTTCCAAGAGGGCTAACCCTTCGGCAGCCGCCTGCTTATCAATGCGCCCGCTAGCGCGCACTTCTGCATAGTCGCGCACACGCCGCAACAAGCGTAAGGACACGCGTGGGGTGCCGCGTGAACGACGAGCAATCTCACTCGCGCCAATCGGATCAATTGGCACCTTGAGCAAGTGGGCGGCACGCAGAACAATCTGCTCAATCGCCGATGCTTCATAGAAGTCAAAACGTTCAACCACACCAAAACGGGCGCGCAGCGGTGAAGTCATCAAAGCCAGACGGGTTGTCGCGCCCACCACGGTAAATTTAGGCAGGCTCAGGCGGATATTGCGGGCGCTTGGCCCACTCCCCACCACAATATCCAGCGCAAAATCTTCCATCGCTGGGTAGAGGATTTCTTCCACTACCCGCCCCAACCGATGAATTTCGTCAATAAACAGGATATCGCCCTTGCGCAAATTGGTCAGAATGGCCGCCAGATCGCCAGCTTTTTCAATCGCCGGACCGGCTGTGACCTTTAAGCTGCCGCCCATTTCATTCGCCAAAATGTGACTGAGTGTCGTTTTGCCCAATCCCGGTGGTCCATATAACAAAACATGATCTAACGGCTCTGACCGTTGGCGCGCCGCTTCCACCAAAATTTGAATTTTGTTACGCAGACGCTCCTGGCCGATCATTTCTTGTAGGCTGCGCGGCCGCAGGGCATGGTCAACCTGTTTTTCGCCAGTTTTTTCCTCGCCCGAAATTTCGCGATCCGGCTTAGGGGTACGGTCAAGCGCTTGACTGTTATTGATAGTACGTTCGTCTGCCATTTTTTCTCTATGTTTTTTGATAGTGCCGTTGGCTTAAAGCAAACTTTCGGCTACCTTTCGCAGCAAAAAAGGCTACTTTTGCGCAGACGGCAAAGCCATAAAAGCGTATATCAGATTTGCACGTTTGTTCTATTTTCACCTATTATACCAGATAATTCACTTGAACAGCAACCGATAAAGTGGCAAATATCATGATGCGCACACCGTTGATCTATCAGCGGATAAGGCGCCCGCTTGGTGCGTTGGCCGATCATGCAACCAATCTGATTTTTTGGCGTAGTAAGATGAGAATAGAATGCTACGGTGAAAAATGTACAAACCCTGTGCAAATTTTGACCTTTCGCCAAAAAACTGCTATAAACGGTGTCTAACTTTTCTAAACAGATTGATCTGTTTAAGTCCATGCGCACGAATAGCAATCTAACTTACATTACTGTAAAAGGTTGCTGACGGAGCAGCAGAGTGTAGTCTATGCCACTGAAATCATGCCCGTAAAACAGCATTATTCTGGCACATAGAAATCAAAACATCCATCATTCACTGGCTGCCCCTATACCCGATAAGGAGCTTTAATTATGTCTACAAATGCGTCTGTTGAACATGAACGCGAAAATTTGCTCAAAGAACAAACCCAAGTGCTGGAAGAGCTAAATCATCTGCGCGAGTCCATGCAAACTGAGGTGGATATCGAAGTCGATGAAGGGGACTCCGAGGTCTTCGAGCGCGAGAAAAACGCCGCGCTGATCGCCGTCATGGAGATCCGGCTACAAGATATTCAGAATGCCTTGCGCTCGATCGAGAAAGGCAATTATGGTATCTGCACCCGTTGCGGGAAACCAATTGAAGCGGGTCGGCTAGAAGTGAAGCCCGATGCGACTTTGTGTATCAGTTGCCAACAGGAGATCGAACGGCTCAGCCGCCGCGGTCGCCCTACTCGCCAAATCCAGTGGTAAGCAATTACTACGCCAAAGCCGCGCAACCCAAAGGATCACAACCCTGTGGCCGCAAACGTCTTTCCTTCCGCTCACCCGTTGGCAAAACATAAATTAACGCTTTTGCGCCAGCAAGCGACCGAACCCAAGAAATTCCGCGAGTTAGTGAGCGAACTGGCCATGATGTTGGTCTATGAAGCCACGCAAGACTTGTCGATGCAGTCAGAAACGGTAGAAACACCCCTAACCACCACCCAGGGCGCTATCATGGGCTCAAAAATTGGCTTGGTGCCGATTTTACGCGCGGGACTGGGGATGGTGGAAGGCGCCTGGCGGTTGCTGCCACAAGTTGAAGTCTGGCATCTTGGTCTCTACCGCGATGAGCATACGCTGAAACCGGTGGAATATTATAACAAATTGCCGACCGACCCGACCGTGCAACTCTGCCTGGTGCTTGACCCGATGTTGGCGACGGGTGGATCGGCGATTGCCGCCGTCGAAGTGTTAAAACGCTGGGGCGTCGCGCGCATTAAATTTGT
>JBBQBY010000058.1:0-21448 GCA_038318235.1 Caldilineales bacterium
CTATACGATCTCCTTCTCTGATGCCAGTGGCGCCTATATCACCGAAATGTACAATCATGCCACGACGATTGATGCAATCACACCCGTGACTGTCACGAACCGTGAAAAGCGCACCGGCATTAACGCCAGTTTGTCGATTGCTAGCCATATTACTGGCCGCTTGACCATTGAAGGCGAAAACCCACCCAACGCCTCCGTCGTGGCCTATCGCAAAACAGGGGATGATTGGCAGCAGTGGTCTGCGCCTGCTTCTTATGCCCAGGTTAATCCTGGCACAGGACAGTATGATATCGGCGGGTTGGCCGCCGGCGTCTACAAAATCAATGGGTCTGGCGGTCTCCAAGGGAATTACTCTTATCCTTATTACAACAGTTATTATGGCGGCCCAACTTTTGAGGCGGCCACCCCGATCACGCTCACAGTGATCGAAACCCGCACCAACATCAATTTTAACCTGACCGGCGCGCCACTGTATGCATCAGAACTCTCGGGTGTTGTGACCGCCAAAGGTACACCCGTGTCTGGGATCAAGGTTTCGCTGTATGATGGCGGCTGTTGCAGTGATTTTCCACTACCATCTGGAACACCTATTGCACCGCCAACAGCAACCCCTGCGCCAGATAGGTCAACAGCAGTGCTGGCTAGCCAGGTGGACAAACCCGTGACAACGCTGGCGACGCGCGATACGAAACCGATCGTCTATGTGTATACCGATGCCAACGGTCATTATACAATTGGCGGCTTGACCGATAGTCGTTATCTTGTGGGTTTTTCCGACCCAACGGGTGGCTATGCCACCACCTATTACGCTGACCAGCTTTCACTACAAATGGCCCAACTACTCTGGTTACAAGGCGATCATGTGATCTTGTACAGTGGCACAGTGATATCGAGTGTTAATACATCTCTGGCGCGTGGCGGCGGCATCAGCGGGAGCGTCCATTTGAAGGATGGCACGCCAGTGGCCAACGTTGAGGTCGATGTATGGCTGGCCTCATTCCCGTATGGTGTGGAAATGATTACCAATGAGCATCAAACTGACGCCGCTGGCAATTTTACGCTTAAAGGTTTGCCTGTCGGCACCTATTATCTCTGTTTTTCAGATTTGACCGGCAAATATCAACCTGAGTGTTACGGCGCCTCTGTGTTCTATTTGCCGGACAGTGGAATTCCTATCACTGTGCAGGCGGATCAGATCACCAGCGGCATCAACCATACATTAGGGCCGAAAGAGCGCACCTTCTTGCCGATCATTCAGCAAGCGCCAGGCGTCGCCTTAAAGTAGGCTGCAACGGTCAGCCAGCCAGATCATTCAGACGTCCGGTCCGATTGCGTGCCCCGTATGCTCTAGCATAAGTCACATACTTTCAGGCCGGCATCTCATCTGTTCCCACGAACAGGCGCGATGCCGGCCTTTGTGGGTTACTTCAAGATCAACTCGGTCTGCGGCCTGCCCAAGAAGACGGCGCCCTGTTCCGTCACCACCACATCCTCCTCGATCCCCATATAGCCGTACCCCGGCACAAACAATCCCGGCTCCACCGTATAGACATGGCCCACCTCCAGCGGTCGATTCGGCGTGTCACCATAGCGCTCCCATTCTGGCCCCAAAATGCCGCCGCCATCATGACAGGCGCGGCCAAGATGATGGCCGGTGGCGTATTTGAATTCGGGATAACCAGCCTCGGTGATGACCTGACGCGCCACCGCATCAACATCTTTGCCCAGTACGCCCGGTTTCATCGCGGCCACGGCTGCCTGAATCGCGCGCACAACGGTGTCGAAGCCCTGTTGCACAGGCGCGGGCGCGGCACTTTCACCAGGGCGTAAAAAGTAGAGCACGCGTTGAATGTCCGAGCAATAGTCGTTCTGACGCACGCCAAAATCAAAATGCAACAGATGCCCTGGCTGCACGATGACATCGGTGGGGCCAGAATGGCCGATCGGCGTATCTGGCCCACTGTTGACGGCGGGACAACTGGCGCTTTCCCAAGATGTCGTCAGCCCCAATGCCTGGACCCGCGCATGCATAAACTGGCCGATCTGCCGCTCCGTCATGCCTACTTGTGCATAGTCGAACGTTTGTTGATAAAGTTCAAAGGTCGTGGCGATCGCCGTCTCAATACGGTCAATTTCGGTTTCGGTCTTGCGCCCGCGCAATTTGTTGATCACCATTTCGGCGGAGACAAAACGCGCCGCAAACGGCGTATCTTTCAGATAGCCAGTTAGCAACTGATAAAGCCCGTGGCTCAAGCCGTCGGCATGCGGATCGTTGACGGAATAGTTAAGCGCGATCTGTTGTGGATTGAGGCGGTGTAAGACTTCGAGCAGCGGTTGGCTAAACGCCTCATGATAGGTGATCACTTCGGTATACGCGCCCGAACGACGGGCATTTTCGGCATCAAAATGCCCCATAATCGCAATCCGTTCGCCGTTGCGGGTCAGGATAAAGGCGCTTTGCCAGGTGGCGTCGTGACCATAGATAAACGGCAGCACGGGATCGCCACCCGCCGACGTTTCGCGCACAAATGTTAACCAAAGATCGATGTTGGTCTCTTGCAAGATACCAATCGCCTGCTGTACTTTTTCTTGGATCAATGTGTAGGGGGTGGCGAGCGCTGTTGCTGAATGTTCCATTATCCTCTTCCTTTCAGGGTATTTACTGGTTTGGCGATGCGCATTCCTTATGACGCGCCTGACTGATCCGCCTAGATTTGTGAAAATAAATTTCCTGTCCAGCGCGCTAAATCGCCTAATTGTAATTGACCAATTGCGTTTTGGCCTATACAATGTAGGTACTATCTTCTTACTTTTTTGACCAATTTATGCTGCGTAATCTGCCACTAGTCCAAACGCATTTCCATAGGTCGATTTCCCGAGCTATCGTGACTAGATCGACTGATGCGCGTCAAATTCTACTGCTTATTGTGAAATATATTGCTTAAATAAATTTTGAATCTGCGAAGATCCTCATCATTAGACTGGAAAATTTCGTAAGGTGGATTGCGCTCGTCATTGTTGTCGCTACGGATCATATCCGCTCTGTTACTTTCGTCAGGAATTTCTCGGTTATGAAAAAGTTAGTACCCCAAAAACAATATCGCCCGCTTTCGCTGCTGATCGTGTTGCATCTCCTGGCGTTGCTCGTTGCCAGCTGCACACAGGCGCAAGAAATGGTGGGCGATCATCCGCATACAGCTTTACCAACCGTGGTTGAAGCTTATCTAGAGAAATACCAGCCCGGCCCTCTGCCACGGCTGTTTCAAACCACCTACCTCTATGACCGCAATGGCATCCAATTGGCCGAGATTTTTGGCGAAGGTCGCCGGGTCTGGATGCCGCTCGACCATATCGCCCAATCCCTGATTGATGCTACGATTGCCACCGAAGACGCCACCTTTCGCACGAATGGCGGCATCGATCCTTTTCGCGTGGCGATGGCATTGTGGCAAAACAATAATGAAGGACGTGTGGTCTCGGGCGCCAGCACGATCACGATGCAATTAGCGCGTAATCTTTTTGTGGGCCAGGAAGAACGCTATAACAACTCGATGGATCGCAAGCTGCTAGAGGCTGGGTTGTCGCAAGAATTGACCATACGCTACAGCAAAGATGAACTGCTGGAGATGTATCTGAATTTGCTCAACTATGGCAATCTCTCGTATGGCCCGGAGGCAGCAGCGCAAGTTTACTTTGGCAAACATGCCAGCGAACTTACCCTGGCCGAAGCCACGTTGCTCGCAGGGATCCCCCAGCGCCCGGCGGCGTTAAACCCTTTTCGTGATTGGGTCGCCGTCAAACAGCGCCAAAGCGTTGTGTTGGATCTGATGGTGAAACACAATACGCTCAGCCGCGCCGACGCCGACAAGGCCTATCGCGCACCACTTGCCCTTAAAGGTGACATCAGCCCCACCACGATGTTGGCGCCGCATTTTGTCCAATATACGATCCAAACATTGGACGCACGGCTGGGTGATGGGTACACCCGCCGTTCGGGGCTTAATATTTATACAACCTTGGATCTGCGCATGCAAAACATGGCGCAGAAGATCGCCAGCGAAACGATCGCTAAAGTGAAGAAGCAATACAATATGAGCAACGCGTCGCTGGTGGCTTTGCGGCCCGGCACCAGCGAAGTGTTGGCCATGGTCGGCAGCGTCGATTTTAACGATGTTTCAATTGCCGGTCAGGTAAATGTGGCGGTGATGCCACGCCAGCCCGGCAGCACGATCAAGCCAGTCATGTACACCACCGCGTTTAACGATCTGGTCATCAGCCCCGCCAGCATTTTCTTTGACACCCCGGTCTCTTATAATCTGGGCGCCAATCAATATTACCAGCCGCGCAACTATGACAATCAATTTCATGGCATGGTGACAGCGCGCACAGCCTTGGCGAACAGCTTTAATATTCCCGCCGTGCGCCTTTATGATGGGATGGGCTTCGACCGTTTTGTCAAAGGCGCGCGGGCGATGGGGCTTGAGAGTTTGTCGGAAAAGGATCGCTGGCGGGGGTTGACCCTGGCGCTAGGTAGCAAAGAGACGCCCTTAATTGAGATGGTGACGGCCTATAACACGATTGCCAGCGGTGGCCTGTACAGCGAACCCAAAGTGGTGATAAAATTTCTTGACCACCAGGGGCAGCCGGTTAATCCATTGAAGGAGGTGGCACCCGTGCAAGTCGTTTCTTCTGGCGCCGCCTTTTTAACCACCGATATTATGAGTGACAATACCGCACGCACCTTCTCGTTTGGCGCCAATAGCGTGCTGAAATTGAGCCGCCCTGCCGCCGTCAAGACCGGTACGACCAACGATTTTCGCGATAACTGGACGATTGGCTTTACGAAGTATTTGGTGACGGGTGTCTGGGCGGGCAACAGCAATGGTCAGCCAATGGTCAATAGCACCGGCATTAGTGGCGCAGCACCGATCTGGCACGATTTTATGGAAGCTGTGATCGCTGATCCTGATTTGATGAAATTATTGGGCGCACCGAAAGATGATCTTGCCGCCTGGGCCTTCACGCCGCCATCTGATGTGGAACAACGGCCAGAGTGCCCGGCGCACCTCGATTGTCGCACCGGTGGCGAATATTTTAGCCGGGACTGGTTAAATGCTGCTGGCGCAGACGGGCCGCTGGCCGACAGTTTTGTACGCGAAGCGACGGTCGCCGTCTATACCAATCGCTATAGCGACGATCCCGGTTGGCCGATCTACTGCGCCCAACCGGGTGGCAAGGAGCGGACACTGTTGCGCATGTCCAACGTCATGGGTCTGGCCACCGCAGATACCCCGATTGCTGGCGGCAATCAGGCTGTGCAAACATCGACAACGCCCTCGACCACCGCGAGCCAACCGCTTGATAATAATCAGGAGACCAAGTTGGCGGAGCGGGCGCTTTCCACTGATGTGGGCAAACTCCCCATTGCGCGCGCGGCCAATAACCAGGTTGTTGTCATGTTCTATGCCGACTGGGAATTGGAACGATTGCGTAAGGTGCGTTGGAGTCTGGCGCGCGGCCTGGCCGTTAATTTGGGGCCTTGCGCTGCGCTGCAATATTACAGTGTGCAATCTGGCGATTACTGGGGCAAACTGGCGCAGCGCTTTGGCTTGACCCTGGCCGACCTCCAAGGCGTGAATCCGCAGTTCATCCGTGATGGTGGTGTATTGCAGCCTCGTGACAAACTGCTCGTACCAGCCGGTACGGCGATTGAAATTGGCGATGGCAGCGGCGAATATTACACCGTACAAGCGGGCGATTCCTGGATGAAAGTGGCGGAGAGTTTTGAAATTCCCTTGCGTCTTCTGCAAAGTGTCAACCCCGAAGTCGTGCGCCCCTATTTTATTCTGCGCGCGGGTGACAAAATTTTTGTGCCCCATCTGAATCAGCCGGAGCTACTCTCGCAGATTCATTAAGCTATTTTCTATACCCAAATACGGGAACTCATCCGCAGATAAGTCCGACCCCTGGTCTGGTGTAATCTGCGGATAAATTTTCCTGACTCATCATCGACATCCCAGGATAAGTGTATGCGCAAAGTTTTGTGGGGTCTACTTGTTATTCTGCTCGTGGTGCTGGCAGTGATCCTGGTGGGCGGCTGGCTTTATTTGCGCACCAGTCTGCCGCAGGCCACTGGCGTCGTAAAACTAGAGGGATTGGACGGCGCGACCGAGATTGTGCGCGATCACGATGGTGTGCCGCATATTTTCGCTAGCACCGACCATGACGCCTACTTTAGCCTTGGTTACGTGCATGCACAAGATCGGCTGTGGCAAATGGAATTCCAACGACGCATCGGCGCGGGCCGGCTCAGCGAGATCTTGGGGGATGCCACGATCGATACCGATAAATTTTTGCGCACTCTGGGCGCCTATCGGGCCGCCGAAGCCGCCTGGCCAGCGCTCAAACCCGAAAGTCAGGCCGCCTTGCAAGCCTATGCCGATGGGGTCAACCGTTGGCTGGATGAACATCATACGCTGCCCCCAGAATTTGTGCTGTTGCGGATTGAACCGGAACCGTGGACGACGACCGATTCACTGGTCTGGGCGAAGATGATGGCGTGGGATTTAGGGGGCGATTGGGATATGGAACTGTTGCGGCTGCGCTTAACCCAAGCGATTGGGCCTGAACGAACCGCCCAATTGTTTCCCAGTTATCCGATCAGTGGCACCACTATTTTGACCGCTACCTCCACTGTGTCGCGCACGGCTAATACACTGTTGAAGATCGATGACAGTTTGCAGGCGAATTTGCATTTAGGTGGCTTGGATGTGGGCAGCAACAATTGGGTGGTCGCCGGTCGTCGCACCGAAAGCGGTAAGCCGCTGCTCGCCAATGATCCCCATCTTGGTACACAGATTCCTTCGATCTGGTACCTTGTAGAACTGCAAGGCGATCAGTTGCATGCCACCGGTGCCACCTTGCCCGGTCTGCCCGCGATCGTGATTGGGCACAACGCGCGCATTAGTTGGGGCGTGACTAATTTAGGCGCAGATGTGCAAGATCTCTATGTCGAACACATCAACCCGGCCAATCCCAACCAATACGAGGTGGAAGGGCGCTGGGCAGATATGAACATTGTGGATGAGCCGATCTATGTCAAAGATCAAGGCAAACCCATTCGCTGGGCGGCGCGCAGCACGCGGCATGGCCCCTTAATCAGCGATGTGAGCGACACCACTACGCCGCTCGCCTTGCGCTGGACGGGGTTGGATCCCGGCGACACGACTATCGATGCGTTTTTGGGGATTAATTACGCCACCAACTGGGACGAGTTTCGGGCGGCCTTCCAGACCTTTTTTGGGCCCAGCCAGAACTTTGTCTACGCCGATGTCGATGGCAACATCGGTTATATTGGCCCTGGTCATATCCCTGTGCGCGTGCTTGGTGATGATGGCATGTTGCCCATGCCGGGCTGGGATAGCAAACATGAGTGGCGTGGCTGGATTCCGTTTGACAAGCTACCACAAACTTATAACCCCGCCAAGGGCTACATTGTCACAGCTAATAATCGCGTGGTTGGCAAACAATATCCCTATCTGCTCAGCAACGACTGGGCGCCGCCTTACCGCGCCAATCGTATCATTGCCTTGCTTGAACAGATGAGCAGCAACGGTAAAAAGCTGACAGTAGCCGATATGCAGAGCATTCAAGCCGACCAGACCAGCACGCAAGCCCAGGAACTGTTGCCGTTGCTCTTGAAAATTGAACCGATCAACCAACAAGAGACGCAAGCCCTAGAATATCTGCGCCAGTGGAATGGTAACGCCACGCAAGACAGCATTGCCGCCACCCTCTATGAAGCCTGGTTTATTCAACTCGGCCGCGCCATGTTTGCCGACGATTTGCGCGGTGATCTCTATACCGAGATGGCCAACCGTACACATCCGCTCTTTCTGGCGGCGATCATGACCAACCCCGAGAAAAATGCCAGCTGGTGTGACAACGTATTGACCATACCCGTAGAAACTTGTGCCGATACGGCTCATCAGGCATTGGATGACACGTTAGCTGATTTAACGCAACGTTTGGGCAAAGATATGACCAAGTGGGCATGGGGTCAGGTGCATCAAATTCAATATCCCCATTCACCCTTCGACCAAGTACCGGGATTGCGCTCAATCTTCGACCGTAGCATCGCCAACGGCGGTGATAAATATACTGTCAACGTCGCGCCGATCAAACTCGACCATTTATATGACCAGAACTGGGTGCCCAGTTATCGGCAGATTGTCGATTTAGCCGATTTCAACCAGAGCGTTTTTATGCAGACGACCGGCCAATCCGGCAATATCCTCAGCGCGCATTACGCCGACCTGATCGAACGCCACCGCGATGTGCAATATCTGCCCATGAATTTTGGCCGCGACGCCGTGAGCGGTGATGTGTTGCAGTTGGAACCGAAGTAGGCAGGAGGGAGAAGATCTATCGTTGATCACGGTAGACGGCAAGCTGTTGCGCTATTGATCGTTAGCCCTGTCGATGGTGAGAATGTGGCCGCAAGCTAGACATTATCGATTCTTCCTGGCATTGCCTCACCCTTGTAAGTGGGGCGGATGCCAACCAACACTCACCCAACGGCGACGGGCATCAACAATCGATGGATTATTTAGGTTGAGCGCGATGGTCGTTGCTCGACCAATGGTCGTAAGACCGACAATGTGCGTACCCGCAGGATTCCAAATAAAATGTTCGACCCAGTGATGACGGCGTGGATGAAATAGCGCGGTGCTTTCTCCGGTCAGTGGATCTTGCGCTTCAGTCACTCCACCTTTGAATTCATTACAGAGCCGGCAGGCAAAACAGAGGTTAGCAAATTCGGTTAATCCGCCATGTGACACGGGAACAATATGGTCGATTGTCATCGGTTGGCCGCTATTTGCCATCGTTGTCTGGCAATAAGCGCAACGATGATCATCGGCCTCGTGTAGACGTTGCCGCAAGTGGACAGATAGGTAGGTGCTCATCGTCCTGGTTATAGCTTTTCGGCGGGAGGAATTTGATGCCCGCGCCAGCGTAATAACGCAGCGGCGTAAGCTTTACACAACATGAAGCGATCTGCTTCATTGCGTAAACGCGTCAATTCTTCTCTTTCAGTCGTTGAAAGCTGACCATTCGCATTTTTATCCAGTAAATCCTGATAACGCTGTGCCAAATTTTTATCGTCTTGCAAATTGCGCGCGACGCGCCATAATGCATCGTCCGGAAGACGATCAAGCGCGGCTAAGTCCGCTTGGAACATAGCCGGGGCATCTTCCCAACTGGGCGGACTACCAACCTGGACAGCGTGAAGCAATACGTCATTGAACGATTGACGGGTTGCTTGTGCGGTCTGTTGCAGACGGATATAGAGATTTTCAGGCAAATCCAGCATGACACTTTGCATAGCGTTGAATGCTCCTCATTTTCTACTGATACCGACTATTGTACCAGAGCTAAGCGAAGTAGCCAATGTGTTAGCGTCAAAAGCACCCGTGTGCTGAAGTACTTGTACAGAGCTGAGCCCGCAATCTATCCCATTCATTCTCCTGGCACCGCCGGCGGCACAATTAAATAACTCAGAAGCCAGCCGACCACGCCACTGAGGATGACGGTGCCGGTCAGCATGTGGATGGTCCATACACTGCCTTCGACATAGAGCAGGGCAAGAAAATAGGCACCGAAGATCAATACGGGCGCGCCAAAGGCAAAGAGTCGCCAAGCGTTGATGTTGGTGGCGGATGGTTTTAACTGAAGCCGCCATAGTTCGGCGACCAGGATGCCGGCCAACATGGCCAGCGTGAGATAAATGGTGCTCGTCGCTTCATAATCGATGATTGCCATGGCGATGCTATTGCTACCCCAAACTAATAGTAGACTGCCGGGCGGCAGCGTCCAACGGCGGAGGACCAGGTAGGTCGGCCCCATCACCAGCCCCGTCATCAACAAAATGCTGACGACACCGGCGATCTGGCCGATTTCGTTGTTAAAATGGGCGTGATAGCGGCCCCCGATATTGCTCATCAAGGGGTGCGAGAACATCATAAAGAAGGTCAAGGCCGCCGTCAGACAGGCGAGTGAGAGGAGCGCGGGGCCTAATTCGCGCCAGCCGGCTTTGGGGCCAGGGCGTGACCAGGCGGCGCGCAATGGGCCACTGACCACCAACGCCAGCCCTGTACCCAGCATCAGATGGGTCGGGCTGAGCAGGATATCAAAATTCTGCTCGATCCCGAACAATTCGTGCCAGATCAGGTCACCCACACCACCCGCGGCAAAAATCATCACACCCAGGAATGATAAAGCATAGCCGCTGGGCAAAACCGTGGGCCAGGGCCGCCCGCGCCGGCGATTGAAGAGTAACGTTCCGGTTAATAAGAGCGCCACCAAACCAAAGCCGGCATAGAAAAACGCATGCCAAACGGTGAAAAAGGATTGGTCCACTTTGCCGTGGTTGTGGGCCCAGCCGTCGAGATAGAGCCCACTAACGTAGATCAGACTGAGCATGATCATCGCCCAATCAAAGGTAAGGCTGTCGAGCGGTCGAGTGTGTAAATGGGCCACAGACTCGCCATTCGCTTGGTAATCGGGACCATTTTTTGTAAGTGTGCGCATCTTTTCCTTTCCTTGCAATTGCCAGATCGTGACAGCATATCCTGCCCATAAGACCTTGTCAAACTCAACCGCCTGGGGCAAAATGATGGCGCTGCGCAAAAGTTAGACCGTAAATAAACTTAATGGCGCGAGAAGCTGGATTTGTTGTACAATGCAACGATTGACCATACGATTGACTCGAACAGTTGAAAAGAAGAGCCATTAAAACAAGAGCGGCTGAAAAGTAAAGTATTAAGCAGAAGAGGAGATAGAAATGGCACGGATTGCAAACAATATCACGGAATTAATTGGCAATACGCCTCTGGTGCGCCTAAACCACGTGACCGAAGGCGCGGGCGCGACGGTGCTCGCCAAGCTCGAATTTTTTAACCCGGCTTCCAGTGTCAAGGATCGTATTGGCGCAAGTATGATCGAGGCCGCCGAGCAGGCGGGTAAAATTGGCCCTGATACGATTATCCTGGAGCCGACCAGCGGCAATACGGGCATTGCGCTGGCTTTTGTCTGCGCCGCCAAGGGCTATCACTGCACCCTGATCATGCCCGACACGATGAGCATGGAACGCCGGATGCTCTTGCGCGCGTATGGGGCAGAGTTGATCCTGACGCCGGGCGCGCAGGGTATGAAAGGCGCAATTGGCAAGGCCGAAGAGATGGCTGCCGCCGACTCCCGCTATTTTATCCCGCAACAATTCCAAAACCCCGCCAACCCCGCCATCCATCGTAAGACTACCGCCGAAGAGATCTGGCGCGATACCGATGGTCAGGTTGATTTCTTGGTGGCTGGCGTGGGCACGGGTGGCACGATCACCGGTATTGCCGAAGTGATCAAGGAGCGCAAGCCAAGTTTCAAGGCAATTGCGATTGAGCCGACCGATTCACCGGTGCTTTCTGGCGGCAAGCCAGGTCCGCATAAAATTCAAGGCATTGGCGCCGGTTTTGTGCCCGATATATTGAACACCAAGATCATTGATGAAGTGATCCAGGTCCAGAACGAAGAAGCGTTTGCCATGGCACGCCGCACGGCCAAAGAAGAAGGCATCTTGGTTGGTATCTCTTCGGGCGCGGCGATCCATGCCGCGGTGCAGGTGGCAAAACGCCCAGAAAATGCGGGTAAAACCATCGTGGTGATCATCCCATCCAACGGTGAACGCTATCTCAGCACGGCGTTGTTTGCTGATCTGCGCGACGCGTAAAATTTCGCAATGCTGGACCTCTCCCCCGCCCTCCCCTGCTGGGAGGGAGCCCTCGCGGGACAGACGAGTTACTACGGCTTGTCCCTGATCAGCTCCCTCTCTGCAGGGGAGGGTTAGGGACACTGCGATTAAGTTAAGCGAAATGATGGGTAGCGTAGGTGCGGTTACAAACCGCACAAGTCAGGTTACCCGAGCGTGTGCGGTTACAAACCGCACCTACGCATCCTTAACTTAATGACAGTGAGGGTTAGGGAGGGGTCGCATTGCCCCAAATCTACTCTTGAGGAATGTAGGTCATGTTTGCAACATTTCGCCGTGATATTCAGGTCTATTTTGAGAGTGACCCAGCCGCGCGCAGCACATTGACGGTGATCTTGTGTTACCCTGGCCTGCACGCCCTCTGGTTTCATCGTCTGGCGCACTGGTTATGGCTGCGTGAATTTTACCTGCTGGGCCGCTTTACTTCGCACGTGGGGCGCTTCTGCACTGGCATCGAAATTCACCCGGGGGCACAAATTGGTCCTGGTCTGGTGATTGATCATGGGATGAGCACTGTGATTGGTGAAACCGCCGAAATTGGCGCGAATGTATTGCTCTATCATAATGTGACGTTGGGTGGCGTTGACCTGATCAAAGGCAAGCGCCATCCAACCGTTGAGGACCACGTGGTCATCGGTGCTGGCGCGCAGATATTGGGGCCGATCCGCATTGGCGCCCGCTCGCGTATTGGCGCCAATGCGGTGGTGGTCAAAGATGTGCCCAGCGACTCGGTGGTCGTGGGGGTGCCAGGGCGCGCCCGCCCACGCAACAATGCTACGCTTAATAATGCTATGGCGACGACCCGCCCTGACCCCGATTTGCACCACAACGTGATGCCCGATACGGTTATGGAGTTGATTCAGGATTTGAAAGAGCGGCTGGCGGTGCAAGAGCGCGAACTGTTCGTATTGCGCGAACTAGTTGCAATGCCACGCCACCTGGAGGGTGATGTGTTGGGGCTGGCGCTACTGGATGATGATGTTGCCGATGATGAGGCGGTGCGCAACAATGAACAACAGGCTCTATTGTTTGAGATTTAGCTGTATCGCGGGCAATCAAAAATGACCTGTGGTGACGACTTTAGCCGTGTATGATGCAACCAAGAACGACTAAAGTCGTCACTACGAACTACCCAACTTTTCTTAACAAGCCAGTAGCGGTAAACGTAAGCCTATTTACTTCGTGTGCTGCCTGCTTTGCCTTGTGTATTCAGGAAGTGTTATAATCTTTCCGTCTGTTCCACTGGTTAATGATCGGCCAATCATGCTGACTGTCTAGTTGATTAACGGCATGGCTCGGATGTTAGTTCACCGAGACTGATTGTTAAAATCACGAATAAGAACTGTTAAATTCCCTTTGATGTTAAATTAATCACGCTTCCGTATCGTTGATCGTTGTCACCATTCGCTCGCCTCATTGATCGCGAATAAAAGTAACCCTTGTTGTTTCCGCGTTGCGCATAACCTGAACGCGCTGCGTTTTAATCAATGTTCGTCCACTACTCTATCAGTCCTACCATCTTAATCCGAGGAGAAGAAGATGAAAAAACAGATTTACGGCAATCTTTTATGTGTAACCGTCGTCCTCGCTGCCGTGGTGTTGGCGGCTTGTGCTGGCGCGGTACAGCCAGCCGCTGCGCCAGCCGCAACCACCGCGGCTACGGAAGCGATGACCACCACCGAAACGATGACTAGTACGGAAGCAATGACTGCCACCGAAGCGATGACTGACACCGGCGCGATGACCGCCACCGGCACTAGCACGGAAACCGGCACTGCGCCGGCTGGTGACATGGACGCGTTAATCGCGGCCGCCAAGCAAGAAGGTTCTTTGAACACGATTGCCCTGCCCCGCGACTGGTGCAATTATGGCGAGGTGCTCGATTCCTTCAAGAGCAAATATGGCATTGAGATCAATGAACTGAACCCAGATGGTGGTTCGGGCGATGAGATCGAAGCGATCAAGGCGAACAAGGACAACAAAGGCCCGCAAGCCCCCGATGTGATCGACGTCGGCTTCCCCTTTGGTGGTTCATCCAAGGCTGATGGTCTAATCCAGCCTTACAAAGTTTCCACCTGGGA
Source organism: Caldilineales bacterium (assembly GCA_038318235.1). Classification (GTDB taxonomy): domain Bacteria; phylum Chloroflexota; class Anaerolineae; order Caldilineales; family Caldilineaceae; genus JAPLGZ01. The sequence continues at coordinate 13,903 of JBBQBY010000058.1, forward strand.
CAGCATTCCGGCCGAAGTTAAGGATGCTGATGGGTACTGGTATGGCGATTATTTTGGTGTGTTGTCATTCATGGTCAACACCGATGTCGTGAAGACTGTGCCACAAGACTGGGCCGATTTGCTGAAGCCCGATTATGCCAGCGCGATTGGTCTCTCTGGTGACCCACGCACGTCGAATCAGGCGATTCAATCGGTCTTTGCGGCTACTTTGAGCAACGGTGGTTCGCTTGATGATGCTTCGAAGGGTTTGGAATTCTTTGGCGAACTAAACAAAGCCGGCAATTTGGTGCCGGTGATTGCTAACAATGCCCTCGTTGCCAAGGGTGAGACGCCCGTGCGCATCACCTGGGACTACCTGGCCTTGTCCGGCAAAGATTCAATGAACGGCAACCCGCCGATTGAAGTGGTGATCCCCAAGACTGGGCGTTTTGGTGGCGTCTATGTGCAGGCGATCAGTGCGTATGCCCCGCACCCGAACGCTGCCAAGTTGTGGATGGAACATCTGTATTCGGATGAAGGTCAAGTGATGTGGCTGAAAGGCTATTGCCACCCGATCCGCCAGGCCGATCTAGAGAAGCGCAACGTGATCCCAGCTGATCTGCTGGCGAAGTTGCCAAGTGTAGAAGGGGCCGTTTTCCCCAGCGTCAAGCAATTGGATGATGCCAAGACCTTGATCACTACCAATTGGGACAAGGAGATCGGTGCTGATATCAAGGCCGCTCCGTAATTTTTAGCTTGAAGACAGACTCTGCCTTTGACTGATTCGCCTTACACCTAGCGGTGTAGGGATTAGGGAAACGGGATACAGGATGAAAGCTAATCCCGTATCCCGTTTCCCTAATCCCTATGCAAAAGTTATAGCGTATTTTATTCGCCTAACGGAAACAGAGCCCAATGGTTAATGTCCTGCCTGCGCAAAAGCCCCCAATTTCTAAAACAACCGACCGCAGTTGGTTATGGAACTGGCTAGGGGTCATTCCATTCTTCGTTTTTGCGATCGCTTTTTTAATTTTACCTTCGATCTCGCTGTTTGTGGGGAGCTTCCAGGATAACAAGGGCAATTTTACGTTTGCTAATCTGCAAGGGTTGGCCGAACAGAGCATTCTCAATGCCTATTGGCTCAGCATTCGGGTCAGCGCGGTCACGGCTTTGGCTGGTGGCTTGCTGGGTTTTTTATTAGCTTATGCGATCACACTGGGCGGGACGCCGCGCTGGGTGCGGGCGACGATTACAACCTTTTCGGGCGTTGCTTCTAATTTTGCGGGTGTGCCGCTGGCCTTTGCTTTTATCGCCACGCTGGGGCGCACCGGTTTTGCCACGGTATTATTCCGAGATTTTTTGGGCTTTAATATCTATAGCAAGGGCTTTAATTTATATAGTTTTTATGGCTTAAGCCTTACCTATCTCTATTTTCAGTTTCCCCTGATGGTCTTGATCATGGCGCCGGCGCTGGATGGCTTGCGGCGCGAGTGGCGGGAAGCATCGGAGAATTTAGGCGCAAGCACGGGGCAATACTGGCGGTATGTGGCCTTGCCCATTTTGTTACCCTCGCTGCTTGGCACAATGATCCTGCTTTTTGGCAATGCTTTTGGCGCTTATGCCACCGCCTATGCCCTCACCGGCGGTCGCCTCAATTTGGTGCCCATTCTGATCGGCGCCCAGATGCGCGGTGACGTGTTGCATAATCCTGGGTTGGGCTATGCCCTCGCCTTGGGCATGGTGGTGATCATGGCGATCTCGATTGGTCTCTACACGTGGTTGCAACGGCGCACCGAGCGTTGGCTTAAGTAGAAAAACAGAAAAATTCTCACGCAAAGCCGCAAAGAACGCCAAGAAAAACAAGGGTACCTTAGGCCCCCTCCCCTAATTAACTGATTGTTCATGGAACTAAAGTTAGCCTGACAGAATAGAATTTTACGTCAGTTAATAGACGGAAGGCCCCTTAGTCGACTTTGCGCCTTTGCATAAGTCCTCATAATATGAAGCGTTGTCAATTAACCTGCGGGTGGGGTGGATAGGATGAAGCGAAGTTCATGGTGGGGTTGGCTGTGGGTGGTGTTGGGGGCGATCTATTTTTTGTTGCCGCTCTATGGCACCCTTGATTTTTCGTTGCGCGCCCAACGCGGGAAAATTAGTTTGACGGCGTATCAGAACGCACTAACCGATCCGGAATTTCTGCGCACCTTTGCCTTTTCCTTGCGGATGGCCGTCTTCACGATTATCCTCAGTCTTTTGTTAATTGTGCCTACCGCCTATTGGGTGCATTTGCGGATGCGCCATTTGCGTTCTGTCGTCGAATTTATCACGCTCTTGCCCTTTGTGGTTCCTGGAATCATCTTGGTTTTTGGCATGATTAAGCTTTATAGCAAGCCGCTTACCTTGTTTGGTTTTACGCTCTTGCCGGCGCTAACCAATAGCACCGTGACGACGGATATCTTGCTGATCGGTGGCTATAGTGTATTGGCTTTACCCTATATGTATCGTGCTGTAGACACCGGTTTGCGCACAATCGATGTGCGTACCCTCACCGAAGCGGCCCAAAGCCTGGGCGCAGGGTGGACGACCATCCTTTGGCGGATCATTTTGCCAAATTTACGGACGGCCTTGCTCAGTGGCGCTTTGATTACCTTTGCAACGGTGATTGGTGAACTGACATTGGCGACCTTTCTGGCGCGCCCGGCTTTTGGCCCCTATTTGGCACTGCTGGGTGGTCATAAAACCTATGAGCCTTCTGCGCTTGTCATTATCAGTTTTGCGATCATCTGGGTGGCGATGGGGGTGATTCAGTATATTTCGCGGGGCAATTCCAGTCAGATAGCTGGGGGACGCTGAAATGGTTCATGAGTAGTGGTAAATATTTAACTGTGAATGACTGGTAATACAAACGCAGGTTGGTCAATCTATCAACGGTAGGGTGCAAGGGTTATGGCCTTTCTAGAACTTACGCATATTATTAAAACGTTCAATCAGACAACCGCCGTCAACGATTTCAATCTTGCGATTGAAGGCGGCGAATTTGTCTCTTTTTTAGGGCCTAGTGGTTGCGGCAAGACCACCACCCTGCGTATGGTGGCCGGTTTTGAGCAACCAACCAGCGGCCAGATTGTGATGGATGGCGTAGAGATTACGAACAAAGCGCCCAACCAGCGTAACATTGGCATGGTCTTTCAGTCATACGCGCTCTTCCCGAACATGAAGGTGACCGATAACATTGGCTTTGGCCTGAAGGTGGCGGGTAAACCGTCTGGTGAGATCAAAAAACGCGTGGCCGAAATGCTGGCGCTGATCAAACTGGAGCAACTGGGCGATCGTTACCCTTTTCAATTGTCTGGTGGGCAGCAACAGCGTGTCGCCCTGGCGCGTGCGCTTGCGATCCGCCCGAAATTGCTGCTTTTGGATGAGCCGCTCTCGGCGCTCGATGCGAAAATTCGCGTCTCGCTGCGCAATGAGATTCGCGCGATCCAACGGCAATTGGGCATCACGACCATTTATGTGACCCACGACCAGGAAGAGGCTTTGTCACTTTCCGACCGGGTGGTGGTGATGAACCATAGTTTGATCGAACAGGTGGGTACGCCTTTTGAAATTTACAACTTTCCCAAGACGGCTTTTGTTGCCTCCTTTGTCGGCACGCTCAATTCGTTGCCGGCCGAGGTGCTCGATGCCGCGACTGGCCTGCTTCGAGTGGATGGGCAGGAGATCCGCACGACACAATCGTTGAAGACGGCCAAGAATGGTGATAAGGTCATGCTGGCTATACGTCCAGAACTGTTCCGGCTCAACCAGACTGCGGTTGGTGAAAATCAACTCAGTGGGCGTGTCGAAAACATCTTGTTCCTTGGCGCAATCGTGCGCATCCAAGTGCGCTTGCGCGAAACATTGCTGGCGATGGACACATTTAACAATCCACATTTGGCCGTGCCTAGCCTGGGTGAGGAAGTAACCGTGAGTTTTTCGCCGGAAGCCTGCCTGGTGTTAGATGATAAGTAACCTAATTTGTAACTACTTTTGCAACGAATTGCACGGATTAAGACGAATTAAATGCTTAAAACTTCGTGTTTATTCGTGCAATTCGTTGCAAAAGGCTGTGTAGTGGCCCTAATTTTAAAATCATAATCTCTATAAAGGCAAAGCACTATGCCGCGTTATCAACCCGCCGATTCTCTGCAATCGCCCCGCTTTACTGGTGTTCGCACCTTTGCCCGTCTGCCCCATCTACAAACAACCGAAGATGTTGACCTGGCGGTGGTGGGCTTGCCCTTTGATACGGGCGCCACCTTTAAGGTGGGGGCGCGCTTTGGCCCGGAATCGGTGCGCAGCGCATCGGCTATGCTCCGTTCGTATAATGTTGAACTGGATGTGAAGCCGTTCGACATTCTTTCGTGTATTGACTATGGCGACGCGCCGGTGGTCCCAGGTTTTATTGAAGATAGCCATGCGGCAATTACGGCTACGCTACGTCCGCTGGCCACGGCCGGCATCGTGACTCTGGGCATTGGCGGCGACCACAGCATTGCGTTGGCTGAGTTGCGCGCATTGGCCGCTGTGTATGGGCCTTTGGCCCTCGTGCAATTCGACGCGCATGGTGACCTCTGGGATAGTTACTATGGCGGGCACAAGTATACGCACGGTACGCCCTTTCGACGCGCGCTCGAAGAAAATTTATTGCGCCCAGAGCGCTCTGTGCAACTGGGCATGCGCGGTTCGGTCTATGATGCGGAAGATTTGCAGATGGCGCGCGATTTTGGCTTTACCGTGTTGACCACCACCGAATTGCTCGCGCGTTCACCAGCCGAGATCGGCGCGTTGGTACGCGAACGAGTGGGCGATGCACAGGCCTTTTTATCATTTGACGTGGATTTTTTCGACCCCGCTTACTGTCCTGGCACCGGCACACCCGAAGTCGGTGGTCCAACCAGTTTTCAGGGGTTGGCTTATCTGCGCGCTTGTACGGGCATCCATTGGGTGGGTGGTGACGTGGTGGAAGTGCTGCCCGCGTTGGATCATGCCCAAATTACGGCGCACCTGGCGGCCCAGGTTGGCTATGAATTTATGTCACTGGTGGCGTTGAATAAGCGGGGGTGAAGCGGCTTGGTTTGCCTGTCGCTTCACAGATCTACCGCGTGGACATCTGCTAATATGCGTACTTTGTGCAATGATGCTAGACTAAATCTTTGGCAAATTTTAAAAAATGCATTTGTTTTACGACTGAAATAACGGTCAATTACAGTGTTCACAAGGAGAAAAGTCATGGATATTGCAAGTATGTTGGCCCAACAGTTGGGTGGGAGCGCCATTCAACAGATTAGTTCACAATTGGGTGCCGATCCGGCTACCACACAGAGTGCGGTGACGTCCGCGTTGCCCTTGTTGTTAGGGGCCATCGGCAGCAATGCCGCCAACCCTAGTACGTCAACCGGCTTGGTGAATGCTTTGCAAGATCACAATGGTAGTGTGTTGCAGAATGTGGCTGGCTATCTGGCCGGCGGTGGTAATATCCAGGATGGCAATGGCATAGTCGGGCATCTGCTGGGCGATCAAAGCGGGGCCGCCGCTACGGCTGTTAGTACGATTAGCGGTTTAAATGCGGGTTCGAGCAGCCAATTGCTTGCCCTCTTGGCACCATTAGTGATGGGCCACATTGGCAAGGTGCAGAGTGAACAGGGTTTGGATGCTAATTCTTTGGCGAGCTTACTGGGTGGACAACAACAACAAGCGAACTCCATGCTTGGTGGCCTGGCGACACAACTCCTCGATTCGAACCATGACGGCTCAGTGATTGATGATGTGGTAAATTTGGGGTCTAATCTGCTTGGTGGTTTGTTCGGTAAAAAGTAGGCCACTTCGTTGATGATAAAGCGCCACGCTGTTTTATAGGCAGAGTGGCGCTTTTCATTTTGGCGCGCCCTGATTTTACGTTTGCCCCTAGAAATTTTATACTAGCTCAACGTGGCGCGGCAGGTGTCCACGTCGATAGCCAACTCACAAGAAGATTAGCATTGCAATGTTACTTAATATCTCACAGATTGCGCAAGGACTCCGACATTCCTCCATTGGCCACACGATTGATTACCACCGCAGCATTCCCAGCACAATGCCGATTGCGCAAAAATTAGCCGAGCAAGCGAACACGCGCTCTGGCACGGTAGTCATTGCCGAAGAGCAGACCGCCGGCCGTGGCCGTTTACAACGCCGTTGGGAAACGCCGTTGGGTCAAGCGCTATTGGTCAGTATCATTTTCAAACCATCACACCTTGTAGGGCAGCCAAGTATCGCCCCTGTGCTGCTTTCGATGGCCGCTGGTGTAGCAACGGCGCGTGCCCTGGCGACATTTGCGCCTTGCCTGACTGGGCATGTGGGGCTTAAATGGCCGAATGATGTGCTCCTCAGCCGCGACGCGACCGACCATCGCATGCAAACGGCTGGCAAGGTGGCTGGTATTTTGGTCGAAGGGGTGTTCCAGCAAGGGGAATTATTGTATGCCATCCTCGGCATTGGCATCAACGTGAACCAGACCCACGACACTCTGCCACCGGCGCAACCGGGCGCGCCAGTACCGACCAGTTTGCGCCTCTTCGCTGACCAAGAATTTGATCGAACTGCGTTGTTGATCGCGTTATGCCAGACCTTAAGTGCGTGGTTGAACCCAGATCAGCCTGCCCAAGCGTTGTTTACAGAATGGCGTAGCCGTTTATGGACATTGGGGCAAATGGTTACTGTGCGCACGACTGGGACGGACGGCGAAGTGTTCAGCGGGCGGGCAGTAGACGTAACCGCAGAAGGCAGCTTGGTGGTTGAACATGAAACGGGCGCACGCCGCCTGTTTACGGCAGGTGATGTCAGCCTACGCACTGGTTGAACAATGCCGTAGGCTAGGCCAGCCATCAATAGCCACCCAACAATCGGCTTTTTCATTGTGGCTTGCGCAGGCTTGATTGTATAATGCAGACATTGTACAATGTGATGTGTGTAATGCGTAACCAGCCAGTTTTGTCACTTGATTAATCGCTTGGATTATGAATCGTCAGCTGCTCTTGTTTGGTTGTTTTTTATCGATTGGCTTTTTGGTCTTCGTGCAGATATATACCGGGGTCATGGGCGCTGAACACCATGCGTTAGACGCCGCTCAAATTTCGCCACTGCTTTCTCCGCTAATTTCTCCATTAACCAATACGGTCACCAATACGATCACCAATACGGTGCAGCCAACTGCGATTGTTACGGCAACTGTGAGTATGGCCGTGGCTACTGTGGCGAATGGCAGCCCCGTCAGTTTGGTCTTGGTCGCTGCCGTGCTGGTGGGCGTGATCGCGGTGATTGGTCTAGTGATTTGGCGGCAAAGATGAGACTGCCAGCGTTGCTAGGCGCAAGCGTTGCTTTTGGGGCATTGTTACTCTTCGTCTTTCTCGCTGTTTTGCTGCCCCAAACCACCTCTGTCCACGCCGAGGCTTTACCGGTCGCTTTGGCCGACACGCCTGACGTTGCCATTACCAAGACGATAGGCGTGGACCCCATAGGTTGCGCCACTGAGTCATCGCTTGTGGTG
>JBBQBY010000059.1:0-21370 GCA_038318235.1 Caldilineales bacterium
ACCCTGTATCGTGTTGGTGCGGGGTTGTCCCCGCACTTTTGGGGTATTGGCAGCCGGTGCGGCAAAACGCACGCACCTACGCATGATTTTGTTCGGCAAACACTGGATACTTATTTCATTGACATGGCCTTAGTAAGACAGCAAATCAGTGCCGCTGCGCTTAAACAGTTTTTACTGTCCTACTGATTGACTGTCTTACTGATTTACGCCAAACTATACAAATTCCCACTTACTACTCACCACTTACTACTCACCACTTACTACTCACCACTTACTACTCACCACTTACTACTCACCACTTACTACTCACCACTTATGCTTTATCCACAATCCAACCTAAACTAATCCTGCCGCGCTCTTTCTCGACCGTGACGATTTCCATTTTGATAATATCGCCCACTTGCAGCAACACCCCAAAAGGGATCTGGCTCCGGTGTAATAATCCATCTTGCTTGACGCCGATATCGACAAAGGCGCCAAAATCGACCACATTGCGCACGGTGCCATCCAACTGGAGACCAGGCAACAGATCATCCATCGAAAGCACGTCGCTGCGCAAAATTGGCACGGGTAGATCGGCGCGCGGATCACGGCCTGGTCGCACGAGCTGCTCGAAAATATCAGTTAAGGTGGGCACGCCCGTTTCCAGTTCGGCGGCCAATTCGCTGAGCGACTGTTGTCCTTTGAGGGTCTTGAGCTTTGCTTCACGGTCGCTCATCGGCGCGGTCATCGTTAGATTGGCGCGCTTGAGCAACTGTTTCGCACCCTTATAACTTTCCGGATGAATCGCGCTGGCGTCTAATGGTTCCGCCCCGCCACGAATCCGTAAAAAGCCGGCCGCCTGTTCAAAGGCCTTGGGGCCTAACCCCGCGACATCGCGCAACGCTTTGCGGCTGGCAAAGGGCCCTTGTTCATTGCGGTGGGCGACGATCCGTTCGGCTAATTTGGGGCCAATCCCAGCCACATAGGTCAAGAGCGCTGGTGAAGCTGTATTGGCATCCACGCCGACCAGGTTGACCACGCTTTCGACGACGCCATCTAGGGCGCGGGCCAATTCCTTTTGATCCACATCGTGTTGATAAAGCCCAATCCCAATCGCCTTCGGGTCGATCTTGACTAGTTCCGCTAATGGATCTTGCACACGGCGCGCAATGGAGGCTGCGCTGCGTAAACTGACATCCAGATCGGGGAATTCTGCGCGCGCCAACGGGCTAGCGCTATAGACACTGGCACCGGCTTCATTGACCATCAGATAGCGAAGCGCAACGGGTGAATTGCGGATCAACTCGGCCACGAGTTGTTCGGTTTCGCGCGAGGCTGTGCCGTTGCCAATCGCAATTAAGCTGACTGTATATTTTTTTACCAATGCGCTCAACGTCTTCAACGATTCTTGTTTCTGATTTTGTGGCGCATGCGGATAGATCGCCCCAGTCTCCAATACTTTGCCCGACGGATCAACGACGGCGACTTTGCAGCCGGTGCGATAGCCGGGGTCTAGCGCCAATACAGTATAATCGGCCAGTGGTGGCTGCGTGAGCAAGGCGCGCAAATTTGCGCCAAAAACTCGAATCGCGTGCGTTTCCGCCTGTTCGGTCAGCGTACGGCGCACATCGCGCTCGATCGCCGGCAACAGCAGCCGGGCTGCCGCATCGTCAATGGCTAGTGTCATATGTGCGGCCAGCGGCGATTGTTGGTCAACGCGAAAGACATTGGTAATTGCACTGCGCCAGTCGCGTTCGGGCACCTCAAACCCAACGCGTAAGACCTTTTGCGTCTCCCCACGGTTGATCGCCAAAATCTGGTGTGGACGTAGGCGATCGACACGTCCATTAAAATCATAATAGAGCGCATAGACGCTGCGCTCGTCTTCGGCGTCTTCGATTTTCGCCGTGTGGGTTGTGCCAAAACGCAACGCCTTTTCGCGCACCACGCGCCGCACTTCGGGGTGATCGCTGATCGTTTCTGCCACGATATCACGCGCGCCGGCCAATGCCTGATCCGTGGTGGGCACTTGTTCGTTGACAAAAGGCGTCACTAATTGATCTAGATGGGTGCGGGTGCGCAACTGGGCCAGAATCTGATCGGCGAGTGGTTGCAAGCCCAGTTCACGCGCGATGCTGGCGCGCGTGCGGCGTTTGGGGCGGTATGGCTGATAGAGATCTTCTAGCGTTGTGAGATTTTCGGCCGCGAGCAGTTGCGCTTGTAGTTCTGGCGTCAGCTTACCCTGTTCTTCCAGCGACGCGACAATCGCCGCACGCCGTTCGTCCAATTTGCGCAAGCTGTCTAATAGATCAATCAGCGCCCGCAATTGTTCTTCGTCGAGCATACCGGTCGCCTCTTTGCGATAGCGCGCAATAAAGGGCAGCGTGTTGCCGGCGTCCAGCAATTCAATCGCCGCGGCAACTTGGGCGGGGCGGATGTTTAATTGGGTAGCGATTTTTTGTGCGTAGTTGATCATAGTTATTCTGGGATGCGAGTTAGGGATTAGGTGTTGCCATCGTAATGGCTCGCAACGTCTAATCCCTAACTCGTAGATGACCGAATTGGTGAGTCTTATCTAATTTGTCAGTCTGCTTTCAACATATACTCGGCCATATTACTGACCAATTGTTTACCCACTGCTTCGGGAAGCCAGCTAATCGACATGCCCATGATCATCAAGCGCGCGCCCACCGAATCACTGGCTTCGGCATCGGTCAACAACAACAAGAGCGGTGCATCGGGATCGCTGCTTTGCGGCCCTCGGCGCAAGATGATCACCGGTGAGCTGACTTCATCACTCACTTGTAAAGGCACAACCGGTGGCAAATTGGTTGGTAAAGCAATCGGGTCGTTGGGCAAATTGCTCACCAGGCCGGGAATTATAATGTCTTTGCTAACCACCACATCGGCAATTGTCGAGGCCGGTTTGTTGCCGACAGCAAAGAAGGGCAGGCGACTGCTCAGCAAAATGTGACCACCCTTGCCCAGATAGTCAGAGATGGCCTGTAACTTGTCGGTGCCAATCCCGCTGGAAGCATAGGCGGCGTCGCTCCAAATCACCCATGTATATTGTGCCAAATCCGTGCCTTGCGGCGCACCATCTTTGGCTGTCGTCCATAATTTTACTTCATTCCCGGCCTGGGTAAGCACTTGCAAGTAGAGATCTGCCTCGCTGGTTTCGCCTGTTTTGGCCTCGGCATTGTCATCAACCAGCAAGATCGCAGACTTGGCTGCGACGGGCGTCGTGGTTCCCTTCGTCGCTTCTGGGGTTTTTCCTCCCTCGGCTTTCGGGGTGGGCGTGGCTGCTTCGGTAGCACGCCCACTGTCCGTAGTGCTGCCCTTGGCGGGGGCTACGGGACAAATGGCAAGATCGCGACGCAGGATGCAATCTTTGAGATCATTGTTCAGCAAACGCGTGATGCCAGCCTCAACGCTGGGGGCGTCCATGCCCAAAACGGCCACCATCCGTTGGCCAGATGCTTGTTGGCGTTGGACAATCAACAAAGTCTGTTCGGCCACCAGCCGCAGACCATCCGTCGTCTGCAAAAAGAAATTAATTTCAGGCGTAGGCGTCGGTTTGGGGGTTGAAGTGCCAGTTGCTGTGCTCGCCGCGTTTGTTGCTGTGACGGTAGCGGGTGTTGTACTGACAACGGTAAAAGTTGGAACAATGGTCGCAAAATAGCGTAAACTGACCGGTGTTTCTGTGATCACCGGCGTACCCGTCACTTCTGGATCGGCCGGTGTGGGGGTCGCGGTATCGGTTGGCAACTCAGGCGCGCTGACGGTCGCCGTCACGCTCCGCGTTGGCAAAAGCTGGGGCTGGGCGGTCACAGTGGCCGTGGCGGTTTGCGCTGGTGTTGTGGTCGCCGTCGGTTCAGGGGTGGACGTTGCTAGGGTAACTTCTTTGACCAACTGAATCCCCAAATCTTGTAATAGGGTGGTCGCTTTGTCCGCCGCCGCATAATCGGCAATGTAGATCAGGTCATTCGGTGTATTAGAGGTCAACGTGTTGGTGGTTGCTGGGCTAGCCGTGACCGTGCTGGCCGGGCGCGCGTTGGCTGCCAGGCCGCTGATGGGCGTGCGCTGCGTAACGGTCAGAAGTTCGGTGCCCGCCAATGTGAGGGTGCGCCCGGTTGCTGCCAAGCGTTGTTGCAACTGCGCGCCTTGTTGGAGCAAAGCGGCATTGATGCCAGCGGTGCTGCCCACCACCAGGGCGACATCTTTACCCAAATAGCCAGGGAAATTGGCCAAGGTATCGGCGCGTTGACTCGCGCTCAGAAAAGTGGCGGTAAAATCTAGAATACGACGGTTATCAAAGCGCGTGACATAAGGCTCGGTCAATACGTCGAAATCGCTCATCGCCAACACGCGCCCGGTTGATTGGTTCGCCTGTTGGCCGCCAATCGCCACCGTTGTAAATTCTGATTGACCGGTGCGTAGACTGCTCAGGGTGGTCGGGGCGCTGTGGACCTGGGCAGTTACGCCACCGCTGATGCTGCGTCCGCCGTAGAAGACGATCTGGCTGCCGTTGAGTTTGCTTGCTTGGTCGGCAAAGGTTTTTTGGAAGAAATGGGTGTAATTTTCATCGTTAGCCACAGTGTCGTAGAGGTAATCGTCATTAAAGACGACGCCAAACGGCGCGGCCAGCATGTTCGTAGCGGTCGGGAAATCACCCTGCACATCAGGATCGCTGATCAGCAAAAGGCGACCGCCATTGGTCACAAATTTCTCGACCAGCGCAATTTCTTGTTTTGACCAGAGAAAGAAAGGGCTGACAACAATCAAGCCGCTGGCGTCGCTGAGTTGCTCGGCCAACGCTTCGGATTGATCCGGAAAATCCAAGTAACTCTGCATCTTGGAGATATCGGCGTTGCTCAACCATAAACGCAGGCCAACCCCCTGCGTGGCCAACGCGGCTTCGAGCGGTTGAAAACTGCTTGGGTTCACACGGTTAAAATGCGCGAGATCGACGACAATTGGTCCACGGCGCAAAGGCTCGGTGGCCATGCCCGTTGTTTGGTTGAGGGCTACGGGTGTGGCCGTAGGCGCCGGCGTGGCCGCAATCGTAAACGTGTCGATGGCGGGTGGCGTGTAGGCGCGCCGATTATAGCCAAAGAACGAGGAGCTTACAAAGGCGGGACCGAAAAGACAAAGCAAGGCAACGACTAGAATAAGTAAGCGACGAAAAAAGTTTTTCACCGGATCGGATCTCCTGGCGCATGATTTTCGGTTCCCGTGGCTGGCATGAGCTTTTTTAGGTTATCCAGCAAAGTCGCGGCGGGGTGCGGGATGAGGGATGTCGGTCGATTGGCGCGCAAGCGGCTCAGTTGTTGGTCGAGCGCGGTGTCATCGATCGTGGTGGGCAAAGCAATGCGGCTGTCAAGCATCCAAACGGTGTCGGGGGCAGCCTGGACCATCAGCGATTTTAGTTTGGCTTCGGTGCTCTCAAGCGACGGCGTAAACGAAATGCCCAGATAATTGGTCAATTCGGCTACACCGTAATCGGTGACGCCGGCTAATTTGGCCGCTTCGATGATGCCGTCGCTGCGGCCACCTTCGTAATCCACCAAGCCCAGGGCCAACGCTTCACTGCCCAGATAGATGCGCGCTTCGGCCACGGTCTTGGCATCAATTTTCAACGGATTCACCGCGGCTTGGGAACGCTGATGGACAACATTGCCGACAAAGGCCTGTTTAACCAGGTCCAACTGGTGGATTTGCTCAAAACGGCTGCCACCCATCAATTTATATGGTCCACTGCTTAATTCGTCGGGCGAAAGCTGCGGATCGGTTGGGCGTCCGCCGCGTGTCCCGATATTACCGACATAACCGCTGGCCTGCACAAAAATCGTATTGCCGGCAACCGCCATGTAATAACCACCACTGGCCGCCATCGAGTCGATGACGATCACGAGTGGCTTGATGCTGCGTAGCTTGAGTAAACTATAATAGATACTTTCACTGCTCGTGGCTAGCCCGCCGGGGCTATAAATTTCCAAAACCACACCTGCAACGCTCGAATCGGCCATCGCGCCATCAACCAGGCGTTGCATGTCGGCTGCGCTTGTTTGGTCGATGATACTTTCGAAGCGCAAGACGCCAATCACCGGTTTGGGCGCCCAGGCCCGACTGAGCGCCAGCCCTGCGACGAGGCAGAGCACAAGCAAGATAGCCGAGGCTATACCTTCCCACTTCGGCATGCAATTTTATCCTTTCGCATTGACGTACAGCTTGTCTAATGCATTGTATAGGGCAGGCAAAACGATTTTTCAATCGTCACATTTGAAGCTGATCTGCTGCCCGTTACACCTAGGCGACACTGGCAGCGAAGCAATAGTAGCATCTCTGATCAAAAATAGCAATAATCTTATTTTCGGTTAGCTTACTTCTTTGTCTGGCGTTGGCGTTGGGTGTTTGCCTCAGCACTTTCAACGAACCGCCGATTATGCGTTACAATGTTCTGGTGGGCTTAATGTCTGTTTCGCCTACTTGAACCTGTTCAGCAGCATTTATGCCATCAGCTACTTCCTTAACCTATATTGGTCATGCGACCGTTTTGATCGAGATGGATGGCGTGCGCGTGCTCACCGACCCTGTGCTCCGCCGGCATGTCAGTGGCTTTATTCGACGTCAGATTCCGCTGCCAACGCTAGAGGTCAGCGCCGTGGACGTTGTGCTTATCTCACATTTACATTATGATCATCTGGATCTGCCCTCGTTGCGCCTGCTTGGCTACCACACGCACTTGGTGGCGCCCAAAGGGACGGCGACTTTTTTGCGACGCCAGGGATTTACGCATGTAACGGAGTTGGTGGTTGGTGAACAATTGGCGGTTGGCGCGCTGCGCATTACGGCAACCCCGGCTCGGCATAGTGGCGCACGTGGCTGGTTTGGGCCAACGGTGGAGAGTATGGGTTTTCTGGTGCGCGGCCAACAGACCATCTATTTTGCTGGCGACACCGATCTGTTTCCCGAAATGCGGGCGTTGGCCGATAATTTGGATCTTGCCCTATTGCCCGTGTGGGGCTGGGGACCTACACTAGGCCGCGGCCATATGGACCCTTATCGGGCGGCGCAAGCCTTAGGGTTGTTGCAACCGCGCTTGGCCATGCCCATTCATTGGGGTACGCTGTATCCGATCGGGATGCGCTATCTGCGACCGAGTTTGTTGCAGGCACCACCACATCTCTTTGCCTACCATGCTCATAGCTTAGCGCCGGAGGTGCAGATCCGCATCGTCGAACCGGGGCGTGTATTTCAGGTTCCTATTTAGTCGTGCTACCTTTCTGCGGCTAGCGCAGCACGCTTTATAGATTTTGTACTTGCTTTTGCCCACCAGTCTCTAAATTTATCCTTCACTCTTTGCGCAGCGCCGCTAGGGTTGCCGTTATGATCTGTGCTTGCTGTTCCGCACGCGTGATCGTGGCTGAGTTGTCGCCGCTTTGCGGACCATACCAACCAAATTGGGCGTGATTGCCGCCTTCAATTGGCACCCAAGTTGTCGTAGGGGGGAGGAGCGCACGCGAGGTCGCTATTTTGGCGGGAGTCGCCAGCCCATCCTGCGTTCCATAAATGGATATGACCCTTAGATCCGTGCGATTGGTCAACGCATTGTTGCTGGCTGGATAGGCTGCCCACAACACCAATACCTTGACGTTGGGATGTTGATAGACATAGGCCGCTGCCATCGCGCCCCCCAGTGAATGGCCGCCAATCGCCCATTTTTTGATCGTGGGATAAGCCGCAATGATCTGATCGGCGCGATTGGGTGCAAGCACTGCCAGATTCAGCGGCATCGACGGAATGATGACCAGATAGCCCGCATCGGCAAGTGTATGCGCCGCCGGGGCATACGCGCGTGGATCAACCTTGCCGCCAGGATAAATGATCAAACCGCTCGTTGCCGTTTTACTAATCGGTTGAAAGACCAGCCAATGATCCGTGATTACCTGGACCTGTGCGTCGGATTGCAAGGCTGTTAACGCCTCTGGCAGCGGTGCGGGAATCCAGGTGGCCCAAATTACAAATCCACCTGCGGCCAGGATAAGCAGTAGCAATACACTATAGAGGATCAGGCGAACGCGGCGCCAACGGTTTGAAGTTTTAGGCATAGAATTCATATCTTCACTCTTTTCTTTAATAAAGAACTAGCGAGCTTCCTTGCATGTTAAGCTTTACGCACAAGTTGTGTGTAAGGAGAGGGACGGGGCTAAGTTTGCCTACTTAGCCCCCCGCGCCCAAATGGCTCTCGCTCCCGGTGGGAGGGAACTGCGATAGGACAGCCGAAGTGACTTGTTTTGTCCCTAATCCGCCCCCTCGCTAACCCTAGGGAGAGGGCTAAGTCATTCACCCAAACTACTCAAGTTTCTCGGCTATCTGCCAAAACCATCTCTGCCACCACTTTGCCCGACAAAGTGACCATCGGCACGCCGCCGCCGGGGTGTGTTGTGCCGCCGGCAAAATAAAGCCCACGCACATGCGGCGAACGGTTATGCGGCCGGCGAAAGGCATTCAGCGCTTGGTTGGATGAAATGCCATATAATGCGCCACGCCAAGCGCCGGTGCGTTGGGCCAGATCAACCGGCGTCAAAATTGTCTGGCTGCGCAGGCGGGCCTGAATATCAAACCCAAAGCTAGCCAATGTTGCAAAGACGCGTTGGCGATAAGCGGCTTCTTGGGTTGCCCAGTCAAAACCTGGCCCCAAAGCCGGTGCGTTCACCAACACAAACCAATTTTCGCAGCCCGGCGGCGCATGGTCGGGATCACTTTTGCTGGTGATCGCCACGTAAATTGTCGGGTCATGGGGCGGAATGCCTTGTTGGAAAATATCGGTGAACTCTCGTTGATAGTCAGACGCAAAGAAAATATTATGATGTGCCAAACTTGAATGCTCACCTTCCACACCGAGGAGCATCACATAGCCAGAGCAGGAAGTCTCTGTTGCGGTTAAGCGTTTTCGCCGTGGTGGGGTGGCAATTTCTGGCGGTAATAATTGTTGATAAACCGTAGTAACATCCACATTGGCAATCACGGCGCTGGCGTCTAGCGTATGCCCATCCGCCAGCATCACGCCCGTGACCCGCTTGTTCCTGACTAAAATTTGTTGCACGGGGCAGTTCGTGCGAATTTCCACGCCCAACTCTGTCGCCAGGCGCGCCAGGGCGGTCGCAATCGTATAGATGCCCCCTTGCGGATACCAGACGCCACCGGTCAATTCTACGTGCGCAATCACCCCCAGCGTCGCTGGTGCCTGGAAGGGATCGGCACCTACGTAGGTGGCAAACCGTTGTAGCAATTGGCGCAAATGGGGTGAACGCACATGTTGGTGGATCACCTGATTCAGGGTAAACCAGGGATCAATTTTCAGGACATCCCATGGGGCAACCCGTGCAAAACTGCGTAGCGATGGTGGCCGCTCATAGATAAAGGCCGGGCCGGTAATGCGGTGTAGGCGGGCGGCGTAGGCCAAAAAGCGTAGATAACCTTCCACATCGCGTGGTTCGATGCGCTCAATCTGGGCCGCCATCGTCGGCCAGTTTTGGCTGGCATCCAACACAATACCATCCTGATAAAAATACCGCGTCAGCGGCTCTACCGGAATCAAGGTCAGATAATCTTCTATACGGCGCCCGGCCACTGCAAATAGATCCGCAAAGACGTGGCGCATAGTGATCACGGACGGGCCGGTATCCCAACGAAAACCCTCGGCGCAGAATTGGCTCATCTTGCCCCCAACCTGCGCATTCTGTTCCAACATGAGCACGCGTCGACCTGCGCTGGCCAAGCGGATCGCCGCACTCAAGCCGCCAATGCCGGCGCCGATAATAATGATCGGTGGAGTAGAAGGAGAATTGTTCATTAGGATGATTTACGATTATGCCGCTCAGTAGAGCGTTGATTTACGATTTACGAAGTTGACTCGACGGTATCGTTGTTTCTGCTTTCATGCATGAATTGGCGAAAACAGAGGAACCTATGGGTAGAAACTACCGCGTAAATCGTCAATGGAATTTATTCATGAATGATTCGCCCTTTCCACTGCGGACCGCCGTAGCGCCATTGCCACCAGACCGCGTGGACGGCAATGCGCGTCATCAATAGCACGGAAATGGGCATTAACAACGCATCAAGCAGCCGTTGGCGGGTGGAAAGGGCGGTTAACCCGCGTATACTGATACCCAACAGGATCAACGCCAACGGCCAGAATGGCCACTCTGGCGAATTTTGATCGAGCCAACCAAAGATCAACCAGAGCCACGGACCGACAAATATCGTCAAATGAAAAATCGTCGAGAGCGCTAAAAGTAGGCGCGAATTGCCATATCCAGCCAAAATATTTTTCGCATAGCCATTTCGAGTGGTTTGCCAGTCCTCATACATGCGCGCCTGCAATAAATTGGCACCATTGGCCAGCCGCAACCGCAACCCCACCGCCTTGATCGATTGGGCCAGGCGTACATCCTCTAACACCGTGCTGTGTACACCGGCATGACCGCCGCATTGTTGATAAGCTTGACGGCGAAAGACCATACATTGACCGTTCGCCGCCGCCGCTATCGGCCAGGGACCATCATGGGCTAAATGAATGGGCAGATACGCCAATACGGCAAAGACACCCAGCGGCACTATCAGTCGCTCGCCCCAACTCTGCGTAATTTGCCTGGGCCAGACGGTGAGCAGATCGGCCTGTGTACGTTGTAATTCGGTGACCAAAGTGCTCAGTGCCTCCGGTTGCCAACGTACATCGGCATCGGTAAAGATCAGAATTTCGCCTTGCGCGCATTGGGCCAGTTGATGGCAGGCCCAATTTTTACCCATCCAATTGGCCGGCAACGCAGCGCCCATGAAAACGTTCAGGCGGGGATTACCAGTGGCGGCGGCCAGCGCCAGCGCGTGCGTGTTATCGTTTGAATGATCATCCAGGACCATAATCTCATAGTTTGCATAGGTTTGCGCGAGCAAGCCGCTGATCGCATGCTGGATGTGAATGGCCTCGTTGCGCGCTGGGATGAGTACAGAGACAGTAGGAAGTGGGGAGTGGGGAGTGGGGAATGCGGAGCGCGCTGTTGTTTCCACGGTTTGACCTAGGTTGCTAAGTGGGCGGACGGCTGGACGTAAGCGCGGAAAAATTGTCATGTTGATTAAGGTGATCACGAACATGACAAGCAGGGCGGCGCTAACAAAAAGGGCAAGCATCAGCATCATTTAAACGTTTCTGGAACGGGAACGGAAAGTTAGTGGTTTTGCTAAATCGATGCGATGTTTCCAGGCTAGGATCAGTAGATTCCCGATACCGATGGACAAGAGCATGACGCGGTCGGGACGCAGGTCTAGCCCATTCCATGTGAATGGCGTCAGCATAAAATAGAGGATCGTGCCGGTCATCGCCAAGATTACGGCCCAAGCGTCAACTGCCAACAAGCCTACAAAGAGGCCAAGTAGTAACCCAGCCACCGTTGGCCCTTCCCACAACGTTAAACCACACCAGATGCCACCCGTGACAGCAACAGCTTTGCCCCCTTTAAAACCCAAGAAAGGGGAAAACGCGTGACCCAACACAGGGGCCAGCGCCACGCTTATCAGGGCTACGCCGTTCAAGCCTGCCCAGTGATAGGCCAACCATACCGGCAAGGCGCCCTTTATAAAATCAAGCAATAAGGCCAGTGCCCAGGTGAACTTGCCGCCCGCCCGCCGTACATTCGTGGCGCCAGGATTGGCATCCCCATAGTCGCGAATCTCGCGCTTGAGTAAACTGCGTCCAATCCAAACTGAGAAGGGAAGCGAGCCACATAGGAAAGCGAAGGAAAACCAGAATAATAGTGGGCGCATATTTATTGCTTGTTTGGATGATAATCATTGTTTTTCGTGTGAAGAGTGACAAGTGAGCATACCCTCACTCATCACTTGTCACTCTTCGTCTCGCTAAACAAATCGCGCCAGGCGATTCACAACCCTTGTTCACTCACCGCGTGCAGATTGGACGTTGCGCGGGTGGCCGAGGCCAGCGCGAGCATCAGCAAACTGCCCATGGCGAAGAAACCGGTCAGCGCGGGTCCAGGCATATGCCAAAAGAAGAGTTGACCGATGGTCTGTAAGATCCAAGTGATCACATAAATGAGCACTAATGGTTCCACGGGGATCGCCTTGGGCTGCACCAGGTAGGTTAAGAGCGCGGCACTCAGGAGCCAACCCAGAAAATTGAGCCAGGGTATGCCAAAATAGCCACTGGGTTGTTCCCAAACCCAGTAACCCCAATTCACCATCTGGGGATCCAGGAAAAGATCCCAAGCCGTGAAAGCCACCGCGCTCACCAGGATAAACCATAAGCCTGTCCGGCCTCGTGTAATCACGGCGGCCACTGCCCAAGCAGGCGGCAACATCATCATCCAGGCCAGCGGAATCAGCAACGGCACCTGGCCTAGTTGCGGTTGTAGTAGATCTGTATAGTGGTAATGGCCAAAGAGAAAACCGGTTGAACTGCCGATCCATTCGATCAGCCAGGCTGCCGGCAAGATGATCGCCGCCATACGCAAAGTGCGCATGGTGCCCCAGGCTTGCCGCAGGACCCCAAGCACCGCTGAGACTAGCAAGACCACCGAGATTAGGACGCCCCAGGGCAAGACAGCATCCCCGATCACCCAACTCATAATCGGGATCGCGATCATGGCTAGCAGCCAAGCGGCCGTCAACCATTGATAAGGTTGCATCGGCTGGAGTAGACGCCAATCTAACAACCGTCGCGTAAAACGGGGTGAGTTGTTTTTCATGCTCGGATTTTTGCCTCAAGGGACAGGTCTAGATTCGCAGCAAAGCGCTGCATAAACGTTGCCAGTAAGGGCCACGCCTCGGTTTTTGCGCGCGATAGCTCATGGTCGCCTTCAACTTCGACATAACCGGCCAACTTTGGTAAGCGCAAGCTAAGCTGGCGCGTAAAACGGGGAACAGCCACGATGTCCTGGCCGCCTTGCAGAATTAAAACTGGCGATCTAACCTGCGGCGTCGCCTGATAACCAAGCTGACCAGCGCGCCGTACCTGGCCTAACACGGTAAGCGGTAAACTTAAGCGCCGAATGGCAGTTTGAACCTCGGCATCATCTAAATCGACATCGGGTAGGATACGTTGGATGCCTGCTCTAAACGGCAGGTCACTGAAATTAGCCTTTCGAAAAGGGCGAACCTGGCGTACAAACAAGTTTGCTGCTGGGAAAATTCGATCAAGCCAGCGGTTCGCACTACACCAGAATGGGGCAAACAAGATCAGCCCCGCGGGTGGTTGGTGGGCGGCAACTTCCAAGGCTAAGGCCGCGCCAATCGAGTTACCCACCAACACCACCGTTTTATATTCGGCTTGTAAGGCCAGCCGCGCACGGCGCACCGCCTGGGCCCAATCAGCCTGACTATAATGGGTCAGTTCGCCGAATTGGGGGCCAAAGCCCGGCAATAATAAGCCTTGCACCGTCCAGCCGGCGTCATGCAACACTTGTGCGGCTGGGCGCATCTCGGCTGGTGTGCCGGGAAAACCATGAATTAACAATGCTGCGCCGTTATGTTGGCCGCGCCAGAGGAAAGGCTGGTGCTCGGCTGCTTGAAATGGGTTTAAACTGATCGTCATTGTTATTTGGATGTTTGTTGGTTATGAATGGCTAATCGGCTGTGTAGTTGCGTTGTGCTGCGTTGCCATTCGGCGCAACGCGCTCAATAAGGCTTTTGGTGCCCGCGTTTGGCTCTCTTGGGCCAGCACCAAAATCATACCAAAGACGATAAGCATGTTGGTGACCAGGAAGAAGATAAATTCTTCGAGCGGCAGGCTACCAAAGAAAATGCCGGTTGATTGCAACAGGTCAACCGTCCATGTGCCCGACCGAATCGCCAATGCGTCGCCTAGGCCCAGATACAAGGTGGCCGGTACAAGTGACCAAAAAACCAGCCGCCGATAATGCCAGAGGATATCAGCGCCTAAGGCCATTTGCAACGTAATTGGAAAGAGTGCCCAGACCAGGATCAAACCCAGATAAGTGCCTGGCTGCCAGGTGGAAAGCAAGAGTACAAGCGAACCCAGCCAGATAGCACCACTCAAGGCGGTAGCCGCCCAGCGCATGAATGGGCGAGGGCGTGCCTGCGTCGTCGTTTGAGTGACGGGGGCTAGTCGTCTCGCCAGAAAGACAATCCACAGCCCCATAAGGATGGTTTGCAACACAAAGAAAGTATATTCCTCAAGTGGCACCCAGCCTACCACGACACCTGTGACGAGGTTGGGATTATACCACCAGACGCCCGTGGCCACGAGATAGTTGTCCCAAGGCGTGGTGTAGAGCACGGCGACGATCACATGGGCAATCAGCACAAAAGTGGCTGGCCAACTGCGCAGTGACAAAGGCAAAACTCGTCCCCGTCGATGATCCAAAAATGTTAAGCCCAGCAGTAATAAGAGCGGTGGCCCTAAGAACCAGGCGAGAAAGCCGAAATAGGTCATGCTAAATTCCTTTAGAGACATTGGTTAATGCTGCGGCCAGTATCGCATGATCGGCGGCTTCAATCTGTTGTGCTTGTTCCAGTAGGTGAGCGCATGCTATAATCACTTTGGCGAGTAATCAACCAAAGAAGCGATCAAACAAGTAGAGCAAAGCATGGCCCGTAGCGTCGATATTGGGAGTAAACGGCTGATCAGTCTGGCGCCAACAACTTGGGTGCGTTGGTTGACCGGCGATAATACGCTGGAAGCATTGGATTTGCTCTCTGGCGATTTTCAATGGGTAGCACGCGCCAACGATGTCCTGATCAAAGTCCATTCGGCTATACATGGTGACTTTCTGGTGGCGAACGAGATGCAGGTGCGCCCCGATCGCAAAATGCATCGGCGGATGCGCGCGTATGCGGCCCTGGGCGAGGAACGGTATGGCTTGCCGGTCTATCCAGTGGTCGTCAATATATTGCCTGGCTCATCGTCGATCATTAACCATTATCATAGTGAGTTGATGGGCATCGTTGCCCACCAAGACTTTCGTGTGATCAACTTGTGGGAAGTGGATGTTAATCTGGTTTTTGAGCAAAATCTCGTGACACTTTTGCCTTTTACCCCGATCCTAAAAGGGGGAAATGCAGAAGGTGTATTGCGTCGGGCCGTAACTTTATTGCGCGCCGAGGCAAATCTTGCCGAATTAGAACCGTTGTTGGCATTCTTTGCCAGTTTTGTCATGAATACGGACGTTGTGCGTAGAATAATGAGGTGGGATATGACAATCTTACGCGAATCACCCTGGTATAACGAATTAATCAAAGAAGGGATCGAACAAGGGATCGAACAAGGGATCGAAAAAGGGATTGAACGGGGCAAAGAACAAATGTTACTGCGCGTGCTACGTCATAAATTTGGTGACTTGGATGCCGCTTGGGCCGCGCGAATTGCGGCTATCCCTGCTGAACAGCTAGAGCCAGTATTTGTAATTGCTTTGGACATCGCAACTTTGCAAGGATTGGCCGAACAGCTTGATAACTTGCCTTCATCAGCCAATTAATCACGCAAAAGCAAATATTACACCTTGCGCTTCTCCAAATCCCGCAAAATGACCTGCGCCGCGTTTCGCCCGGACGCGCCCATAATGCCGCCGCCTGGATGTGTGCTAGCGCCGGTCAAATATAACCCCTTGACCGGCGCCCGATAATTGCTCATCGTCAACGCTGGGCGCAACATAAACATTTGGTCAATCGACATCTCTAAATGCATTACATTGCCGCGCAATAAACCCAACTCGCGTTCCAAATAGAGCGGATGCTCGATTAATTGGCCGATCACCGCTTTTTTTACATTCGGGGCATATTCGGCTAATTTGTCCAACATGCGGTCAGCCACCGTCTGCCCAATCTCATCCCAGGACGCGCCCGATGCTAGCTCATACGGATAATATTGACCCCATAAGAACAGTGTGTGTTTATCGGGTGGCGCCAACGTTGGGTCGATTGCCGAAAAGGTCATGGCGATCAAGGCTGGATCACGCGAGGGGATGCCGCCCAGATAATCGCCATAGGCGCGCTCCAGATAAGCCAGATCGGGACAGATAAATTGTAACGCGGTGTGTTGGGGACCAGGCGCACCATTGATTGATGGCAGCGCTGTGTAGTTGGGCAACTCCTGCATCGCATAGCGTACGATCATGCCAAAACCATTGCCCACGCGCGCGTGATTGACCAAGTTGCGCGCTTCCTGTGATATAATATCAGGTTCGAGCATTTTCATCGTGGTCTGAATGTGCGCTCCCGAAACGACGGCGCGCGCGGTGACACGAATGCCACCCGTGGTTTCGGCCCCGATCGCGCGCCCATTCTCGGTCAAAATGCGCGCCACTGGTGCGCCGGCAATGATCTGCCCGCCATGCGCCTGGATCATGCGCGCCAATGCCTGGGTCAACATGCCCGAGCCACCGCGCGGCCGCTTCATGCCGCTGCGATGATACATCGGCTGCCAGAGCGCAAAAGGCGCAGACAATGGTTCTCCCGGTGGTGGGCCGGACTGCGCCGCCATCCAACCGATCAGCGCCTGCACGCGTGGATCGGTAAACGATTGGCGCAATACTTGTCCATAACCGCGCAAAATGTCACTCAACCGCTCATTGCGCGCCGAACCACCGCCTGTGCGCAAGACCAGGTTTTTTAGCAAATTCATCGCCGTGGGCGGTTCGAGAAAACTTTTGACCATGCCCTCGGCCAGCGGCTCCCAGGTTTTGATAAATTGGCGATAGGCATCGGCATCCCGCGGTGAGATTTTGGCGATGCTTTCGCACGTCTTGTCCAGATCTTTCCAGATGGTGATCTGGCTGCCGTCGGGGAACGGGGCGAAAAAGAGCGGGTCGAGGTCAATATATTCGAGGCCATAGGCACTCAAATTGAGCTCTTGGACAATCGGTGTGTGGTGGATCAAGATATGGGCTGAACCACCCAGATCAAACTTAAAACCAGGGATGATCTCTTCGGTCACGACGGCGCCACCCACGGTGTGGCGCCGTTCGAGCATGATCACTTTATAGCCAGCCTTGGCCAGATAACCACCGCAGACAAGGGCGTTGTGGCCGGCGCCGATGATGAGTACGTCACAATCTGACATGAGTTTTCCTAACTTGTCCTAGCAGCTGATTGACTGGATAGCTAAAACTGGCCCTTCTTGCTACCATTGTACGTTGATTTTCATCACATGCCGTAATTTCGTCGGTGGTGATCTTGCCGAGCGTCCTCATTTTACTTGATCAATCAACAACGGCGCACGCTGCTCAATCCGACAATGTAAACTTTGTTTTAACTGGGTGCTGGTTACAAATTTGTCAGCCCTCGCGCTATAATAGTACACCATCCCCGCAACTGTTCATTCCCTCTTATACTTTCTGAAACATTGCAAATCTGTAAGGTGCATAATTCCGACGATTACTTTATAATGCACACCGGTAATCTTTTGAGGAGATTTTTCACGTTGTACGTCTGAGTTTGGACCAACGCCTGCTCATCTGGGCGTTGACCAAAACTCAGACGTATCATCCAAACCCATAGAATGATTTGACCCATGTATCGATTATTTACTTTTCTAAAACCGCATAAAACGCTCTTGATCCAACTGATCATTGTCAATTTCTTGCTCTCGGCTATGCTCACCGTGGCCCCATTGGTGATCAAGGCGATTGTCGATAATGTGATTGGCAAGCAGCAGTTTGATCGGCTGGCACCCTATCTTGGTCTGCTGCTGCTGGTCACCTTTTTGCGCGCATCGGCAACCTACTTCTATTCCTATGGCCAGAATAAACTCGGTCAGTTGGTGATGACCGACGTGCGCGCGGCGTTGTATCGCAAACTGTTGGCCTTGCCCTTTAGTTTTTATGACAAAGAACAGACCGGGCGCTTGATGAACCGGGTCAGCAGCGACGTAGAGAGCACGCGCATCTTCCTCTCGCAGATTCTGATCGAATCCATGAGCCACTTTTTGACGATCTTTTTCGCTGCCTTCGCCTTTCTGCAGCAGGATCGCTACTTGACCCTGATAGCGATTTTGCCGGTGATCTTCTCTGGTGTGGCCATGTATTATGCCCATCATCATTTGACCGAACCCTGGACCCTACAACATGAGCGCATGGCGCAGATGTCTGCCACCTTGCAAGATAATTTGGCCGGGATCAAAGTGGTGAAGGCCTTTGCCCAGGAAGATCAGGCCCAGGGCCGCTTTCAAGATGTCCAGGTAGCCGTGCGCAGCGGCAGCCTAAGCATCACCGATTTATGGAGTAAACGCTGGGCCTTAATCGGCAGCATTCCGCGCTTTATGCAACTCGGCCTGATCCTGGTCGGGGGCCAACGGGTGATGAGCGGCGAGATCACGCTCGGCACGTTGGTAGCTGTGCTCAGCTTGAGTTTGTTGCTGCTGGGCGCGGTCAACGCGCTGGGCACCCAACTGAACAACGTGAGCCAGACTGCCACTGCCGCCGTGCGCATCTTTGAACTGCTCGATGAACCGCTGACGATTCAGTCGCCCATCCCTTCTTCTGATCCGGTGGCCGCGCAATCCTTGCCGATCGCACGGCGGGTGGATGAGTGGCGTGGTGAAATTGAATATAAGAATGTCAGTTTCATCTATCCGACCGCCAAAGCCAAGACGCTGATCGACATCAATTTGCACATACCCGCTGGCTCATCGCTGGCTGTGGTTGGGGCAACCGGCAGCGGGAAGAGTACGCTCATCCATTTGATTGGCCGGTTCTATGACCCCACCTCGGGCCATATGCAGGTGGATGGTCGGGATGTGCGCAGCCTAAATTTGCCTGAGTTGCGCCGCCAGATCGGCATGGTGGCCCAGGATACGTTGCTCTTTAGCGCGTCGATTTTCGAGAATATTGCCTTTGGTCGGCCAGAGGCCAGCCAGGCCGACGTTGAGCGCGTGGCCAAATTGGCGCAAGCCCATGAATTTATCACGCAAATGCCCGAAGGTTATCAAACCTCGATTGGCGAGCGCGGGGCTGGTCTGTCGGGTGGACAGCGCCAACGCGTGGCAATTGCGCGCGCCATGTTGCTTGATCCGCGAATCCTGATTTTGGATGACTCGATGTCAGCTGTAGATGCCGAGACTGAGAAGCTGTTACAAGCCGCGATTGCCACCGTCATGAAGGGACGCACCACCATTCTGGTGGCGCACCGGCTGGCCACCGCGCAACACGCCGACCATATTATCGTTCTGCGCGACGGCCAAATTGTGGAACAGGGCACGCATGCCGAGCTTGATGCGGCGGGTGGTCATTACCATCATGTGTTGGAGATGCAGCAGATGAGCGCGCGCGAATCGGTCGCTACGATTTAATGATGAGCCTCACCCCCGACCCCTCTCCTGAACGGTAAAGCTGTTTCAGAAGAGGGGAGCAAATCAAATTCATTACTCCGACTCCCCCTCTCCTGAACTCGGTCCTTTGATTCAGGAGAGGGGCCCAGAGGGCGCCCCGGGGGTGAGGACTCCTCATTATCAAAACAAACTTTACACCATCAGAAAAAGTAACAACTATGCTACTTCGTGGAATTGTCAAACCAATTACGATTACCGATGTCGATGCCGCCCCCCCCATGCGGCAGACGTTGGCCCGGCTCTTTACCTATCTGCGCCCCTATCGCCGCCGCATGATCGTGACGCTTTCGATCTATGTGATCTGCGTCACGATCTCTCAGCTCTATCCTTTTATCGACCGTAAATTGATTGATGAGCATATTGCGATCAACAATCCCGATGGCTTTTATCCGCTGTTGGTGCTGGCGACCGCCGCCCATGCCTTCAACTGGTTTGGTGTGCTGATCCGTTCACTGCTGATCCAGCGCATCAGCCTGGGCATCTTGGTCGATCTGCGCCGCCAACTCTTTCACCATGTGGTCGAGCTCTCCTTCACCTTTCACGAGCGGGAGCCGGTGGGCAAAACGATGACGCGTTTCATCGGCGACGCTAATACGATCAACGACTTTCTCACCAACCAGATGGCCAGCGTAGTCAATGATGTAATGTCTGGCATCGTCGTGATCGCGCTGATGTTCGCGATCAACCCAGTGCTCACCGTGATTTCGCTCTTTATGTTGCCAGTTCTCACCTTGCTCGGTCTATATATGCGCCCGCGCCTGTACAATGGCTGGGAACGGGTGCGCGAAAATTCAACGCGCTTTAACATCTTTCTGGCCGAGAATATTGCTGGTATGCGTGTGATCCAGGCCTTCACGCGTGAAAATACCAACCTCGAACGGTTTAATCAAGCGAATGAGCGTGTGGTCGTCGAGTGGATGAAGGTGATCATTCTGCAAGCCTGGTTCTCGCCGCTGGTGGAATTAACCCGCAGCTTGGCGTTGGTGGTCGTGCTTTATGTCGCCGCCCATCAATTGGGGCTGGGCGGGACGGCGCTAACGGTCGGTACCTTAGTGGCCTTTATGGCCTACATTAATAATTTGTGGTCGCCGATCAGCACGCTGACCAACATGTATGTGGTGATGCAGGCTACTTTGGCTTCGGCGGGCAAGGTCTTCCAGTTGCTTGATGCGCGCCCCACCGTCACCGATGCGCCCAACGCTGTGGCGATGCCGCGCGTAAAGGGCGAGATCGTCTTTGACCATGTTGACTTTACCTATGACAACACGCGCCCCGTGCTCAATGATGTGACCTTTACGATTCAGCCAGGCCAGTTGGTTGCCCTGGTGGGGCAGACCGGCAGCGGCAAGACGACGATTGCCTCGTTGCTCTGTCGCTTTTATGATGTGACCGGCGGCCGCATTCTGGTCGACGGGCATGACGTGCGTGAGGTCACCCAGCATTCACTGCGCGCCCAGATTGGCGTGGTGCTGCAAGAACCCTTTATCTTTACCGATACAATTGCCAATAACATTCGCTATGGGCGACCCGACGCCACGATGGATGAGGTGATCGCCGCCGCCAAGCTGGCTAACTGTCACGATTTCATCATGAAGCTAACCGACGGCTATGACGCCTTGGCCCAGGAGCGGGGTGCGCAATTTAGCATCGGCCAACGCCAACTGCTTTCGATTGCGCGCGCGATCTTGTCCGACCCGCGTATTCTCGTGCTGGACGAAGCGACCTCGGCCGTTGACACCGAGACTGAAGCTTTGATCCAAGATGCGTTTGCCAGCCTCATGGCCAATCGCACCGCAATTGTCGTGGCCCATCGCCTCTCGACGATTCGCAAGGCCGATCAGATTGTGGTGCTCAAAGCTGGGCGTATTTTGGAACTGGGCAATCACGCAACGTTGGTGAAAAACCCCGATGGCTATTACTCGGCATTGGTTAAGGCGCAGGCGAGCGGGGGCCATTGAGCCGTAAGCAGGTCGATGAGTAGGGGGTAGGCACACCTACCCCCTACTCATCGACCTGCTTATCGTC
>JBBQBY010000060.1:0-20976 GCA_038318235.1 Caldilineales bacterium
GCAGTCTGGATGAAAAGAGCTACACTATTTCGAGCTTCGTCCTTTGGGTTGCCATCGCGCTAATTTTGGCGACCGGTATTATCCATTTTATGGAAGCCCCCGACAATCTCGCTGAAGCCCCCTACAAGGGTGTTTTATTTCTGCTAAATGGTGTAGGGGCATTAATCGCAGCCGCAGGGATTTATCGCGGCTCGCGCAGTTGGGGTTGGGGGCTTGGCGCGCTGATTGCGGCCGGCGCATTGGCAGGCTACATCATGAGCCGCACCATCGGTTTGCCTGGTTTGGCCGTGGACGACGCATGGTTCGAGCCGATTGGGGTATTGTCGGTGATTGTCGAAGTTGGTTTTGTTGCCGTCTGGCTCTGGTCTTTCGCCGGAACAAAACGTTTGTCATCGGGCCACTAATCAAAGAATTATACAACGAAGTAGCTTGCTAATGGTGGAAAGCCACCCCCTTAGCACTTCAAATTCATAAAGATATAACAGAGGGTCTGGGATAGTTTTATCCTCAGACTCTCTGTCGCTTTTCCTGTCCTGTTGACAGATTATCGGTTACTTGATGTCATTGGTGGCGCAGAAAGCGGCGGCCACAATCGCTTCCCAATCAATCTGAAAATGGTGATAGAGATCCGACCGAGTGCCGGATTGACCAAAATCATCCACGCCCAAGGCGGTAACGGGCGAACCAAAGACGCTGCCCAGCCAGGCCAAGCCATGCGAAGCGCCATCTTGCACGGTGATGATCGGGGTGTGACGCTCAGCGGCTGGGATCAGCCAATCTAAGAGCGCAGCGCGCTGCGTGTGCGGTGTGGTCTGCCAGGTTGCAAAGAGGCGGCGCGGGCTGGTGAGATTGAGCACATTGGCCGCGATCCCTTCGCGCCATAAATAGGTGGCGGCGGCGCACGCTTCGGGGATCATCGCGCCCGATGCGGCAATGTTTACGACATATTTCGGGTCTACGTCTGGCCCGCCTTCGCGCCATTCGCGCAACCGATAGCCACCGGCCAACGCCTGCTGGCGCAACGTGGCTTCTCCCAGGCGATCTAACGCAGGCTGGAGCAGACGCTGGTCAATCGGTTTGGTCGAAAGCCGCAAATAGGTCGCATGACCCTGCACCCGATCAAAACATTCACGAATGCCCTCGAGCAGCGCCCATTCCACCTCGCAGCCAAAACAGGGTTCCACCATATGCAGATGAGGTAGTTCCATGCCAATTGATGGCGTAATCGTTGATTGATGGGCGCCCCCTTCCGGCGCCAAGGTAATGCCTGAAGGCGTGCCGGCAAAGATAAATTTGGCCCCGGCATAGAGCCCGTAGATCAGCGCATCCAAGCCGCGACAGACAAACGGATCATAGAGTGTGCCAATCGGCACCAGCAATTGACCATGCAGTTCGGCCGAAAGCCCCAGCATGCCCAGCAGCAAAAAGAGATTCATCTCCGAAATGCCCAGTTCAATATGTTGACCGCTCGGCCCGCGTTTCCATTTGAGCAAGCGTTGCGCATCGATTTCGTGGTCAAGTTGCTCCACCAATTTAAAAGCGCCGGTCTTGTTGATCCAACCGGCCAGGTTGGTGGAAAATGAAACATCGGGCGAACAGGTGACCATATGGGCGCGCAGTTCGGGCATGTCGGCCAGCCGAAAGAGCAGGCGACCAAAGGCATCTTGCGTGCTGGCAATGCTCTCCAAGTTCAGGTCTAATAGGCTAGCTGGAATTTTATTCGCCACCGCTGGGGTGACAAAATCCGTATTGCCCGTTGCTGGTGGATAAAGGCGCGCCGCGGTCTGCTGACAAATTTGCTCTGCCAGCGACTGCGGCGGGAAGGCCGCCCATTCTGCGCCACTGGGGATATTCATCTGGACGCGCAAGGTCTCCATTTGGTTGTTGCTGAGCAACATCGAATGGTTGAGCGGATGACCTGCGATTGGCAGCCCCCAACCTTTAATCGTGTACGCAAAAATAATCGTCGGTTGCCCACGCGTCTGATCGGCCTCGTTGAGCACACTGAGCAATTCCGCCAGATCATGCCCACCGAGATTACTCAACACGGCGGGCAGTTCGGTGTCGGCAACGTCCTGCAACACGACCGCAATCTTTGGGTTCGCCTGGATCAGCCGCGCCCGAATCTGCTCACCAGTCAGCCGGATCAGCGCCTGATATTCTTCGTTGCCCATCTCATCAATCGCTTGCTGCAAGGCTTCACCGCCTGGCTGGGCAAAGAGCGCTTGCAGACGACGCCCATATTTGGCTTCCAACACCCGCCATTGGTTGTCAACAAAAAGTTGCTTGAGGCGCGCAGCACGGATGCCCGGCACCACTCGATCCAAACTTTGGCGATTGAGATCGACGATCCAGATCACGTTGTCCAGCTCTTCCAACGCCTCTTCCAGCACGGCTTCCCAGACGTTGCCCTCATCCAATTCCGCATCGCCGACCAAGGCAATAAAGCGCCGTGAAGTGACCTGACCAAAGTGGGCCTGGGTATATTTTTGCACCAAGCCGGCGAAGAGCGGCGCCACCGCCCCCAAACCAACCGAACCCGTGGAAAAATCCACCTTGTCCGGATCTTTGGTGCGGCTCGGATAGGCTTGCAGCCCTTTGTAGGCACGCAAGGTGGTGAGGTATTCTTGTGGCAACTGGCCGAGCAGGTATTGGATCGCATGAAAGGCCGGTGAAGCATGCGGCTTGATCGAGACTCGGTCGCCCGCTTGCAGAAAATGGAAATAGAGCGCCGTGAGGATCGAGACCGACGAGGCAGAGGAGGCCTGATGTCCGCCCACTTTGGTGCCATCGCTGTTGGGGCGCACGTTGTTGGCGTGATGGATAATATTGGTCGCCAGCCAGAGCACGCGCTGCTGGATCGCCTCTAGGGTGGCAAGCGTTTCTGGGTTCACAGGTTGAACGGGCGAAGGCATAAGGGCTTAGGTTCTTTCTTTTTATGCGGCGCGCTGCTCCAAAAAAGCAACGAGCTTGTTGGCGGCAGCTTGCAGATGTGCTTCTAATAAAGTGACGGCAATTTCGATTTGCCCTTGACGACAAGCTTCGAGCATCGCCCGATGTTCGCGTTGCGAGGTGGCTTGGTATTCCAGGCCAACCAAGAAGATCACCAGATAGCGCGCCACGTTAATGTGTAAAATGCGCACCCACTCCATCAAGCGCGGCAGATTGGCCGGTTGGTAGAGCAGCGCATGAAATTCCCAATTGAGTTCGCCCCATTGCGCGATCGCTTGCGCTTGATCAATCGCCGCTAATAATGCTTCGGCCTGGGCCAAATTGGCAATCGTCAGGTGGGGGATAGCGCGGCGCAAGGCCAAGGTTTCCAGGGCAATGCGCATGGCGTAGATTTCATCGACCTCGGCGCTGGAGAGGGCCGCGACTACGGCACCCCGATTAGGAAAAAAGGTGACCAGCCCTTCGGCTTTAAGTTGGTAGAGCGCCTCGCGCACGGGGATTTTGCTCACGCCAAAACGCTCCGCGAGCTCATCCTGGCGGAGTGGCAGATTGCTTTTTAAGCGACCCTGCAAAATTTCGGCACGCAAGGTGTCGGCAATCACTTCGGTAATTTGTGGGGCTGCTTTGGGAATTGGCGCTAGGCTTGGTGGCATCGCAGTAAGCATCGCAGTAAGCTTGGTTGACTGACAATATTGTATACGTTACATCTGAAATGATAATATCGTATACGATTTTTGTCAACCATGTAGGGGCGAGGCATTGCCACCTTCACTTAGGTAGCCCCTCGATCTGCTGGCAATGCCTCGCCCCTACTGATCGATCATCTTTTGCAACTCGTACAAGCGGTTGAGGGCGTCCAACGGCGTTAGCGCGTTGACATTCAATTTGCGCAGCGCTTCGACCACGGGATGGGTCTCGGCAAAGAGCGAGACAGTCATGGCGGTGGCTTTGCCTTTTTTGGTTTCCGGTTCAAAGAGCCGTTTGGGACCCGCCGCGCCACTGCGTTCTAATTCGAGCAGAATCTCTTCGGCGCGTTTCACCGCTGCGCTGGGCAAACCCGCCATGCGCGCCACATGTACACCGTAGGAGCGATCGGCGCGGCCGGGGATAATCCGCCGCAGGAAGACTACATCATGCCCATCGCCACTGATATTTGTGCCAGAGTCGTCGACGGCGACATTATAATTGACCACATGCGGCAGACGTTCGGCCAGATCGGTCAATTCGTGATAGTGGGTGGCAAAGAGCGTCTTGGCGCGCAAGCCGGGGTGATTGTGAATATATTCGACCACCGCCCAGGCAATCGCCAGGCCATCATAGGTGCTGGTACCGCGACCGATTTCGTCGAGCACGAGCAGGCTGCGGTTGGTGGCATGATTCAGAATGTTAGCGGTCTCGACCATTTCGACCATAAAGGTGGATTGGCCGCGATGGATCTCATCGCTGGCGCCAATCCGGGTAAAGATGCGGTCTACCACGCCAATCTGCGCGCGGTCGGCGGGGACAAAGCTGCCAATCTGCGCCATCAGCGTGATCAGCGCCACTTGGCGCAGGAAGGTGCTTTTGCCGGCCATGTTGGGGCCGGTCAACACATGCACCGCCGCATCGGGCAGCAGATAGGTATCATTAGGCACAAACGGTTCATCCGTGAGCGAAAGTTCGACCACGGGATGGCGCCCGGCCACAATTTCGATGGCGGGGCCTTCGTCAACGGCGGGACGCACGTAACGTTGATTGAGTGCCACTTCTGCCAGGGCGCTGTGCACATCCAACGCGGCCAGGGCCGCGGCAAGTTGCAACAGTTCGTGGGTCGCGGTGGCCACCTGCAAACAGATTTCTTTGAACAGTTGTTGCTCGATATCCAACCGGCGTTCGTCGGCATTGAGCACTAGTGATTCGTATTCCTTCAGATCCGGCGTGATGTAGCGCTCGGCATTAGTCGTCGTCTGCTTGCGGATATAATCAGTCGGCACCTTGTCACGGTGCGTATTGGTCACCTCGATATAGTAGCCAAAGACCCGGTTGTAGCCCACTTTCAGGCTGCGAATGTCCAACCGATCACGTTCAGTACGCTCCAAATTGGCGATCCAATCCTTGGCGTGCCGGCTCTTATGCATAAGCTCGTCTAGTTCACCGCTGTAATCAATGCGAATCACGCCCGGCGTGGCCAGGGTGGCAGGCGGTTCATCGGCAATCGCCGCTTCGAGCAAGGCGAGCGTCGCTTCGCAGGGAGGGAGGTCTGGGATTAGCGAATCGGCTCCATCTAATCCTGCCTCGCTAATCCCTAGTACCGCCTGAATATCCGGCACATAGCGCAACACTTCGCGGATCCCGACCAAGTCCCTGGGCAAGGCGACGCCTTGGGTCACACGGTTGGTCCAGCGTTCTAGATCACCGAGACCACGCAAATGTTCGCGCAGTTCCAGGCGCATGGCGGTGTTATCAAAGAAAAGTTGCACCGTATCCAACCGGTGGTTAATCGCGCGAACATCAAGCAAAGGCTGGTTCAGCCAGCGACACAATAGTCGCCCACCCATTGGCGTTAATGTTTTGTCCAACACGTCGAGCAAACTGCCCTTAGCATCGCCGCTGCGGATCGTTTCGGTCAGCTCCAAATTGCGCCGCGTCGATTCGTCCAACGTCATAAAACCGTTGACTTCGTAGCTATGCAGGTGGGTCAACTGAGCCAGCGCCGAAGGTTGCATCTCGCGCAGATAGGCGAGGACGGCGGCAGCGACCCGGACAGCTTCGGAACGGTTTTGCAGGCCAAAGCCATCGAGGGTTGAGACTTGAAAGTGCCGTTCCACTGCGGTAGTAGCCGTGTCAACGGCCACTTGCCACGGTTCCACGGTTGACAAGATCGGCTTCAAACTGGCGATCAAATTATGTACAGCGGATTCTGTAGGTCGCCAATCGACATGGATCAACTCGCTGGGGTGCAGCCGGCTCAATTCTTCCCCCACGCGCCGCATCACTTCCTCAGCGGTGCCATTGATCTGCGTGGTCGCAAATTCGCCGGTGGTGATGTCACAATAGGCCAACCCCGCGCTGTTGCTGCGTACGTTAAAACTAACCGCCATTAAATAATTATTGCGCTTGGCGTCCAACATACCCGGCTCGATCACCGTGCCTTTGGTGATCACGCGCGTGATCTGGCGTTCGACCAGGCCGTGGCCTGGCTCGCTCATCTGTTCGGCAATCGCGACTTTGTAGCCCGCCTCAATCAGACGCGCAATATAACCATCCACGCTGTGATAGGGCACACCGGCCAATGGCACCCGCTGATCGTTGCCCACTGGACGGCTGGTCAAAACGACATCACAAACCCTGGCGACCACTTTGGCGTCATCGTCAAACGTTTCGTAAAAATCGCCCAGGCGGAAAAAAAGGACACAATCGGGGTACTGGCTTTTCAGCGACAGATATTGCTGCCGCATTGGCGTCGTCATAGGATCAATGTCTTTCTAAAGGATAGAATGGCGTAAATCAGCACAAATGTTCAAGGTTATTTTACCATAAAACGGCATAACAGAGGAATTTTGTGGACTACTTACCCAGGTCCATTTTGCCATTCGGATCGGCATACAGCGTATAGGCGAGCCAGGTGGGGTTGGCTGGTTGCTGTTCACGGATCGCCAGCCGCGCCGCATGAAACGCCGCGCCAAAGGTTTGACCGGCCAACAAATTATCATAAAACTGGACGGCAAATTCGGCGGCCAATACGTCGTTGACTTCCCAGAGTGAACCGATAAAAACGCCAACACCGATGTCACCGATCATGCGCTCCACCCACCCACCCAGGCCAGTTAAGGTGAAGTCGGCTTGGCTCGTGTGGCAGGCGTTCAGAAAAACCAGGGGACGGGCGCGGCGAAACCCAATCGAGCGCGCCCCGGCCAGATCAGAAGGCAATAATCTTTCATGGCCCTGCAAAATAATCGGCGACTCATCCGCATTCTCTGCGCTAAAGTCGGCGTGCGCCGCCAGGTGTAAAAGTTCGATTTTGCCCTCTTTGGTCGTCTGCAATACCTCAAACCGTGTGCGAAGCGGCTGACCGATCATCACGCCTTGGGTTGCTAATTTGGTAAACAGCGCCTGCTCACGTACTGTAGCGGACAAATTTGTGTCTGGCAGCACGAGGCGGGCCGCTTTTAAGGCCACTTGGTTGGCCGGACCACGGCCGGCGAGCCAGCGCGCAAATTGAAAGGCGATCACGAGATAGTCATCGCTGTATTCCTGGCCGGTCGCTTGGTTGAAGAAGTAAGGTTTGACTAACTCCCAAGGAATCCAGGGCTCATCGCTAATCACTAACAAGGAACGCAGTTTGCCCTGTTCTCGTAGCTCTTTCAAACGCCAATACGCAAGCTGTAATGCGGGCGGAAAGACTTTGGTGAATAGATCCTGCCCAATCGTTTCAATTTCTTCAACAATCGCCGCGTTGCGCGCCGCTAAAGAATCAGTTGGTTGATCATCAGAGACTAGGCGCAGATGGCGACTTGGCGCGGGTGTTGCAGGGTCAGCGACAGGAGTATCGCCGGGTAGACGAGCATATTGATCCAGCCGTTTGAAAATATTTTGCAAAAATTGGCGCGGATTTTGATGCAAGGGCGTGGAACCGATTGCCTGCCGCTGATAGCCTAATTCTGCATTTTCTGAATGCAGCGTAAAATGCAACTCATTCGTCTGCCGGTCAAAGACGACGCGTAATTCCAGATCAGCCGGTGAAGGTGGCACAGGTGGCAAGTCGGCCAATTGTCCTGGCTCACGTTCCATCACGAGCGGCGGCGGTGTGGCGTTCATCTGGGTGGTTACTTCTGTCGTAAAGGCCGCACTGCTCACCATACGCCCATGGTGATAAAAATCAACCGTGATCAACTGTGGACCGAGCGTCTGGCCCGCAGCGAGCAAAAAAACGGCCGGCTGCGAATCGGAATGATAATAGACGGTGAGCATGCGCTGCCAACTGTGTGTATGCTCTTGGAAGCCCGGCGCGGTCAC
Organism: Caldilineales bacterium; assembly: GCA_038318235.1. Lineage (GTDB taxonomy): Bacteria > Chloroflexota > Anaerolineae > Caldilineales > Caldilineaceae > JAPLGZ01. The sequence goes on from JBBQBY010000060.1 coordinate 7,948, forward strand.
TACCACTTCGATCAATTCATGCTTGCGCAAGTCCGCGAAATTCAGGCCAAATTTATTTCCTGCCTGAGCTTTGGGCGGTTGTAGGGTTAATTGGACAATCAACGGTTTTTCCGTTTTGGGCAGTAACTGTCCCGGAAAGTCGATTTTGCTATAAAAATCAACACTGCGGGCTTGCAATCCCTTGCTAACCGGCGGTTGTGCGCTACGCATAGCCGCTAAATTGGGGACAATAATTTCTGTCTGCCGGATCGCGCGGCCTACGGTCTGATAAAAGTTCACCGTGACGCGTTGCTCACCCACCGCTTGGCCAGCTTTTAACAGGAAGATCGCAGGTAACGAAGCCTTGGCGCCGAAGACATTGATCGTACGCGTCCAATACCCGGTCTGCTCGTTGAAACCCGGCGCGGTAAGTGCTACCTCCAGCGCCACCGATTGATTCAAATTGGTAAAGGGCACGAGAATACTATCAGTTTGTTGGTCGAGGGGTCGTTGATCAGGTGTCAGGTAAACAATCAATGGGCAGATGGCGCGCGGGTCAACTTGCGTTGCGAATTCAATCTGGATCTGGAATGGCAGTTCGATTGAGGCATTCGTCGCCGTGGTGGTGATGGGCGACGCTTCCAGAACCAGCTTCAATTGGCGAATTTGTTGATCGTTAATTTGCACGATACTGCGCATCAAAGCGCCTTTACCCGCGGCCAATTCAGGATTGGCCAGGGCGCGCACTTCTGGGATCGTTTCTAACCATTGCAAAAATTCATTGAGCTGATTGGCGCGCTGAAATGGCGTGACAGCCGCTAATTCGCCACACAGGTGATAGCGACGCGCATCAAATTGTTGCTGCACGTCGCTGGACAATCGCGTCCAGTGGTTTAGTAATTTAGGGATGACGGTAGTGATGGTTGCCAGGTATTTGGCTGGTGTAAAAACCAAGTCGGTCATGGGGGGACTCTCCTGCTCAGGGATGCATGATGAAAAGCGGTTACACAGAGAAAAACAGGTTCTGCTCAGTGTGCTCTGTGCATCCTCTGCGTTCTCTGTGTAACCTGTTTCTAGTGGTCTGGGAAAGGCAGCGGTGGGTGGCCGATGGTCCAGCCACCATCCACCGCCAGATTTTGCCCCGTGACATAAGTTGAGTCATCCGAGGCCAGAAATAAGACCGCGCCGGCGATCTCTTCGGGCTGCCCCAGACGGTCGAGCACCGTCATATCGCGCCACCATTGCACGATCACCGGGTCTTCTTTGTAACGTTCTAGATCAGGGCGACCGGAATCAATAATCCCAGGGCTAATCGTGTTGACCCGGATGCGATTTTTGCCAAAATCAATCGCCATCGAGCGGGTGAGCCCGAAGAGCGCGCTTTTGCCGGTGACGTAGGCCGCATGGTTGGCCACGCCCATCATGCCCTCCGCCGAAGAGATATGAATGATCGAGCCGCCACCGCGCTTGATCATTTCTGGCACAGCGAACTTCGAGACGTGATAGACCCCATCTAGTGTGACACTCAAGATGGCGCGCCATTCGGCTTGTGGCATCGTCGCCACGCTGTTCATCCCACCAAGCGCGGCGGCGGCGTTGACCAAAATATCCAAACCACCAAACAGCTCTACGGTCTGGGCCACCGCCGCCTCGGCTTGCGCGATCTGCGCGGTATCACAATGGACAAATTTTGCCTGGGCTTCAGCCGCGGTGGCTGCACCAGCGCGATCATTGATGTCGGCAATCACCACTTGCGCGCCTTCGCGAGCAAAACATAATGCAATCGCCCGGCCAATCCCGGTCGCGCCGCCGGTGACCAGCGCAATCTTCTTTTCCAAACGCATAGTTAGACCCTCTGTTAACAAAGAACATAGTTATGAAAGTTAAAATTTATTTCAGTCACGACACGAAACGGAACGATTACCCGTTTATTTTCATAATTATGCCTTGCTTATACACGAAAAATGGATAAATATTCACACATTAACCAGCAAATTATAAAGAAGTTTAGCGCGGGCGTCAACCGGTAATGAACCTCTGCTTTGACCCCCTGCATGGAATTGTTTATAATCTCAGGCGGTGCCATTGTTTGCTTGCTGTGGGAATCGATTCATGCCAAAGTTAACGCGCATTTTCGCCAACATTCTGGCTCAGCTCCTATTTTTATTGGCTGGTTGCCAAGCTGTTCGCGTCTTGCCGCAAACGCCGCCCACAGTCACACCATATATAACTGCTGAAAATACCACAGGTGCCGCCGGTCTGGGTGATCCGCTCTACCCCACTTTAGGCAATGGTGGCTATGACGCCTTGCATTACACCATTGACTTGACTGTTGATATGCAGCGCCACGCCGTTACCGGCACGACCACGATCACCGCGCAGGCAACCCAAACACTTAGCTCGTTTAATTTTGATTTTCAAGGATTGCAGATTCAAAAAATCAGGGTAAATGCTGCACCGGCGACCTTTCAGCGCGCGGGCAGCGAATTGACGATCACACCGGCGACGCCTCTGCGCGACGGCGAACGGTTTACCACAACCGTTGCCTATAGCGGCGTCCCAACGGCCATTGTTGATCCGGGCGTGTCGTTTGAAAAAATCGGTTGGCTGGTCTATAGGCCGGGCATCTTTGTCGCCAGTGAGCCATCCGGCGCGATGGCGTGGTATCCGGTGAACAATCATCCGCTGGATAAAGCCACCTACACTTTCCGCATCACCGTTGCCAAACCTTATGTGGTTGCCGCCAATGGCTTGTTGCAGGCCACACTGGATCAAGATGACAAGCGCACTTATCGGTGGGAAATGCATAACCCGATGGCGAGTTATCTGGCTACGATTGATATTGCCGAGTTCAAAATCGTCACCGAGCAGGGTCCTAATCAGTTGCCAATTCGCAACTACTTTCCGCCCGATGCCAGCCCGCAGATGCTGGCGACTTTTGACTCAACGGCGATGATGATTCAATTTTACAGTGATCTGATCGCGCCTTTTCCGTTTGAAGCCTACGGTGCCGTTGTGCTTGACGATAATTTTTCCACGGCGTTAGAGGCCCAAACCCTCTCGATCTTTGGCCAAGACACCTTGTTCGAAGCGGCTATCGCGCATGAACTCAGCCATCAATGGTTTGGTGACAGTGTAAGTGTCAAAACATGGCGCGATATCTGGTTAAATGAAGGTTTTGCGACCTATCTCGAAAATTTATGGGTGGAACATACACAAGGTCGGGCGACTTTCGGGGCCAGAATGCATAGTCTATATGAAACGATGCAGGATCAACAGTTGGGGCCACCGGCCTCACCGCAGCAGGCAGATTTGTTTGGACCCGCCATCTATGTGCGCGGCGCCTTGACGCTACACGCCTTACGGCTTACCGTGGGTGATGCCACTTTTTTTAAGATTTTGCGCGCGTATTATGATCGCTACCAATCCAGCAATGCAAGTACAGCCGACTTCATCGCGGTTGCCGGGGAGGTTAGCGGACAGCCGTTGGACAGTTTTTTCAACACCTGGCTTTACGCCGACGCAGTACCGCCCGAACCCAAAGCGCCGTAACAACGTTCGTATGGACAGGCGGGCCGCGCCTTTGTGTGCGCTGCGTATGTTCTATGCCATAGGTTTAAACGCATAAGGAGATCAAATCATGACGGGACAGAAGGTAGAATCATTTGTTGTAGATTACACCGGCAAAACGGCAGAGCCTGTTTTTGATTATGGGGAAGTCGCCGAATATCCACCCACACTCTACAATTTTCAGGGCTCAGCAACCGGTGTAGATGGCTTCGAAAATGTAGGCGATGAACAATTTGCCCATTTCCAGGAGCAGGGTTATCTGGTCGTCAATCACGCCTTTTCGCCCGACGAGGTGCAGGCGGCACTCGACGGGCTGCTTCATCTGGTTTCCGGGCAGAACACCGACTATACGGGCATTATGCTGGAAAAAAAAGCCAAGGGTGTACCCGTCGACACCCTGCCACCCGAGCAGAAGCAAGATTATGTGCGCAAGTTCATGTGGTTTGTAGATTATGATCCGCGTCTGAAAGCAATGGCCGAGCATCCTCAATTGACGCGAGTGTTGACGCGCCTGCTGGGTGAATCACCTGCACTTTTCCAAGATATGGCCATGCTCAAGCCGCCACGGATTGGGCGCGAGAAACCCTGGCACCAGGATCATGCCTACTTTGATCTGCCCTTGACCGCGCCGGTGGTTGGCGTCTGGATCGCGTTGGATGAAGCGACAACCGAGAACGGCTGTATGCTTGTTTATCCGGGCTCACATCGCGCCGGGCCGGTTGTGCATTTCAGCCGGCGCGACTGGCAGATCTGTGATAGCTTTAATCGCACGTATGGTGCGCTGGCGGTGCCGCTAAAACCGGGTGGCGTCCTCTTCTTTCACAGTTTGATGCAACATGGCACGCCGGCCAACACGTCTACGGCGCGCCGCCGTGCCGTGCAATTCCATTACAAGGCCAGCAGCGCGACTACGGTGGACCAAGCCGAACGGCTGGCGATTTTTGGCTCAGAAGGCAAAGATGTCACTTGCTAAATCGGTAATGTGACGATTACAACACACGAACAGGACGAAAACGGGTGACACCATTGGCTAAGTGGATAGCATTTTGACTGAACTGGCCGACCTTTATCACACAAGTATCAACCAACGCCGCCAGGATGTCGGCGCAGATTCTTTGGGCTGGGGCATCCTGGGCGCCAGCCACATGGCCGAGCGTTGGATGGTCAACGCCATTCGTCATCAACCAGGCGTGCCCGGGGCGCCCAGCATGGCCGGGTCGTGGGCGGTCGCGGTCTATAGTCATAATGAATGGCGCGCCCAACAATTTGCGCAAATTAACCAAATCCCGCACGTCTGCGTCAATTTGGACGATTTGCTCAATCGTCGTGAGCTTCAATGTGTCTATGTTAGCAGCCATCCACGCCATCACTTTCCTTTGACGATGGCGGCGCTGGCGGCGGGCAAGCACGTGCTGTGTGAAACACCGCTGGCCCTTACCGTCGAAGATGCGCAGACCATGCAACGGGCAGCCGACAATCGCGGGTTGTTATTGGCCGTCAATCACGCGCGCCGCGCCGCCCCAGCACTGCTTCAGATGCACACACTATTGGCCAACCAAGCGATTGGTGACGTATTGGGCGGACGAATCAGCAATACAACCTTTCTGCCCCCGCAGTTCCAAACCTGGCGTCTGCAAGCCAATGGTGGCGGCGTACTCTTTGACCGCACGATTCATAGTCTTGATCTGTTGCGTTTTCTATTGGGCGACGAAATTGCCGAAGTTATGGCCGTCAATGCCCAACAAATTCTGAGCGAACAAGCAGCTACCGGCGCTTCTGCACCAGTGGAAGAAGATGTGCTAAGTATCGTGCGGATGGGACAGCGGAATATCACCTTTCAATTGCATGACTCGTTCGTGATCCCCCACCAGCCCACCAGCATTGAGATCTATGGCACGGCAGGCACATTGGCAGCCCGTGGCGTATTGAATGAGCAAGAAGACGCTGAATTGCGGCTCCTTCATAATCAGCAATATAGGGTTGAGCCGTTAGCACTGATCAATGCCTATTGGCAACTGATCTATTACTTCAATGCAGCCGTTCGTGAAGACGCGCCCTGGCCGACGACACCAATCCTCGCGACAGCACTTGATGGTATCAAAAGCCTGCGCGCGACCTTGGCTATGCGCCAGGCGATCCACACGCACGCGCCGGTTCAGATCCAATTGTGATAACGCCGGGCTAAGGCAACTGCAAAGCGATGCGCGACAAAATGGCCTGTGCCAAATTAGACCTTATAAAAAAATTCCTACCTGTGCAGAGTGCGGATTCTCCTTCCTCGCAATTTAAAATTGTGCTTGCCGCAAAAAACATGTAAACTTTGTGAAGTGATCCTACAAACCTTGACGCGCACATTGCTTAAATTATAGCGGGTTAAGCGGCAATATTGGCAGGATAGGCAAATAACTTGAGCTGGCGCAAACGAATTCCTGGGCTTGATTTGAGTTATTCAGTACGAGAAACTTATAGATAAAACAGATAAAGGTCGCACAAGCTGTGCGGTTAAAAACTGCACCTACGAAAAAAATGATTGATGCGAGGTCTATCGGCTTTCTCTATTAGAGAATACAAAAACTTTTGCGCAAACAAGAAGAAGAAATTATGGCTAACGGTACGGCTATCGAATTACAGGCGGTCGCTGAATTACAACTTGAACTTGATCAAGTTCAACTTCAATTGATGGCCGCAGCAGATGAACTGTATTCGCCATTAAGTGATCTGGTACGGTCACAATTAAAGGGCGCAGCGCCACTTGTGCACGCGGCGATTGTTTTAACCGCGGGTGTTAGCGACGCTGATACAGATGATCTGCGCGAAAAACGGATCTTACTGGCCGCCGCGCTAGAACTGCTTTATGTTGCGCTGCATATTCATCGCAAGTTACTGACCCACAGTGGGTTCAACGGCGATCATGAGGCAGACAAATCTAGGCTCGGCAGTATTATTCTGGCTGGCGATTATTGCTTTAGTCGTTCAGCGACTTTGGCCGCTCAGACCAATAGCCCAGAAGTTGTCATGATCTTTGCGAACGCCCTCAAAACAGTCAACGAGGGCCATTTGCGCCAACATTTTACCCAAGAATGGATTGATTTCGACGAAAATCAAAAACTATTCGAGGCTGGGGCGCGGGCGGCGGCCACCTTATTTACCCAAGACGAGGCCATCATTAACCAAGTGGGCGACTTTGGGTGTAAAATCGCCACCCAACTCCGATCACCACTGCCCACGGATCCACCAGACGCGCGACACTTGCCCTCGGTTACCTCACTGGCCCAGGCACGCCGGCTCGCCTTGCAACGCTGGCTTCTACAAAATTATCCAACAGTCTAAACGCCAACAGTCTAAACGCGCTACAACAAACCAGCCGCCCACTTTTCCTCACCACGGACCTAACTCCACCGTCAGCATAGACGTCTGATAGAAGACGCTAAGTCTACTGGCATCGATTATTTTTTGTGTAGGTGAGGTTAAAAACCCCACTGGCTAGTTTATACAGCCTGTCTAGTTAGAAATTGTGCCTACCATTTTGCGCTCTTACCTTCAGGGGCGCGACACAAGGGCCGATCCCGCCAAGCAGACTTAAGGATTCACCCAATGGTGGTCGGTATATCGGCCAAATGGCTGATGTAATTGCCGTCAATTTTAGCTATGATATTCGCCATGTGATATTCGCCATGTGATATTCGCCATGGAGGTGATGCATCGTCAGCGATTTCTTTAGATCGATCCATTGAAAGCAAGAAAACTCCTAGCCGCATCCCATCCACATCGGCAAGGCTGCTTTTCTATATCTCAACCTAGTCCTCACGTTTAGATCTTGGCCTGGAAACTATTCGGTAGCGCCAAACGTATTTACTAACGAAACGCCAATACTTTTCCAATGTATTTCATATATTCCATTGGTACAATAAATTACTAACTTTATAGAAGCTCTTTTACAGGCTCGTTAGCATGATAGTGGCGCTATTTTGTAGACTCATAAAACCGAATAGAAAAGTAATAAATTCACATCTAAATTTAATTAAAGGGACTAGATAAGTTTGCAAAGGTATGGTATACTAATAGCAAAGGTTTTGTCTAGGCAATTTGGGCAAATCACGTTACATCCAAAACTAGCCGTCTAGCGTCTATATGAATATTAAGTTATTTATTTATATAGACGCTGGATGATATTTACCTAAAATTTACTAGAGACCTGATCGATCCTTGGTTCTTCTGATATATTTATATGCAGCGTTGCGGTGTTCGATCACCGATTTCAGACAAATTATTACCCAGAAAGGAATGGTCTATTATGAAACTAAATATGCACGATATACCCACCAACCATGCTCATCCCTTTAAATTATCTGCCGCTACGACCACGCCTACCCTGGGATACAGCAATCTAGCCCAAACTTTAATCTCATTGCGGGAAGAAGATCCCGCCTTTAACAAAGTTATTCATGTGCAGCAATTAGAGCGCGGTAACTTAGTGGCAACGCCTGAGGACTTAAGCCACAAGATGTATGTGTTGATGAGTGGAAAAGTCAATATGATTTGCACGAACAATGAGGGGCGCCGTTTGGTGATTGCGACCCTCGAACCAGGCGCAATTTTTGGGGAAGGGGCACTTGACCATCCTGGTGACCCCAATGTATTTGTTGAGGCCGCCGAATCGGTCGCGGTTTGGGTGATCCCGGCCAGCGAAGCACGCAATCTAACCATTCAGTATCCGATTCTGGGTTGGGGTCTGTTGCAGACCTATGGCGAGCGCCTATTTCAAGTGGAAAACAGTTTGGAAAATGTGGCCTACAAGAAATTGCCAGAACGGTTAGCCACCTTATTGCTCGAACTGGCTGAGGAAGAGACCGGCACGATTAAAGGGGTTAGCCATCAAGCGCTGGCCGACCATTTGGGCACCTATCGTGAAACAGTCAGTGCGATTTTGCGTGATTTTAAACGCCAGGGCCTGGTCGAACTCGGGTACCGCCGCATTCACCTGATTGATATTGAAAGCCTAAAAGATATTGGCGGAATTTGGGAATGGTAAATTTACAGCTGCTCGATTAACTGAGTATATGTAAATTTGTGCGAGCCTAGTGGATTAGCCAACATTTTAGATCGACCCAGAATTGTGTCTGTATAGCTTAGCAGGCATAGGTCTACAAACATTTGTAGACCTATGCCTGCTAAGCTATACACAAGCTATATTTATGAAATTGCTAGTTGACGAACAAGTAATTTTTTGTTATAGTTATTGCAAGAGTGAAGTCCTCACGATATAATCTGTTAGCCTCAGTTTTGTTCGCTGGTCTGACCTTACTATCCGCAGGTTACTTACGTTATTTTTTACCCCGGCAATCCTTGTACACAATTCAGCTATTTGAAAATTGATTACATGGCCATCTTTTGGTTGCAACTCCAACAAATTTAAAATTACATAGCGTTACTTCAATTATTGATGAGTTTGTAACGACCATTATTGAATTAATGGCTGTAACTCACATGAATAATTTTAATTGACCAACTTTATATAAATCATTAGCGCGGCACACAGATAGGTGTGGCAAAATACGTAATACACATTATAACAAACCAACTCCCTAGCTAAAAAGAGACCTTTTTATAACAATATACAGTCAGCCTGCATCTGCCTAATGCAGAGCCAGAAAAGCATTAAACCGGCCAGAAGCGTAAAAGTGGATATTGAGCAGTCGCGTTCAAAACAGACACAACTTGATCCTCACGACCCCACACTTCTATACATTTTCAAACTAATGATAAGCTCATCTCAAAATCGGTTTGAACTGGTATTAACATTTTTATGCTGGGCCTTGTGTGCCCATTGATGTAGGGCACCATTAAAAACAAAAACACTTAACTCAGAAAAAAATACTATTGCTGAAGCAGCAGATTTCCGAAACAAAATACCTGAAGGATTAAATCAAATGACCAATTTACAGCTAGCGACAATGACAATTTCTCAGCTGGATGCGCTTAACCTCGACGAATTACGCGAGCTAGCGCGCGCATCTGGCATCACAGGTTACACACGCCTGAAAAAGTTTGATTTAGTCATGCGTTTGTTGCGAGCTAATGCCGAGCAACAAGGCTTTATCTTTGGTGGCGGTATCCTCGAAATTGTGCAAGATGGCATTGGCTTTTTGCGCAGCGATCACTTTTTGCCAGGTGCGGAAGACGTTTATGTCAGCCAAAGCCAGATTCGACGCTTTGGCTTGCGCACCGGTGATTTTGTCGTTGGTCAAGTACGTCCGCCCAAAGACACTGAAAAATATCATGGCCTGCTTAAAGTCGAGGCCGTTAACGGTTGGGATCCAGAAGAGGCCAAAAAGCGCGCAACCTTTGAGAAATTAACGCCGATTTTTCCGAACGACCAACTGATTCTGGAAACCCGCGCCAACATTATTTCAACCAGAATGATCGATCTGCTGGCGCCGATCGGGCGTGGTCAGCGCGGTTTGATTGTCAGCCCGCCAAAGGCCGGTAAGACAACTGTGCTCAAACGGATTGCCAATGGCATTTCAACCAACCACAAAGATGTCCATCTGATGGTCGTGTTGATTGGTGAGCGCCCAGAAGAAGTCACCGATATGGATCGCTCGGTGGATGCCGAAGTCGTCAGCAGCACGTTTGATGAACCGGTACAAAACCATGTGCGTGTGGCCGAAATGGCGCTAGAGCGTGCCAAGCGGTTGGTCGAAAGCTCAAAGGACGTAGTCATCCTCTTGGATAGTGTCACCCGTCTTACCCGTGCTTACAACCTAACCGTACCACCCTCTGGGCGTACACTGTCGGGTGGTATGGACCCAGCGGCGCTCTATCCACCCAAACATTTCTTTGGCGCCGCCCGCAACGTAGAAGAAGGTGGTAGCTTAACCATTATCGCCACTTGTTTGGTCGACACCGGTAGCCGGATGGATGACGTCATTTATGAAGAATTCAAAGGCACCGGCAATATGGAGCTTGTGCTCAGCCGCAAACTGGCCGAACGGCGGATCTTCCCGGCCTTCGACATTGAGCGCAGCGGCACCCGCGCCGAGGAGAAATTGTTGGATGCCGAAACATTGGCCAAGGTCTATACGCTACGCCGCATGATCGATGCCATGGGTGGCGGTCACGAAGCCATCCTGCCGATTATCGAGCGCCTGAGTCGCACGCGCGATAACCGAGAATTCCTTGAAACGTTGACGAAAAAATAGCAACGCCCTCAAGTAGAAATTAATCGCTCAACCCTCACGGGCGGCCATGCTGTTGCATGGCCGCCCGTTTATTCTGCCTCCAAAATGGTCAGTACGTTCTATACGTTCGGCCTACGAAAAGCCGACGAATATAGATTGAATACAAAATTCATACAGTTTGAAGAGACAAAGTTGTCTTAACGGCTTTGACAAGCGCACGCTTCATGCTATAATCCGCGACGATAATGACAAATAGAGGAACCAACCACCCACAAAATTAACGGACTATAGAATTAAACCACTATAGCATGGTGATTAACCCCACTAGGCATTGAAGTATTCCGTCGCAATAATTATACTTTCGTCCTTCGAAAGCATGAAAAATGGAGATATTATATGGGATCAGATGCTAACGCAGCATTTGAATATAAATTTTCTTCGCGTGCAGGTAACCAAGACCGACCAAACGCTCGAGAGAATCCACTTTTTCCACCGAAAAGCCAAGCAAGAGCTGAAACAACTGACTATCACCTGACATTACCTGATAATCTAGCAGATGGCACATCAGCCGTTACGGTTTTTCAATCTCCGTTTCTGACTTTGCCAACGGCCGATCATGGCACGCTCCCTACTACTCAGGATTCGGTATTTACGGCTTTTCAAAAATTACAAAGTAATATTCAGCATACCCTGGCCGATCAAGTTACCCCATTGCGACTGGCGGGCCATCTTTCCGTTCTAGCGGTAGCCTCAGTGATCTTGATCATGAGTCAGGTCAAGATGCCAGCTTTGAATATTTCTATGAATGCGTTTAAAAGCGCTCAGGCAATCAGCGAAGTTGGACAACGCACCGACACCAAGGTTGGGGTGGTGAATCCTTCCGAAGAAAACGCCTCCCTCCAGCGTTCAGTGATTGCCAATACAGTTACATCGGAGAGCACGCCCCCGGCTGTTAGCGGACCTCGCCAAGACATCCAACTCTATACAGTACACTCGGGTGATACAGTGCTTGCGATTGCTGCTAAATACGGCCTCAATCCTGAAACCGTTTTGTGGGCGAATAACACCATCGAACAAGACCCCGACAAGTTGAGCATTGGCGATCAACTGAATATTTTGCCGGTGAACGGGGTTTTGCATGTTGTGAAGCCAGGCGATACACTTTCTTCGTTGGCCGATAAATATAAAGTTTCGCTCAGCGATATCACAGGTTATAAAGCCAACAAACTCGATAACACGGCAGTTGCCCTTACTGTGGGTGATCAGATTGTCATTCCAAGTGGTACCAAAGTCTTCGTACAACCCCAATATGCGAACGTGGAAACGACTGGTGATGCGCCGGACAATGCCAGCAAAGGGGCAGGCTCCTTCTCCTGGCCCACTAGTGGCGAAATCAGCCAAAAATATTGGAGTGGTCATCCCGCGGTGGATATTTCATCGTGGACTGGCAACCCTGTCAAAGCGGCCGATAGTGGCTATGTAGCGCTAGCCAGCAGTGGTGGCTCATGGAATACAGGCTATGGCAATTATATCATCATCGACCACGGCAACGGGTTTACGACCCTCTATGCCCACCTAAGCAGCGTGTTTGTGAAACCCGGCGAGAATGTAGCCCGTGGTGAACAAATTGGCCTGGTCGGCAACACAGGTCATAGCACCGGCCCGCATCTTCACTTCGAAATTCGCTATCAGGGTGTGCAGCGCAATCCCACCACTTATTTGCCTTGATCAGATAAAACAAAAAAGACCCGGTCTTGAGACCGGGTCTTTTTTTTTACTCATTCCATCACCACAAGGGAGCGCTTATTCATTGCAGTGGCCAAGCAAAGCCATCGGCTATTCTTGAATACCACCCTCAGTTAACCGGCGTGGATCTAACAAGCGATCCAATTCTTCTGCTGTCAGGTTTGTCTTCTCCAAAGCCACATCTTTGAGCAAACGACCCTCGGCATATGCTTGTTTCGCAATTTTGGCGCCTGTCTCATAGCCAATCACCGGGTTCAACGCCGTGACGATGATGGGGTTGCGGCCAACTAAGCTGGCGATACGTTCTTCGTTCACAGTAAAGCCGGCAATCGCCATATCAGCCAGCACGCGACTCGCATTCGCCAATAACGCAATACTCTGAAGCAAATTGTAGGCGATCACGGGTAACATCACATTCAATTGAAAATTACCTGCCTGCCCACCAATCGTGATGGTCACATCATTGCCAATCACTTGCGCACAGACCATGGTAACGGCTTCTGGACTCACCGGGTTGATCTTGCCGGGCATGATGCTGCTGCCCGGTTGCAGC
>JBBQBY010000061.1:0-20814 GCA_038318235.1 Caldilineales bacterium
CTAAAGATATTGGCCCATACGAAGTAGAATTGCATCGTCTTCTCGATAGTTTACCTGAATTAAATAATCCTAGAACAACCTGTGCTCAAATACTTAGGCCCCCTCCCCTAATTAACTGATTGTTCATGGAACTAAAGTTAGCCTGACAGAATAGAATTTTACGTCAGTTAATAGACGGAAGGCCCCTAAGTAATGGGACAGCCCAATAAATTGCGACAAATTGAAGCAGACATCCTAAAACAAAAATGGAAATATCAGGAATTAAACTTTGGTTTTCAACGCTATTTGATTTATTCACTCAATTTTTCTCTCTAGTTTCCGGTAAAAGTTAGGCAAGCGAGGCGTAAAAATGACAAAAGGCGATTAGTCGTTCACAATAGTGGTGTCAAAGCCAACTAAGGAGAGAACGATGCTAATCGCCGTAGAAACCATCATACAAGCAATGGTGTTCGTTGTGCAAGTTGTGCCAATCGGCACGAACATCGGGCTGGTGCGGATGATGTGGGCGATGGCGAATGGTTCGTTTCTGCAAAGTCGTGGGGCGGTGCATGGCGCGCTGAGCGAAAGCGGGTTTGCCGAGGCGGAAATCCGCCAAAGTTGGGCAGCGCTGAGCGGTGGGGCCTGGCAGATTGGCGAACTGTTGACGAACTGGCAGGTGCAGGTGGCGAGCCGCAACCAGTGGCGGGAACGGCGTTACGGCGGACGGCGCGTGAAAAGTATTGATATCACCGGTTTCTGGCCGGGTGCCCAGTGGGCGCGCCTGAGCGGCCCAGTGAGTAAGCATTATCATGCGGCGGCGCAAAAGGCGCTGCCCGCGATAGTCTTTGGTGTCATGAGTATTTCTGGTGTGCGTGGGCAAAAGCGGCTGCCTTTATTAAAAGCGATCGTGCGTTGCGAGGCGACGATGAGTGAAAGTGCGTTTCGCCGTGAATTGTTGCTGGCCGCGGTCAAGGCGGCGCAACCCGACGAGATTACAGTGGTCGATGCTGGGTTCACGCTCACGGAACTGCAGACCAGCGGCGTGCAATCTTTCGTGATTCGCTTGGCGAGTAATTGTACCGCACGCCGCAATCAACTACCGGCACGCCAAGCCAAAGGGCGACCCGCAACCTATGGGGCAGTTGTCCGTCCTCTCGCACGCACGCATAAGCAAAAGATTCTGCCGGCGACCCCAGCGGATCAAGAAGACACCTTTGTTTTCGGTCGGCGGACGATTGATTGTCAGATATGGCACAAGCTGGTGACCCATGCTACGGCTGTCCACACCGCCAATCCAACCTATACCATCTACGTCTATCGCGACCCGCTTTATCCCACCCCCTGGGTCCTGGCGACTGATCTGGCGTTGTCGGCCGAAACCGTTTACTTGGTCTACCGCGATCGCTGGTCCGTTGAGCATCCACCTTTGGCAGCCAAGCAGATGATTGGCCTCCATCGCCAGTTTGTGTTTGCCGATCAAGCGCGTTTTCGTTTGCCTGAACTTGCCCTCCTCGTCGGCAACATCTTAGCCCACACCGCAGCCAGTTTGCCGTCCCTGCCCTCTGGTTTCTGGGATCGCTCGCCCCAAGCGACACCTGGACGCCTACGCCGCGTGCTGGCACGCGCCATTTTTCCAACTGTAACCGAGTTTGACCCTGAACTTCGAAAAAAGAACGCTATTTCTGACCATTTGCCCAAGGGCGTTGACGCCCATCGTCGCCAGAAACTCGCTGCTTGACCCTTTTTTACCCGAAACTAGAGTTGTAACAGCATAAATGTTATTTATTGCCGCGTGCCACGTCCATGCGACACCAAGCGTAAAGAGCGTCGTAGACTCCCAACTGGTGTTCCATGTTTTCCAAATCTTCAGGGAATCGCAGACTGTAGCCGCTGGCGATTGCTTCCAATCCACGCGCGATTGGGTCGGTGTCAATATCTTCAGAGACATCTGCCGCGTGAACGATTTTTGCCATTCGCAAAAGTCCTGGCTCTTTCAACCCATACTTGACGATGATGGACTCGAATGAGCAACGTCCATCTACATGCCCAAGTTCTACGTTTGGAGCGTCATAAGGGATCGCGCCCGTTTCTGCCGCAACCTTTTCAATCTGGCTGGCAGGGACAAAGAGAAACTCTGCTTCGCTGTCAATAAAGCGGGTGATGAGCCACGGACAGGCGATGCGGTCAACGTGAACGTGCGAACGAGTAATCCATTTCATAACATTTCTCCTTAATCTGATTTTGAATGAGACAATTATGCAAGGGGCGTGCCAACGACCGAATTCAGCCGCCGCGTACTCTCCATGACCCGTAGCGCAAGGCCGCCCAGCTTCGACGGATTACGGCCGGCCCAAAACCACTGGCCGACAGCCCACTATGAATGGCACCACGGCTTTCGAGCAAGGATCCATTGACCATGACCCACATCAGTCGCACCAGTCCGATGTTTGTTCCGATCGGGACAACTTGGACAACGAACACGATTGCCTGTATTATGCTTTCTACGGCGATTGGCATCTTTCACTCCTTAGTTGGCTTTGACACCACTATTGTGAACGACTAATCGCCGTTTGTCATTTCTTCGTCTTCCTTGCTCAACTTTTACCGGAAACTAGAGTTGTGTGCTCATCAATAATCCTTCACTGATTCACTTTCATCAAATCCGTCTTAACCCGCAAAGTCGTTTTACAACCCTGTGATAGTCTGCACTGCCGAACCAAAAGCTTACCAGAAAGCGATGAAAGCACAACCACACCGCCGACGAGACCACTTGGCCGAAGGAAACAAGCATAGATCACCCCTGATCTCGACTTTGCACACTGACAAGTTAATAACACACGGCAGAAAGCAGATGTTCGACCTGAGCGGTGGTGATTAAACGCAGATCAGGTGAAAGAGCATCTGTCTGAAAAAGCCAGTGGAGCCAAAGCCGCCTGCGGACCAAGGCGAGCAGGTCATGGAAGCTGACGTGCGTTTTTGGATACCAAGCGGTCTGTGGGACGGGGATCAGCCCATGCGGATAAAGGGCGCGTGCCATCAAGACGACGAGGCTAAAGAGCCCGAAGAGCGCTGGGGTGGTTCGTGCAATGGCCGGCTCGCTCCATTGCCGTTGGGTCTCGATGCCAAGGAGGGCGCGGCCTTCTTCAAACGTGACTTCCAGCGGCCAGCGTTTGACAAAGGCACCGATGATGGCCGGTGCGGATTGGTAGCAAAAAAGGCCCATGTAGGGCGCTTGCCCGTTGGATCGCGCACCAGAACCCACCGAATCGGCAAGGGGGTTGTGCCGGTCGTGTACCAGAGGGCGGTGCCGCTGGTTCAATCCATCAGGGTTGTCGTACCCGCATACCAGGGCACCAGACTGCGCTGCCAGCGGGTCGTCGCCTGCGTCGCTACCACAGTCAGATTGGGCAAGCGCCCGCCAACAACCGGCGGACGCCCGCGGCGTCTCGTGACTGGGCGCACGGGTGGTTCAAAGAGCCGTGCATCAAGGCGCAAGGGTGCCATCAAGGTGACCTGATGGCGACGACAAACCAAGCCTAACGCAATCACCGCATACGTCCCATCCCCGACGAGTTGAATGGCCTGCGCTGGCAACGTGCGCCGCAACCAGCCCACGATTTGAGCGGTGACTTGCGCCACCGTCTTGTGGCGCTTACCGAGTTTGGCACTGACCTTGGGCGTCGTCAGCAACACACTCAGCAACGGCAGCGCCAGCGCATAGGGCGTCCAGGCGACGTTGATGACCACCGCCAGGACGAGCCAGCGTAACCCACTCGTGCTCACCTACATTTTCTGACTCGACGCCAGACTAGCGCGCCAGTGCCCACGCTGCCGAATCTTCGGTCCCCACCGCCGGTCCAGCGTTTCATCCACCGCAATTGTCACCTCGTCACCCACGGCCACAAAGGTCGCCACAATCAGTCCTAAGATTAAGGAAAAATCCATAAAAAATAGACCTTATTCTGCTTTAATTTTGTGCGTTCGTCGGTGCGGTTACAAACCGCACAAGCCTGGGTTGACCGAACTTGCCCGGTTAAAAACCGCACCTGCAAGCCCAATCGTACTGTTTCGCTTCACCGCTAACAAATCGGAATAAACTTTAATACATTTGCCCAATAATTGTAAGCGAAATGCAAGACTCAGTTCCTTAGCTTGATCAATTTATTAACAAATGTTTATTAAGCTTTGTTAGAAACCTCCTTGTATCGCCTAAGCAGGATACTGGAGCAGAAAATCATGTCTAATGCAGCGAAGCATCAATCATAAATTAGATATAGTTATAGTCATACTCGACGAAAATTGGCGCTTTGCGCCGATTTCATAAGCATTGCTATTTTCAAAGGAGATTTCTATGCGACGGACATGGCTTTTATTACTTATGGCTTGGTTGCTGATGCTTGTGTCGATCAGCTTCACCGGCTGGCCGGTCCATTCGATAGCTTGGGCAGCTCCGGATAATCTGTTGGTCAACGCTGGGTTCGAGGACGGGAGTTTCGCACTAGACGCTTTACCCACTAGCTGGTCAAAATATCAGTACAATCCAGGGCGCGCCCAGTTCACCTGGGATAACACCGTGGCCCACAGTGGCAATAAGAGTGTTAAGATCAGCGCGACACAGTTGGACGATGCCCGCTGGCTCCAGGTTCAGTCGAGCAGCAATGCATTTTTGGGGCGCGGCGAAAAAATGGTGGGCACCACCGACTGGCGCTATTTCCGCCTTGTCTTTACGAGTGGTGATGCCACACAAGTGACTGTCGCCGCCCGCCTGAGCGATTATGGCGGCACCACAACGGGCACAGCCTGGTTTGATGATCTGGCCTTAACCCTTGTGACAACTACACCGGCCATTGTCCCTAATACACCGGCCATTGTCCCTAATGGCCTATTGGCACCTGTCCCGCCGCAGAGCGACATTAACTTCGCCAGAACCTTGGCGGCAAGCGGTGATGTACTCGTGGCGGGCGCACCGGATCAGACCGGAAATCAAGGGCCCGCCCAAGGGGCCATCTATTTATTGGCCCGCAACCAAGGTGGCGCTGATGCCTGGGGCCAACAGGCTGTGCTGACCGCGCCGGACGGCATGGCAAACGACCACTTTGGCGCCGCCATCGCCATTAATACCGACACTCTGGTCGTGGGGGCGCCGCAAGTTACGATTGACGGAAAAACCAACCAGGGCGCCGTCTATATCTTTGCGCGGCAGCCGGGCAATCCCGATCAGTGGATCTTTCTCCAAAAATTAGGGGCGCCGGATGGCGTCGCGGGGGATTTCTTTGGTCAAGCGCTCGGTCTCGCCGGCAACGAACTTGTCATCGGTGCGGCGGGGAAAGCTTATCTGTTTGCCTTTGGGGTGAGCGACCCAACCCAGTGGGGATTGCGCAAGCGCTTGCTGCCGTTGGACACGCCGCCGGTGCATTTTGGCGCAGCTGTCGCGGTGCAAGGGGATGTTGCCCTGGTTGGCGCGCCGGACGAAAGCGGCAGCGGACAGCTTGGTGCGGCCTATCTCTTCCAGCAAAATCAAGGTGGCGCCAATCAGTGGGACCAGGCAAAGAAGTTCACACCCGCGGCCGACCCGCCCCACGTGTCGTTTGGCAGCGCCGTGCTCTTGGCGGGTGAGCAAGCCTTTGTCGGTGATCCGAATCCGCGTGAGGTTGCCATTTTTGCCCGCCAACAAGGCGGGACAGACAACTGGGGGCAGGTGCAAACGCTGAACCCGGACATTCCGATCACATATCCCTCGCGCGATTTTGGGCGCACATTGGTCATGGACGACGCTCATTTATTGGTGAGCGCCTTTGCCCAGGTGTACGTATTCGCGCGGGATCAGGGGCAAGATGGGGTCTGGCAGCCAGCCCGGAAACTTGTCCTCACCGACGGCAGCGAGTTTTCCCCTGGCCTGGCCGCTCGCGCCCAATGGGTCTTTGTCGGCGCTAACCAATTATGGCAAACAGGCGTCTATCTGTTTGATTACACCCGTGCGCCGTCACCAGTGATCGGGTTTGCGAGCACGAATTATCAAGTCAAAGAAAGCGATGGCGCGGCTGTGATCACCGTGACATTGGATCGCCCCAACCCCTATCCGTCTGTTAGCATCAACTATGCAACCTATAGCCAGGGCGTGGGTGAAGCAACCATTCCCGATGATTACATGCCGGTCAGCGGCACCCTCGTCTTTGCCCCCAATGCCGTCTCTGCCACCTTTAGCGTGCCGATAGCCAACGATAATCTGTTGGAAAGGCCAGAGTCGATTGGGCTGGAACTTAAACCGGGGGTCAATGCAATCCCGGGTCAGTTCTTTGCCACGCTGCACATCCAGGATGATGATCAAGCCGTCTGTGATTATATCGCGCACGATGAAGCCTCGCTTGACCGTGCCATCCGCTGCGCCAATGTGGCTGGCGCTGGGGTCCATACGATTCAGGTGACAGACAACGTCTCGTTGACGCAACCATCGACCCTCTTGCTTAACCCGGAGGCGGCCCAGATTATCATCGCTGGCAATGGCCACACCATTGATGCACAGGGACATGGCCGCGTCATTGCCCTGTACAAGAGCAAGGTGGTCATGCACGATCTCACCTTGCGCGGAGGGCGGCTGCGCCAAGTGCAAGATTGGCCGAACCCAAACTCTGGTGGGGGTATTTACGCTAATACCCCCAATATCGGCTTTGCCACCGAATCTTCTTGCGCCCTCACCTTAACCAATGTGCTCCTCACCGACAATGAAGCCTACGAGGGTGGTGGCCTCTACTATGGCTGTGAATTGCCATTGACCCTGCGCAACACGACGATAAGCAACAACCGCGCTGTCTACGGCGGCGCTTTTAGCACCGCTGGCGGCGAGGAGTTTTTCACGCAGGTGTTCGTCAATGACAGCACTTTTAGCGGCAATGAAGCCATAAATGACGGCGGCGCCTTCGACCTGTCTATTGGCGACGGCGGCATCATCCTCCAACTGGTCAACAGCACGGTCAGTGGAAATAAGGCGACCGGCAACGGCGGTGGTCTGCTCATCAGGCAATCTTCCCATGATGGCATCGCTGAGGCGCAGGTCATCAACAGCACGATTGCCAACAACAGGGCGACCGCGGGGAGCGGCGTTTATAATCTGTATGGGGTGTTGGACATGAGCAACAGCATCATCGCTGACAACCGCGGCGGCAGCGACTGCGTGCTCTTTACCAGTGAAGACGGCAACGGACAGCTAATTTCGCACGGTCACAACCTGGATAGCGATGGCGCCTGCTTGCCAGCTGGCGTGCGCCAACCGGGTGATATTCCTGGCGGCAAGGCCATCCTTGGCCCGCTTGCTGACAATGGCGGCCCGACCCTGACCCATGCCCTGCTAGAAGGTAGCCAGGCATTGGAGGCAGCCGATAACGCGGTCTGCGTGGCAGCCCCGGTCAACGGCGTCGATCAACGCGGCGTTGACCGCCCGCAAGGCGCTCACTGCGACATCGGCGCTTTTGAAGCGGCCGCGCAATCAACCGACAACCTGCTTTTTGTCAGTTCACGCAGCAGCGGGCGCGCTGGTGGGGTCTCCTTCCGCGACGAGGACATTGTTGCCTACAATTTTACCACCAATTCTTGGCAAATGGTCTTCGATGGCTCAGATGTGGGCGTGACCAAGGATGTCGACGCCTTTGCCTTCTTACCCAACGGCGATTTGTTACTCAGCTTCAATGCCCCGACCGATGTGCCAGGGCTGGGCAAGGTTGATGACTCGGACATCGTGCGCTTCATCCCGACTGAACTGGGTGACCACACCGCCGGTACATTTAGTTGGTATCTGCGTGGGGCGGATGTCGGCTTGACCACCGACGGCGAGGACATTGACGCCATCGGCTTCACACCGGACGGTCATCTCGTGGTCAGCACGATTGGCGACTTCAACACCCCGACGGCCAGTGGACACGATGAAGACCTCTTCCAGCTGGACAACGCCACCTTTGGCAACCCCAGCAGTGGCGCCTGGCGCTTGTATTTGGATGGTGCTGAATCTGGTCTAGCGAATGAGGATGTCAACGGACTGTGGATTGATCCAGCCAAGCCAGACCTCTATCTCACGGTCAAAGACAGCTTTGCTTTTGACAATCAACTGGTGGCTGGCAACGACATCTTTGTCTGCACGTTGGGCGAGGCAAGCATTTGCACCTATCGCCTCTTCTGGCGTGGGAATCAGCATGGCGATAGCGCCAAACACCTGGACGGGATTGGCATGGGTCCATTGCCGCCTACCTTTAATCCTACCGTGCAAGCTGGCACTTCTGCGCAAGCTGGCGCTTCTGCGCAAGCGCCGGATGCTGACACGGCGTCCGATGATGATGCCGATGACTTGGATGTGCTGGAGGGGAACAGCAACTCACTCTTCCTCCCGTTGATCAATCGATAGCGGCCATGAAACCCCCGTCAGGTCGCCCACAAGGTCCACAATGGGGTTAAGCGCCTCTCCAGATCACGCTTCCTGCCTAGAGAGAAAGCAAGTGATCTGGAGAGGCGCTAAGTACTTGCCCTACTTGATGGGTGCAGTAAGCCAGTCAACCAACCACATATCGCCTCGCTATTCTCCTCGCTCACTGCGCATGTGGAAGCGATCACCCTAAAAAACAGGTAACGATACAGCCTCACGCCGAAGTCTCAGCCGAACGGGGCTGGGGGTGAGGCTGTATCGTTACAAAGCAAGAGCAATCGGGCCACCCTAGGGTGTGCATGTAAGTATTTTGCAACAAGTTTTACTTGACCTACCACCATTAAATATCAATTTGTTTGATATGATGGAACCGATCAGGCTGAGCGAGACCAGGATTTTAGGGTTCAAGCGGTTCTTATAGGGTTGACAGCGCCTACCACCGGTTGAACCGCTTTTAGGCTGGCTCCCGTTGGCTACGTAACTGAGTAAAAATTAGCCCATATACTGCCCCCCAATGTCAAGACCAGCAAGAGACAAAAACAAGGTGGATAAATCATGCTTTGTTGATTTTTCGGCTCTCAATAACTTAACTAGGCATAAAGAGAGTCGGAGAGTGGATGTAGTTAAGCTAGGCAGGCACAAGTGTGGTTTCTTGAATGGGCAGGAAAGCGAGAACAATATTGTCACGTGGGATGCCGCGCTGTACAAATTCATCGACAATCCCATGCTCAATGCCGTCGTATTCAATCAAGATTTTGCTCTGGTGTAAAATCACATAGAGCAGGTTGCCACGAACGCGCGCCCCACGATCCCAGCCAACTTGCATCAGCGCATAATGGTCTTGTTGCTCATCAAAAACCGTATCCAGGCGGATCTGACCATGCGAAGGGCGTAATTTGGCATATTTGTTGAGCACATCTTTTACGATTTGGCGGTAGGCCGGTTGGGTATCCATCGTTTTACCTCTGCTTTCTCCACATCAACGACCAACAATTGAAGCGGCAAATCGCTAATTACCAGTTCACGAATTTACCGATTGTTGATGACCTGCGTCTACCTACCCTCGCAGGACGAGTTTCTCCAAGTCAATCCGGCAAATAAATCCCCATTGCGTTGAGTTGTAAAATTACCTAACTTTCTGGTAAAAGAATAGACAAGATCCGAGTCACGTCTAATGATGATACCCGTATCAATTGCACTGCAAATCGAATCGCGTTGTTGTTCAAGCGCTGTTTCCACTACAGTCTCTTGATAAACTGAAGTCGGGATATAGATTACGCCAAACAACGCTTTGAAAATGTCCAACTGCTTAATTCTAGCGAAAACAATGATCGGGCTTGCATCGGCAACCATCATGGCTTGATATAGCGCTGCATGAAGGTTTCAAAATGATTATAACTTTCTGTAAGCTCTTCTTTGTTCGTGGTAATGAATGATAACTTCTGTCGCCCAAGCCATTCTAGAAAACCTTCATACGTCAAGCCAAGTAGCTTGGCGCTTTCGCGGATCGACAGATTTCCTTTTTGAAATTCAGCGATGATGATGTCTTCGTAGAGACGACGTTTCAACTCATTCAAATCATCAGACATCTCTATGAGGGCAGCAGGAATTTCTAGCGTAATTGTCTGGGACATTTTCACCTCATGCTTTGGCAATCATTAATATCTCCACTCATTGTACCATGTTTCCCCCAATTTTGAGTTTACTTTTGCTGGCAGGAATGGAGCATTTTGGTTGCCTACCACTTGAATCGGCTCATATCCAGATAAGAGGTAAAACTAACTCATGCATCTCAAAACGTCGAATCTTAGGCCATGTCAATGAAATAAGGATCCAGCGTTTGCCGAACAAAATCATGCGTAGGTGCGTGCTTGTAGCCCAACGTGCTGCTTATACCCCAATTGTGCGGCTACAAGCACGCACCTACTGGATCCTTTATGCTTTGATGGCGCCTTATTAATATTTTCTGTGCCCGTTCACTCGGATCAACCGTTCCCACCCATCAACCCCAACATCGCCATCCACTCCCTAAAGCGCTCAATCCAACCATCCGAGGGCAGGTTTTGCGTGTGCATGCCGAAGCCGTGCCCGCCTTTGGCATAAATATGCAGTTCGACCGGATGGCCGGCGGCTTTCCAGGTCGAATAGAGTTGCACGCTACAGGTCGAAGCCATCAGGTCGTCATCGGCGCACAGCAGGAAGAGTGGAGGCGCATCGGCGGGTACGGCGACCGCTTCGCCCGGCGCTCCATAAATCACGGCGGCAAAATCCGGGCGACTCTCGCTGGCGTGCTGTAAGGCCACACTGCTTGTGACCATACCGCCCGCCGAGAAGCCCATGATGCCGATCCGGTCAGGCGCAATCTTCCATTCGGCGGCGCGCTGGCGCACAAGGCGGATTGATTGTTGCGCATCGGCCAGGATCAACGGGCGCACCGATTGCATAAGCGCCGCCCGCTTACTCGGGTCGCCGAGATTCTCGCGAATCTGGATCATCAAGTCATCGCCAGTGCCGATCAGCCGGTATTTGAGCACGAAGGCCGCAAAGCCACGGGCCGTCAGCCAGGCTGCGACCTCACGGCCTTCATGGTCGATCGCCAGCAAATGATAGGCGCCACCGGGACAGATGATCACTGCGGTGCCGTTCGCAACGGCGGGATCGGGGAGATAGGCGGTCAGCGTGGGTTGGGTGACGTTGACCACAATTTGAATCGTGTCGGTGGGATGTTTGATCTCCTTTTCTACTTGCGTCCAGTCTTCCGAGCCGGGCGCGCCGTCGGGCCAGAGCGGGATGACGGTTGGTTGAATCTGGGTTATGTTAGCGGTCATGGTTGATCTCTCCTTGTGCATCAGATGGCAGTTTTGTCATGAAAGTTAAACGAGCATAAAGGTGTCGGGACGTGTGAAGAACCTACGGTGAGCGGCCGGATAGCGGCTGATTGGTGGGCATCCTCCTTCCGGGAAGGGTATTAGCGCTCATTACCTGAACGAATTTAACCCTTCCCGGAAGGCTTGTTCGCCAACCGGAGCGACGCGCCTGCCCAGAGACAAGATCGGCAGCCCCCTATGATTGGCGTTATATCCCCAGCATGAAGGCTTCAAGGGCATCCAACTTCTCCGGCGTCAACACTTGAGACATCTGCTCAGCCAGCGCAGTCAGCGGGCCATTGATCACAAAACCCAACATTGGCGACTGCAAAAATTCTGCGCCGATCTGGGCGATCAAGGCCGCCTTGACTTTTTCGTTGGCGAGCACGTCGCCGAGGCTGCGGTAGCGATCCAGCCGCCCGGCCACATGTTTGACTTTGGTCATCACCTGCGCCAGATTGATGGCGGTCGTGACAAATTCATAGCGGCCAGCTTCAACTTGTATAACGGCGTCGCCGTCCGCTAGCTGCCCCTTAGTGATCGACTGACCGCCTTCGCGCACCTGGGCCAAAGTCGTCGCGGGCAAACGGATCGTAGCGTGGCTGTTGGTGGGCACGGTCACATTCAAGCGAAAATCCTGGTCGGTCAATTGCCATGCCACTTCGATCAACCCATAGGGCGAGTCGAGTGTGGCGCGCACTGCGGTCAGCCCGCCGCCGGGTTGCGGCTCGATCAGAATGTGCTTATAGCCCGGTTCGGCAGGATCATACCCAATGCCGGCCACCACGCGATAGAGCCATTCACCAATCGCGCCGTAGGCATAGTGGTTGAACGAATTCATCCCCGCATCCTGAAAGCTACCATCCGGTTTGATGCCATCCCAGCGTTCCCAGATCGTGGTGGCGCCCCGCTTGACCGGATAGAGCCAACTCGGATAGCTCTCCTGGTTGAGCAGTTCATAGGCCACATCGACGTGCCCAAAGCGGCTGAGCACATGACCATTGCAGCGCCATCTGCTGCATAAAGGTGCCCATGAGCGACACACACTGGCCCAGGAGATAGGTGCGATAGTTTGCATTTTTGAACGGTGTAAAGCTGTCCAGAAAGAGTGATTTTGCTTGCGCCATAATTGATTGTCTATGCGACTATGGATAGGATAGTTGGATTATAAATGGAGCAGGGAGCAGCCGAGGGCAACGCACGCTTTCGGTGTTGCGTTCTCATGTTTTGATCGGCCTGTTTTATATTTTATCACAAGGGTGCGCAAACACAGTCAGCGCAGCGAATTGCTGATACAATATAGGGTATATTTTTAGATTTAACCCGCCAGGAATAGGCGCAAGCGTAGATGAGTCCAAAGGCATCTATCCCCAGCGCGTTGTCAGCCATAAGGAGCTTTGCCATGCAGCTACACGGACTGCATCATGTGACAGCCGTCACCAGTAACGCCAAGGGCAACCATGATTTTTACACCCAGGTGTTGGGCTTGCGACTGGTCAAAAAATCAGTCAACCAGGATGATGTGAGCGCCTATCACCTTTTTTACGCCGACAAACTGGGCACGCCCGGCACCGATATGACCTTCTTTGACTGGGCCACGATCGACGCGAATCGCGAAGGCACGGACAGCATTGCCAATACACTCTTTCGGGTGAATGGTCGCCCGGCGCTAGCGTATTGGGTTGCGCGCTTGGATGATCACCAAGTGCAGCATCAGGGCATCGAGCAGATTGATGGGCGCACAGCCTTGCGCTTCCAAGATCCGGAAGGGCAACGATTGACCTTTATTGATGACCAGAACGCGCCATTTGAAGGGGAGCCGTGGGACGGCGCGGGCATTCCGGCAGAATATGCGTTGCGCGGCTTTTATGGCACCCTCCTCTCTGTCCCACGCTTGGCGCAGGTGGAACCGATCCTGACGCAAATATTGGGTTTTACGCGCGCCGGCGCTTATCCCAACCCGGATAATGCGCAAGAATCGATCACAATTTATACGATGGATGGCGGTGGCCCTGGCAAGGAAGTGCATGTGATCGAGCAGCCGCGCCAACCGATGGCGCGCTTAGGGCATGGTGGCGTGCATCATGTCGCCTTTCGCTTAAAAGATGACGCCGAACAACAGGCCTGGCTACAAAAACTGCAACAAGTCGGGCTGCCGAATTCTGGGTTGGTTGATCGCTTCTATTTTCGTTCGCTCTATTTCCGCATCACACAGGGCATCTTGTTTGAATTAGCCACCGATGAACCCGGCTTTGGCGTGGACGAAAACATCGAAACGCAAGGCGAAGCCCTCGCCTTGCCACCTTTCCTAGAGCCGCGCCGCAAGCAGATCGAGGCGGGGTTGCAGCCGCTCTAATCAAGTGGCAAAGAGGGAAGACAATCATAAATTTGTAGGGCGAGGCATGCCTCGCCCTACAAATTTGTCGCTTAGATTGACAAGCAGTTATTTAAATTTTGGCAGAATTGCTTACAGCAATCGTTAGGTAAAAGAGATTACAATTGAATGCAATACCACAAATTAACCACTGGTAAATTGACCGAAGGAGAATTCTGATGTGGCTACCCTGTCAACCGTTGGGAAGGACGGTTATCCACAAGTCACGGCCCTCTGGTTTTTGCTAGATGACGATGGACTGGTCAAGTTGTCGCTGAATACCACGCGGCAGAAGACCAAAAACCTGATGAAAAATCCAGAATGCACGCTCTTTATCCTAGACCGGAATAATCCTTTTCATACACTCGAAATTCGCGCCCGCGCCGAGTTAAGCCCAGACGATGACTATACCTTTGCCGATAAGGTTGGCCACAAGTATGGCGGTGCCGATTTGCGCAAAATGGATCATCCGGGTGAAAAACGGGTCGTCGTGACACTGCATCCGGTCAAGGTTAATACCAACGGTTGAGCAGATAATGGGCGAGAACAGAACGTTTTTAGACACGGGTCGGATAGCTCAGTCCATGCCCAAAGGGAAAAAGCGGGTTCTCCGAATCGTGCGGAACGTCCGACTTCTGCTGGCGCACGGCATCCATCGAAGCGGGCAGTTCAAAGGGCAATTTGCCGGTTGGGGCAAAGCGCCCGAAGATCACATTGAGCACGGCCTCATCGCTCACCCCAAACTCGCCCAGGAGTGCGGCAGACTGCTCGGCAATTTCCGGGATCACGGCCGGCCGATCCAGGTGGATGACGACAACGGTGGGCGTCTGCGTCAGCAGGTTGAGGATGCGCGTCTTCTCGGGTTCTTTGAAATCTATACTCAAATCAAATTGAGAACTGGAGTTTCTAATCTTCCTGGAAGGGGTCGCCGATCGATTCCATTATCCTGTAGTTCCTGAAGGGTTCCAGGAAGATGGTTGACGAAAACTCCGGGTTTCATCCTGAACTCAGTATAGTTCTAAAAAATTGATCATAATCCGGCGGCCCGAAACGCGTCGGCGACGATTGCCTGGGCTTCCTGTTGCAGTTGCTTAAGATGGTCGGGGCCATTGAAACTTTCGGCATAGATCTTATAGACCTCTTCCGTGCCGGAAGGACGGGCCGCGAACCAACCGTTTTCGGCCACAACTTTTAGCCCACCAATCGGGGCGTTGTTGCACGGTGCATTGGTCAGCCGAGCCAGGATCGGTTCTCCGGCCAATGTTTGCGCCGCCACTTGCTCGGGCTTGAGGTTGCTCAACACCTGCTTCTGTGCGGCGTTGGCCGGCGCATCCATGCGTTCATAGACGGCGCGACCGAACTGGGTTTCCAATGCTTGGTAATGTTCGCCAGGATCGCGTCTGGTTGTGGCAAGGATTTCCGCAGCCAGCAGGTCGAGAATAAAACCATCTTTATCCGTGGTCCAGGCAGTGCCATCTTTACGTAAGAACGAAGCGCCCGCGCTCTCCTCGCCGCCAAAGCCAAACGAGCCATCCAACAGACCATCGACAAACCACTTGAAACCTACCGGCACTTCGCACAGTTTACGACCTAGTTGCGCTGCTACCCGATCAATCATCGAACTCGAGACCAATGTCTTGCCTATGGCGGCATCCTTGCGCCAGTGTGGGCGGTGTTGGAAGAGGTGCTGAATTGCGACAGCCAAATAATGATTCGGGTTCATTAAGCCCGCGCTAGGCGTGACAATACCGTGGCGATCATAGTCGGGGTCGTTGCCAAAGGCAATGTCAAATTGATCTTTGAGCTTGATCAAATTGGCCATTGCATAGGGCGAGGAACAATCCATGCGGATTTTGCCATCATGGTCTACAGTCATGAAGGAAAAGGTGGGATCAACCGCACGGTTCACAATTTCAATCTCAAGGCCATAGGTCTGCGCAATTGGTTCCCAATAGCCAATGCCCGCCCCGCCCAGCGGATCGACGCCAATCTTGAGCCCGGCCCGCGCAATCGCCTCCATCTCAACCACGTTGCGCAAATCTTCTACGTAGGGTGTGACATAATCATAGTGATGAGTCGTCGCGGCTTTGAGCGCCTGGTCGAGTGGGAGACGTTGCACATCTTTCAAATTATTTTTGAGGATTTCATTGGCGCGATCCTGGATCTGCTTGGTGGTGCCGGTGTCGGCGGGACCAGCAGAGGGTGGATTATACTTAAAACCACCATCTTCCGGCGGGTTGTGCGAAGGGGTGATGACGACCCCATCGGCTAGCCCGCTGGTCCGGTTGCGGTTATAAGTCAAAATTGCATGCGAAATCACCGGCGTGGGGGTATAGCCTAGTTCGTCTTGAATGATCACCTCCATCCCATTCGCGGCAAAGACCATTAAGGCCGTGCGCAAGGCTGGCTCCGAAAGGGCATGCGTATCCATGCCCATGTAGAGCGGGCCATTGATGCCCTGGGTCAGCCGCAGTTCGCAGATCGCCTGGGCAATTGCCAGGATATGGTGCTCATTAAAGCTGCGCTTCAACGAAGACCCGCGGTGTCCAGAAGTTCCAAACGCCACCCGTTGGCTTGGGTTGGCGGGATCAGGTTGGTCGGTGTAGTAGGTGGCGATCAAACGGGGCACATTGACGAGCAAGGCACGGGGCGCCGGTTTACCGGCCAGTTTGTCAATCCTCATTACAACTTCCTCCATGAACAGTCTGGCACAGGGATCTCTTACTGTGTGCATGTTGCCAAAGGTAGACACATTCAGCAAATTTTGTGCAGGCTACGTAACTGCTATACATACTTGGCAGCTATACTAATGTCAATTCGAAAAGCGGAGTTTTTTTACCCCCTCCTAACCTCCCCCTAGTTAGGGGAGGAACTGATCTTTCGTCTACGAAAAGACAGTTCCCTCCCTGTTTTGGGGAGCGCGCCTGAGAGGCAACCGCCTTTGGGCGCGGGTGGGGTAATTCTCCGGGTTTCATTCTGACTTGAGTATAGATAGATTGTGCCTGCTGAAATAGGATTGATAGACAGTCGATGATCGGTCATCGACTGTCTATCAATCCTCACCTGCCTATACAAACAGCGAAGGCACAGAGTAGCTCTGTACCTTCGCAACAAATCTATTTTCACGCATTGGCCGACAGTGGATAGCGCCGATCAGTACCTAGTCGCCCAGCAGGTTGACTACTCTGCGTTATCTACCTTCTGCGTTGCCCACCTGCAGCAACTATTTCGCCACAGCAAACTGTGAATCCAGTTGGCGGATGGCAGCCTCAATATCGCTGTCCTTGCCAGTGCCCAGATCGATCCACTTTACATTGAGTGTCTCTTTATCCTGAGTTAACTTGGCAGCGTACAGTGTGCCTTCGCTCAGATCTTCTGCTTTGGTCGCCACAAATTTGTAGAGTACGCGATCCGTACCATCATCACCAAAATAAACCGTCTGGCTATCTGGCATGACGAGAGCCATCTCTTTCGAGAAGCGACCCATGGCGTAGCGTTTCTGGGCAATTGTGCCCAGTTGATCATCTTCGCCACCAGCAGGAATCAACTCGACGTTATAACCGTAGTCATACGGATTGGCGTCCTTACCCAAGTGCCTCTGCATGGCATCGACTACGGGCAACCAACCACCGGTCCATTCACCCTCAACATCCGCCGGATACTCTTCGCTGGTCATAGCGGTATTCCACGGGGTTACGCTGGCGTTGCAATTATTCCAGGTGCCGTTGACGGCGGCAAAATTCACCATATCGCCTTCAATCACGCTCCACTTGCCATCAGCGCCTTGCTTGATGTAGATACGACCCACGCCACCAGGCGTGCATTCGTAGTTGCTATACAAATAACCTTCAGCACCCTCACCATCTGTCGGCAGGAACATGTTGCCATCGGGGTTATTGCAGAGGTTCATCTTGACGCCTTCCGCGTCCATGATTTCCCCAAAATTGACATTCTGATTGCCAGGGATCGCCTCAGCCACGCGCGCCAGCACTTGATATTCACCGCTAGCGAGTTTCAGGCGGTGCAGATCAGCACCCGTTGGCAGATCAATAGACTTGAAGTCTGCCCCCGCGACATAGCCGGTGACGACGCCGACCACGGCGCGGTTGTAGGGGTAGATATTCATCGGCGATGGGTGTTGCACATTGGTAAA
This sequence comes from Caldilineales bacterium, assembly GCA_038318235.1. Lineage (GTDB taxonomy): Bacteria > Chloroflexota > Anaerolineae > Caldilineales > Caldilineaceae > JAPLGZ01. The sequence continues at coordinate 17,784 of JBBQBY010000061.1, forward strand.
CAATGTGCCATTCGGTTCGATGCGCAAGCCAGTGATCTCAGCGCCTGTCGGCCAAGTGCCAAAGCGCTTCAGTTCCTTGCCATCCCACATCCACAACATTTGATTGCGGTGCAAATCGGTATCCTCGCCGATCCAAAGGTTGCCCTTCGCATCCACAAACATATTGTCCGGGTTAGCGATGGCATCTTTATTACAAGGATATTCTTTGTCGTCTTTGTTGTAGGGGCCGCCAACCACGACGGGGGTCAACGATGCAATGTCCCACTTGTCGTCGAGTTGCGCCATCAAGACTGCACCACAAGGATTTTCCGGCAACTGGATATCACCTTCCTTATCGGACATGCCCTTGGCAATCGCCGTGATGGCGATGTAGAGCCGCTTATTAGGGGCATCTAGTGCAACGCCTTCCATCTTGCGCCATTCCGCGGTTGCGCCTTTGGCAACGGCAAAGTTGTGGCTGTCGATAAAGGCAGCAAACGGTTGATCCTTTGGCAGAACTGGCAGCGGCTTTGCATCCTGAGCAAACGCCGGGACAGCTATCGTCGCCAGCAGCATGGGAAGCATGGCGCCGGCCAGCCATCTGGCTATTGATTTCTTGAATTGCATAAGCATTTTTCTCCTTGGGTATGGAATGTAGGGTTTATTTTACTCATCTCTGAATTCATCCCAAAACCTTCGTGACCACCTTCGTTGCGCTGCGCAAGAAGAAGGAGAGCACTGACTGTTTTCGGATAAACGCTGTTTGAGATCCTAATCGCCATAATAAGGAGCAAGGCTTAACGGCAGAAATGCAGAATGTAAATAGTTGTTTAATGGTTAGTTCAATTAAGGTTGCTAGGGGCGTTGTCAGGGCAAAAACGCAGAAGAGCTGGGCGACAGCTAATCCCTCAGTCAGGGCATTCATCACCGCGCTGAGGTCACTCAGGCGTATCATTTCGACATCGTTTGTAAAGAAGTTAGCCTTTACCCGCAAAGCCCAGGGCTAGGCGCTTCTGATTAGCTCACTTCTCCTCTTTGTCACCTGCCCACTTACGCTTTAGCTCATCCGTCTGCACTTTGAGCGAGTGATTGAGCAGATGCCAGGCGTCTTTCCAAGTGTCGACATCCAGCAAGTCTTTGGGCGAAGTCCCATCCCAACTACTCTTCCAATCGGATAATTGCGCTACACCGGGCAAAGCGGCGAGGCGATTGGCTAATTGTTCTTTAAAGGTGCTCGATTGTGATTGAACCGAATAATTCAGCATATACCAGAGGCTTTTCCAGGTCTCCAACTCGACCAAACGATGCGGATCAAGTTCTTCTGCATCCGCCTTCAGTCGATTCAGGATATCGGATTGCAATTCGGGCGTAAAACGGTGCATATTCTCCTGGAGTGTCTTCTTCAACGCCTGGAGCGAAAAAGGTGGCGGCGTATAATCCGGCAATTGGGCGCGAATTTCGTCAACCACCTTGTCCAATTCAACGGCTAGTTGATCGAGCGGTGTGCTAGCTTTCGGCTTGGGGGTTGGGCTAGTTGGCGCTTTGGCGGCTAGCGCAACTGGTTTGGTGGCAGCGGGCACCGCCGATTTAGCCGCCTTGGCAGTTGGCTTTGGCTTACTACCAGCAGGCAGCTTGGAGGGCGCGCTAACGGCCAAGTTGCGATGGACATAGCAATAATCCGAATTCGGTTGTGCTTTATTTTTACAAGGCGCGCCACTTTTCGTGGTCGCGGCGCAGAGTTTGGGTTGGTCGGTCATTAGTTTCTCCTGGCAGGTTGGGGCGGTAGATGGTAGACGGCTATCCACCACCTACCACCTACTTGCTAAATGATTTCCAAATAATCACGATCCGGCAAGGCCGCAAAGGGTGCCGTAGGCAAGGTTTGATACCAGAAAGCCACGGATGCGATGTCGTCTTGCAATGGCAGATAACGCCCGCCACTCCGCCAGCCCAGCGCCTGAATTGTCACACGCAGATCTTGCTGGAAACGAATCGGATCGGTGATGTGCCAGCGATATAGGCCAAAGCGGGTCTGCGACCGGTAGACGCCATCGGGCCGAATCGCCTGGGATAGACCGGCGTAGGGCGTTGTGAACTCTTGGTATTGTTTGGTCTCTTTGTTCTCAAAATTATACGAACCACAAAAATAATCCTCGGTACCCGTGCCGCAAATTGTCGGCCACGCTTTGTCACCATCCAGGAAAAATTTGATTTCACCCTCACCCCACCAACCGCTGTTATTCACACCCCAAGCCATGTAAACGCCTACAAAATGACCTTGCCCTTGCACACCATCCAAAATTGTATAATCCTCTTTGTAGGGAAGCGGGTTAGCGCGGCGGAACTGGGCATGAAAATAGGCGAGTTCATCTGGTACATCCGTCAAAGTATAGTTGATCTGGTAATATAAGCGCATATCTTCATCGGCAATATTGGTCATGGTGACCCGACAGCGCTTTTTAAAGGGCATTTCCCAATAGCAGTTAAACGCGCTGCCAGGGTTGACGCAGATCGCCAACGAGTTGAGCGGGGCAAATTTACCCCAGCCACAGGCAAAGAAGTCACCGACCGGGCACTCGACCGATGGCTGCTCCTGATCATCCCAGTAGATGCGCAGAATGCTGTAGCGCCAATTGCCGGTGGGCGTCATCCAGATCTGTTGGATCGCGCCGGAGCCTTCAATGTTGGCAAGCTCAAACGTTTCGCCGGCATGAATGATGATTGATGGTGAAAGCTTCCAGCCTTGTCCCAGATCACGCGCACAACTGGCGCCGGTGCCATCAATCGCCATGCCACCTTTGCCTTTTTCGCCTGTAAAATTTTCCGGGCTGATTGAACGCGTTTGGGCCTGAGAGAGCCGCGACAGATTGCCCATATCCATATTGAGGCCATTAAACTGCGCCATAGTTTTCCTTTTTCCTCTTTTGTTGATTGGTGAAACAATTAATAGGAACGATGAATCTGATGCTCGCCAATCATAACCCGTTTTGTGATTCCTATCAACCTGCTTGCGGCGCATGGGGTGCGTCCCAGGTTGGGGGCAGGCAGCGTG
>JBBQBY010000062.1:0-20679 GCA_038318235.1 Caldilineales bacterium
ATAGATTTTTCACAATCAGTTATTGTCTAGTATACTTTTGACCCTGTCACTATGCTATCATATAATTTCTATCCATCAGAATCTTTTAGCTTACAGTTGTGATAGCACCCTTCGGCTTTGGGCGCCGAGTGAGGAAAGATCGCTGCGTTGCGATAAATTCCTTTGGCATATGCGCGACGAACGGGTGCTTTGACAAGCTGCTTTAAAAACTAGACAGGATTGGCTTTATGGTTGACTCTTACCACCCGCTACGTATATTTTCTGGATCGGCGCATCCTGCGCTTGCGAATGAGATCGCTTCCTTGTTGAGTGTGACTTTAGGCCAAGCCACCACGCGCCGGCTGCCTGATAGCGAAATTCATGTGATGCTAGAGGAGGTTGTGCGCGATCAGGATATCTTTTTTATCCAGCCTTGCGGTGCGCCGGTGAATGACAACTTAATGGAGTTGTTATTATATCTGGATGCGTTTCGCCGCGCCAGCGCCCATTCTGTCAGTGTCGTCATCCCCTATTTCCCCTATGCTCGCCAAGAACGCATGGCGCACGGTCGCGAGGCGATCAGCGCGCGTGTGGTGGCGAATATGTTGGAAAGCCAAGGCGCCAAGCGGGTTGTCTTTGTCGATATCCATGCCCAGGCGATCCAGGGGTTTTTTAATATTCCTGTAGATCCCTTGAGTGCTTTGCCGTTGCTGGCCGATTATTTTCGCAAACCAGAATTTCTGAATGCCGCAATTGTCAGCCCAGATGTCGGGCGCGCGAGTATGGCCGGCCGCTATGCCCAGCTCTTAAATCTGCCGCTGGTGGTCATGCATAAGCGGCGCTCTAGCTTCGACTCAACCGAGACCACCCACGTTGTCGGTGATATTGTCGGACGGCGCCCGATTATTATTGATGATGTGATGGCCGGTGGTAGTGTGCTTAAGCAGATCGATGCGCTCTATGATAATGGCGCAACCGGCAAAGCCTACTTTGCGATTACCCACCCAGTGTTACTCCCAACCGCCTTAGACCGTTTATCAGCGGATGATCGCATCGAAAAGTTGGTAGTCAGCAACACAATCCCTGTGGCCCCTGAGAAAATGCACCCAAAACTTGAAATCCTTTCGGTTGCGCCGCTGTTGGCGGATGTAATCTATCGGGTTTATAAGGGAAATAGTATCTCGGAGAAGCTGGTGCTCGCGTAACGGTTACAGCGACCCCATAGACCCTTCCCGCGCCCAAAGGGCTCCCGCTCCCCTACAGGGAGGGGACTGATCAGGACAGACGAAGTGGTGTGTTCTGTCCTGTGACAGGCTCCCTCCCAGCAGGGGAGGGCGGGGGGAGAGGTCTAGACCTATTTCAAATCCTTTCATGGAGGCGTCTTATGTTTAATTTGAATCGAACTCAACGACCTGAACCGGATGCGATCGAAGTGATTATTGGGCCACGCGCCACGTTTAGCGGCGCCCTCCGCTGCGATGCCAGTGTGCGGATTGACGGCGCTGTGGAGGCCGGCCATATTGAGACCCCTGCGAATGTAATCTTAACCGAAACGGCGCGTGTGCAGTGTGACATTACCGCGCGCACGGTTAGCATCCGGGGGATTTACCGCGGCACGATTCGCGCGGATCGGGTCGAGTTACTGCAAGGCAGCCAGATTTATGGCGCGCTCTATGTGGATAGCTTTTTTATGGACGATGGCGTGTTGATGCGCGCCGAATTGAACATTCAGAGCGATGGCCTCGAGGATGAGACGACGTTGACGCCACGCCCCGATAGTCCACCGGCGATTCCGATCATCCGAGCCTTTAGAAACAAAGGATAAGGTTCATTTAGAAGGCATGGGATCAAATAGCTTGATCCTTAGCCGTTATCCTGGCAATAAAAACGAAAATATGGCAAGATGACACCGACTACTTCGGTGACGATTTAGCTTGAGTATAAAGTTTAGCTTGAGTTTAAAGTATCTCCTTCTCTTGTCATGATTACAGCTATGACCCAAAGGTAATCACGAACTTTATCCTACCTACTAGGCTTTGAAGCGCTCCACCAGACCACAATATCAGAAGAATTCGACTCACCTAGCGATTATCCACATCTAAATTATAGCGATTAAAATCTATTTATTATATTTGAGTTTTGCACTATCTATCTATAAGGGGATTTTATGAAACAAAATTTACGTTGGTTGACCTTGCTGATCCTCAGTGCATTTTTGCTCGCCGCCTGTCCGGCGTCCGCAGCACCTGTTGCATCGACAACGCCCGCTGCATCGGATGCACTGACCACTCCCGCTGCGTCCGCAGCCACGAATGATCTGTTGGCTGAGATTACAAAGCGTGGTGTCTTGCGCATTTCAACTGATCCAGCTTATCCGCCCCAATCCGAACTGGTGGAAGGCGCTCAGAAACCAGCCGATAGCAAATGCACCGGCGACGAGCATGTCGCGGCTGAGTTTAAAGGCTTTGATATCGACGCTGCGGTGGAAATTGCCAAACGGCTGGGGGTGGAGGCCTGTTTTGTCACACCAGATTGGACGCTGATCACTGGTGGCAAGTGGTCTGGTCGCTGGGATATCAGCGTTGGTTCGATGTCGATCACGCCAGAACGGATGAAGGCGCTCTATTTCTCGCAACCCTATTACACTACGCCAGCTGCCTTTTTTGTCTACAAAGATAACAAGAGTTTTACAAAGATTGAGGATCTTTCGGGTAAGAAAATTGGCGCCTGTTCTGGTTGCACCTATGAATCCTACTTGAATGGTACGCTTGAGATCCCGGGTGAAACGATCACCCCTGTCGTGAAGGATGCCGATGTCCACGGTTATGATACGGATACTTCTGGCTTGCAAGACTTGGCTTTGGGTGATGGCACACGTCTGGACGCGGTGTTGACTGCCTTGCCCACTGGACAAGGCTTTATTAAATCGGGTAAGCCCTTGAAGCAATTGGGCGATCCAGTTTACTTCGAATATCTCTCCGCGGCCTTTGATCGCAGCACCAATCTCGACTCTACCAGCTTCCGCAACAAGGTAACCGAGATTATCCAGGCGATGCACAGTGACGGCACCTTGAAAAAGCTGTCCGAACAATATTATGGCTCTGATCTGGCAACCGCTGCTGCCGCTTTTGACTTTGCCGGTCTAAAACAGTAGTTGCTGTTCTGAACCAATTGATGGCTGGTCGGTGCGCCGACCAGCCATCATGCTATTTACCGCATTTTATTTATTGTGTTGCCAGAGAGCGTATTCATAGATTGATGGCTGAGGTATAGTCATGGGTGTAATCGTAAAGCAATCGAACCTGGAACGGGAGCATTTTCGGCTCGTGGGCAAGCAGTTGGTGGCCAAAGAGCAAAAGTCGCTGCGGCTCCAAATTTTTAAAGTGGCGGCTGTCTGGGCTGTATTGTTTGGCTGTGTGGCCATCTTGCTCGATCTGTTACAGATCGACCTGCCGTACATTTTTGAACATCGCGCTTTTGTCTTAGCGGGTTTGTTGACGACAGTCTCTGTATCCCTGATTTCGATTTTGGCGGCTACGATCCTCGCCTTTTTGGGTGCTTTGGGCCGATTATCGACCAATGCCATTGCCCAGGGCGTCTCCGGTTTTTATGTCTCACTCTTGCGCGGTACACCGTTACTCGTACAAATCTACATTATCTACTCCGGCTTGCCCCAGATCGGCTCGCAGATTTCTAGCCTAGGTTATCCTACCCTGGGCAACCTTCTGATCCTGTCGCCGATCCAGTCTGGTATTTTAGCGCTTAGTTTGAACTATGGCGCCTATATGACCGAGATTTTTCGCTCGGGCATTCAGGCGATTGGGCAGGGTCAAGGTGAAGCTGCCCACGCCCTGGGCATGACACACTGGCAAACCATGCGCTTCGTCATCTTACCGCAAGCGTTTCGGATTATCATTCCCCCGATTGGCAATCAATTTATCGCCATGCAAAAGGATTCCGCGTTGGTCTCTTTGATGGGCGTCTGGGAGATCACCTACCGTGCCAACCGCTTTGCCCGCAAAGATAGCAAATTTATGGAAATGTTTTTGTTGGCTGCCGCCATTTATTGGGTGCTTACCCTGATCTCCGAGTGGCTGCAAGGGCGTCTAGAAAAATACTTGGCGCAAAACAATAAACGCTAGTCCTGTTGCGGCTAGGTAGCCAGGGGTGTTTGACAGAGCCTTTTGTTACCCTTGCGCCACTACTAAATTGGTTTAGCTTCATGCTGACCTTTTCTTTGCGCGCTTTGCGTCTTGCGGTTATGATACCTACTTCAATCGAAAAAGCGCGCGTTACCAGATAACTATTCATTACAAACGATTTTATTTTTGAGCAAAGGAAAGCAGCTGTGAGCAATCGAACCGTACTTTTCCGCGAAACCCCAATGACCGTGCTCGGTACACCTGTTACTGTTGGTGAGCCGGCGCGTGAAGTAAGTTTATCAACGAGTTTTGTGGATTCCTTCAACTTACTGGGTGATACAGCGGGTAAGGTGCGCCTGGTGAGCGTAATCCCCAGCATTGACACAGGGGTATGCGAGGCTCAGACCCGCCGCATGAACGAAGAGGCCGGCAAATTAGGTGATAATGTGGTTGTGCTCACGATCAGCGTTGATCTACCAATGGCGCAGAAGCGTTGGTGTGGCGCGGCTGGGGTGGAAAACGTCAAAATGCTCTCTGATTATAAAGCTATGGCCTTTGGGGAAGCCTATGGCACCTGGGTCAAAGAAATTCGGGCCGAACAGCGCTCGATCTTTATCATTGATGCCAATGATGTGGTGCGCTATGCGGAGTATGTGCCCGCCATCGGCCAGCACCCTAGCTATGATGCTGCCATGGACGCTTTGAAGCAAGTGACCGCGTAGTCATCGGTATTTGAAAAAACGACTGGTCCGTGACGGCTGCCATCGTTGGCTAACCGTTGAACGAATGCGGACGTCACGTCTCTGTTTTTATAGTTTACTTTTTTACTGTCTGCCCCTTCACCTATTCAGGAGTCTACCCTATCATGATCTGGCTTCTCGTGCCTTTGGGCGCTATCATTGGTTATCTGCTTGGTTCTATACCGGTGGGTTTGTGGGTTTGCCGTCTGTACGGCGTCGACATTCGCACCGTGGGCAGTGGCCGTACTGGTGGCACCAATGCCTGGCGCGCGGCAGGTCTCAAAGCTGGCATCCCTACGATCATCGGCGATGCAATCAAAGGTGCGGTGGCCGTCTGGTTGATTCGTTCGTTATACGCACTACTCTTCCCTGAACCCGGTGTCATGGATGTAGACATGGCCACGGCGCGACTGACAGCTTTGCAATTAGCCGCCGCGCTGGCAGGTGGTGCCGCCATTATTGGGCATAACTGGTCAATTTTTAATGGTTTTAAGGGCGGCGCTGGCGGCATCACTTCCGCGGCGACGACGATGGCAATCTCGCCATTAGTCGGTGGCGTCGTCTGGTTGATTGGCGCCTTCCTGATCTGGTGGAGCCGCATGGCTTCGATTGGTACGCTGGCGGTGGGTGTCAGCGCCTTTGCGCTCTTTCTGATCCTCGGCTTAAACCAATTGTCGCCTTGGCCTTATATTGTATATGGCACGATTGCCCTTTTTGCTGTGATCATCGCCTTGCGTCCCAACCGTGACAAATTGAAAGCGGGGCAAGAACGAATCATTACGATCTGGTAATTTTGTTAATCTAGGCTTATGCAAAACAAGGAGAATCGCACACAAAGCCACAAAGGACAGCAAGAAAAATTCTAGGCACCATACTATCTTTGCGGCTCTGTGTGCGTAAGTCCTATTCATAAAAAGCGCTCTAGCCACTGCTGGCTAGGGCGCTTTTTATTTGACATCATATTGAAGGTCAAGGTTGTTTTGCTCTAGGGATGTGATTCAGAATCGGGGCAGATTTGAAATCAACAAAGTGTAGGGAAGGCGGGTCGAGAAGCCCTTGATCGCCAATCGGTACGTTGTTTGCTGACCAGCCTCGCCCCTACACCACTTTGCCCCCCACTTGAATCGCACCCTCCAACGACCTCGGCTTGGCAGACGCAACAGGAGATGACCCTTACGCGTATACCTCACCGAGATCAGGCAAGCGAGATCAGGCAAGGTCGAAGCGATCGAGATTCATGACTTTGTCCCACGCAGCCACGAAGTCACGCACAAACGTCTGCTGCGAGTCGTCACACGCGTAGACTTCCGCAATGGCGCGCAACTGGGAGTTCGAACCGAAGATCAGGTCGACACGCGTGCCAGTCCACTTGAGCTTGCCCGTTGCGCGATCGCGGCCCTCGAACACCTCTCCGTTTTCCGAAGCCGCCTGCCACGTCGTGCCCATGTCGAGCAGGTTCACGAAGAAGTCATTGGTGAGCAGCTTTGGTCGATTGGTGAAGACGCCATGTTGGGCCTGACCGACGTTGGCATCCAAGACGCGCAGGCCGCCGACGAGAACCGTCAGCTCAGGGGTGGTCAGCGTCAGCAATTGCGCCCGATCGACCAGCAGCTCCTCTGCCGATATGCGGTATTGGGTTTTGAGGTAGTTGCGGAAGCCATCGGCGGTCGGCTCGAGCACAGCAAAGGAGTGTACATCGGTTTGTTCCTGCGACGCATCCGTGCGTCCCGGCGTGAAGGGTACAGTCACATCGTGCCCGGCGTTCTTCGCCGCTTGCTCGACGGCTGCGCAACCGCCGAGGACAATCACGTCTGCGAGCGAAACCTGCTTCCCGTCAGACTCGGGTGCCCCCTGGGCGCGGTTGAATTCCTTTTGGATCCCCTCAAGGGTTGCGAGCACAGTCGCCAATTGGGCAGGCTGGTTGACTGCCCAATCCTTTTGCGGCGCGAGACGGATGCGCGCGCCGTTCGCCCCACCGCGCTTGTCAGAGCCGCGGAAGGTTGCCGCCGAAGCCCAAGCCGTCGCGACCAGTTGAGAGATGGAGAGTCCCGAGGCAAGAATCTTGCCCTTCAGGTCGGCAATCTCCTGCGCGTCAATCAATGCATGGGTGGCTGCGGGAATGGGGTCTTGCCAGATGAGTTCCTCCGCAGGGACCAAGGGGCCGAGATAGCGCGCGCTAGGCCCCATGTCGCGGTGCGTCAGCTTGTACCACGCCCGGGCGAAAGCGTCTGCGAACTGATCCGGGTGCTCGTAGAAGCGCTTCGCAATCGGCGCATAGTTGGGGTCAAGCTTCAGGGCGAGGTCTGTGGTAAGCATGAATGGCGCGTGACTCTTTGATGGGTCGTGGGCATCCGGCACAGCACCAGCGCCTGCACCGTTCTTCGGTTTCCACTGCTGTGCACCGGCTGGGCTTTTCGTCAGCTCCCATTCATAGCCGAAAAGGTTCTCGAAGAAGTTGTTACTCCACTTCGCTGGCGTCGTGGTCCATGCACCTTCCAAGCCGCTGGTGATGGTGTAGCCGCTGTTGCCGCTGCCAAAGCTGTTCTTCCAGCCGAGGCCTTGTTCCGCGATACTGGCGCCCTCTGGCTCAGGACCAACATACTGATTTGGATCGCCAGCGCCATGAGTTTTGCCGAAGGTATGTCCACCGGCGATGAGCGCGACGGTCTCCTCGTCGTTCATTGCCATCCGGGCGAACGTCTCGCGGATGTCTCTGGCTGAAGCGACCGGATCAGGGTTGCCGTTCGGCCCCTCCGGATTTACATAGATCAGACCCATCTGAACGGCGGCGAGCGGATTCTTGAGTTCCCGATCGCCGGTATAGCGTTTGTCGCCAAGCCACGTGTTCTCAGGACCCCAGTAAGTATCTTCTTCGGGCTCCCAGACGTCTGCACGCCCGCCGCCGAAGCCAAATGTCTTGAACCCCATCGATTCCAGGGCACAGTTCCCAGCGAGGACCATCAGGTCGGCCCAGGAGATTTTTCGGCCGTACTTCTGCTTGATCGGCCAGAGCAGTCGGCGGGCCTTGTCAAGATTGGCATTGTCGGGCCAGCTGTTGAGGGGCGCAAAGCGTTGCGTGCCAGAGGATGCGCCGCCGCGGCCGTCGCCGGTGCGATACGTGCCTGCGCTGTGCCACGCCATCCGAATGAAGAACGGCCCGTAGTGCCCATAGTCGGCCGGCCACCACCCCTGCGAATCGGTCATCAACGCATAGAGATCGTTGCGCACAGCATCCAGATCGAGGCTTTTGAACTCCTCTGCGTAGTTGAATGCCGCGCCCATAGGATTGGACAGGGAAGAGTTCTGGTGGAGAATCTTCAGGTTCAACTGATTCGGCCACCAGGTTCGGTTTGACATTTCCAAAACGACCGCGTTATCGTCATATCCGCCCGCCACTGGGCGCTTGCTTTCGCTACTCATATTCTCTCCCACCGCGTTGTCGTCATATCCGCCTGTAACTGGGCACTTGCTTTCACTACTCATGGTCTCTCCAATCGTATTCTGCTTTTTTTTGTTTTGTTTCCAAGGATTTATAATCCTTGGAAAGTGATGTAGAATGGCGTTTACTTTCATCCAGATAAACGACCCACTAATTTTATCCATCTTACATTGACGTATTGTATTTTCAAAATTCGTTCCTGTCGAATACTTTTTGCCTATCAAAATTATCGTCCATACCTATAGATGGTATGGTGCAACAAGTTTGACAAACTATAACTGTGCATCCTGTCATTTGCAAATGATAATAAAGTTTATTCCGATTTGTTATCTGTGAAGCGAAACAGGGTACGAAGGGGCTTGCAGGTGCGGTTTTTAACCGCACAAGTTCGGTCAACCCAGGCTTGTGCGGTTAAAAACCGTACCTACGAACTCACAAAATTAAATCGGAATAAGGTCTAATAATATGGAAAATTTTGTGTGCCAGCTAATGTGAAATTTGGGATGGAAAACAGTAACTTAGAATCATTCTATCATAACTATGATTTGGCGTCAAAGATTTTAAATCGACTGAGGCTGCGTTTTCTCACCGTTATGCTTCGATTCGGAACCTAGGTCTGCCATACAAAATCGTTATAATTACATTCGCTCTTAATCGTCATCCTTACAAATCCACCTTAGTCAGTGTATAATTTGCATATTCATTTATCTGGAAAAATCCGCATTTTGGCGTATAGACATGTTTACCGTAATAGCCTATATTTAACTCGTGCGTAACCTTTCAATGCGAGTAACGTCAGCCCTTTAAGATGCACCCAAAAACCTAAAAAGGGTATCCTGAGCGATAGACCATTGACGGGAAATGGCAATTCTCTCATTAGGAATTGCGCAAGATAAATCATAATCCAGGAGTGAAAAGGGAAATATCATGAAAAAGTATAGTGCAGAGTTTATTGGAACTTTTTGGTTAGTGTTGGGTGGTTGCGGTAGCGCCGTTTTGGCCGCTGCATTCCCCAATGTTGGCATCGGCCTGCTGGGTGTGTCGCTCGCTTTTGGGTTGACCGTGTTGACCATGGCTTATGCGATTGGTCATATCTCCGGCTGTCATCTGAACCCAGCCGTCTCGATTGGGCTTTGGGTGGGTGGGCGTTTTAAAGCAAAAGAGTTGCTTCCCTATATTGTTGCCCAGGTGCTAGGCGCGATTGTTGGTGGCGGTGTGTTGTATCTGATCGCCAGCGGCAAGCCAGGTTTTGACTTGGCTGGTGGTTTCGCCTCGAATGGGTATGGGGCCCATTCACCTGGTGGTTACTCCTTGCTCGCCGCCCTGGTGGCTGAAGTGGTGATGACATTCATGTTTTTGATCATCATTCTAGGGGCAACCGACAAGCGGGCGCCCCAGGGTTTCGCACCGATTGCGATTGGTCTCGGCCTAACGTTGATCCACCTGATCAGCATCCCAGTGACCAATACCTCGGTAAATCCTGCCCGGAGCACGGGGGTTGCTCTGTTTGTTGGGGGCTGGGCGCTTACCCAACTTTGGCTCTTCTGGATCGCCCCAATCATCGGTGCCGCGCTTGGTGGGATCGTCTATCGCTTTCTAAGCAGTGATGATGATCAACCTGGCGTGGACGCTAACCGTGAGCCGGTGGTGGCGACGAGAAAGAAACCGGCGCGCGCTTCTGCTCGGTAAAAAGTTGGTAGACAAAACGCAGGCGGCGAATCGGAACTGCCTGCGTTTTGTTTTTCAATCTTAAAATCTCTGGTGATTTCTATAGATCGTCCGCTTTGCTGTTTTTAGCCGCGCAAAGAAAGATTTTTGTGGTTCAACCGGATCGCAAGGGGGAAATCGCTCAAATCTTCCCGGCAGCGGCGCAAGGGTCTTTCGTCTGTCCCTGATCGGCGCCGCCGCTGCCGGGAAGATGGTCACCCCCTAGAAATCCGGTTGAACCATTTTTGTCTTGCCCCATGTCTCTAATAAAGTGAACAAAAATAGAGTCAACAAAAAAATGGAACTATATACTTGTCATTATACTGCGGTTGGGCATAGATGATAATAAAACCGACTCATCTAGACGAGAAGCAGCTTATCATCTATGCCAGAGCTAAGTATAACGTTCTATTTTGGCGCTCGGCACCAAAGCCAATCGGGTATGGTGAACATCCGTCCATCAACGAGAACGACATTCCTGACAGGGGGCTATAGCATGGCAACCAGACAACTCCAAGCGCCGTCAGCGCTACATACGTTGACACATCCATTGTTAATTTTAGGCCAGATCTTGTTACTGGTCGTCGCTTGATCAATTTTCTTTCTTTGGGCCTTATTGGCGACAGAAAATCTATTCCTACCTTGGATTGTGGCCTTGACCGGTGGGTAGGGCTTCTTTAATGATTTTTCAGTGCTGCCGGACGAACTGGACGCCGGTTATATGATTGTACTTGACAAAGATCACCTGACGGCTGGGCTGCAAGAGCGACTTATACCGCCTACATTCCTACCCCGCCGACATGTGCAGAAAATGCAGCGAACGGTGAAAATGTGATCGGCACGTTCGTTGCAACGGGTAGCAGTTACCCAGCTACATGCTCGTGCGGCGCGACGTGCCGGTCACATTGGCGACCCACTTACAACTTATGACTTTATTCGCGGCGCGTCTTCTCCAGCAATTCTTGCACCTTGACCGGCTGACCGGTGTGACTGCTCTCAATCGCGGCGAAGATTAGTGCGACCGATTGCAAGTTGGCTTCGATGTTTGTCTCCATCGCCGGGCCGCCATCCAGCCATTGGACAAACTGTTCGACCAACCAAGTGTTCATCCATTTGCGTTGTTCCAGCAAGGGAATCTCGGTGCCCTCACCTTCGCGTTTGTAGATGCGACCGCCTTCATAGGCATGACGCTCGACCCGGCGCCGATCCATGATCAAGGTGGCGAATTCACATTCGGCGCGCACATACTCCTGCGCCCAGCCGTTTAGGCCAATCGCGTTGGTCTTGGCGCCTTCATAAAAGGCGCGCACACCGTTGCTAAAGTGCAAATTCACCAGCCCTTGCGAATCACCGCCATAGTCGCCCCACTTGGGATTCCAGGTTTGGGCATAGATCGTATCGCATTTGGCCCCGGCCAAATCGGCCAGAATATCCAAATGATGCACTGATCCTTCGATCATCAATGCATCTTTCATCGTGTGGCGGAAGGCCGCGCCCCAATCGCCAAAGTTGCGCATGTTGCAGGTGAAGCGACAGATCAGGTAATCCAGCGCACCGTTACGTTCCGACCGCAATTCTTGGCGCAAGGTCGTCTTGTCTTGGTCGAAGCGATGACTCATGGTCACACCCATCTTTTTGCTCGCGCGTTTGACCTTTTCGGCAATGCGCACAGCGGCTTCCAGCGTATCGGCAATCGGCTTTTCCGATAGAATGTGCATGTCATGCGCCAGCGACAGATCGACCACTGCTTCATGATAGGCGGGCGGCGTCACGATGATCGAAAAATCGGCGGGGTTTTCATCAAAAGCGCGCTGCGGGTCGGTGTAACATCTATCGGCTGGCACGCCGAGATGCTCCTGCGCATTTTTTAGGGCGTCCGCATTCACATCAACCGCAGCGACAACTTGCACCAGACCCTCTTCGACATTTGGCGGCAAAAAACGCGCACACCAAGCGCGTCCTTGGCCGCCGGTGCCGACCAGAATTGCTTTGTAAGGCTTCATTTGGGTTCCTCAGATGAATCAATTAAAATGGAGAGCAGATTTCTGTAAATTAAGTAATGCCGAGTTATTTATAGGCAGAACAAAAACTGTCAACCGCAGAGGGCGCAGAGAAAAACCCCTTTGCGTTCTCTGCGGTTAAAGAGCTGGCTTTGGCATTGGCTCTGCATCGCCCGATCAACCCAAAACGATTTATTTTAATAAATAGAGTTGTTCCTAATTAAAATCTATCCAGAGAACGGAACATTTTGCTCACACTGGCGAAAATTTATTAAGGAACAACTCTAATTCTATTGGGTGGAAAACTTGAAAACAGTCGTCTCAGCAAACTGTTCACCCGGCTTCAAGACCGTTGTGGGAAACTGGGCCTGATTGGGCGAATCGGGAAAATGTTGCGTCTCCAGGCAGAGCGCAGAACGCCGGTCGTAACTGGTGCCTTCTTTGCCAATTCCATGCGTTAAGAAATTTCCCGTGTAAAATTGAATGCCGGGTTGTGTGGTGTAAACTGCCAACTGGCGACCGGTTGTGGTTTCGTTAACTGTGGCCGCCAGCCGCAAACCGCCGGGGTTGTTGATCACCCAGTTGTGATCGTAGCCAATGCCTAACTTTAACTGTTCGTCATCTTGCTCGATGCGCGCCCCAATCGCCGTCGGTTGGCGGAAATCCAGCGGTGTGCCTTCGACGGCGCGCAATTCACCAAGCGGAATCAACGCAGCATCGACCGGGGTAAAGCGGTCGGCGTTGAGCGTGACGACATGGTTGAGGATGTCACCGGTGCCGGCCAGATTAAAGTAGGAATGATTGGTCAAATTGAGGATCGTCGCTTTGTCGGTAGTGGCGGCATAATCGATGCGCAGCGCATTTTGATTGTTGAGTGTGTAGGTCACCGACACCGAGAGATTGCCTGGGTAGCCTTCCTCCCCATCTGGGCTGCGATAGGTGAGCTTGAGCGTTGCGGCTTGGTCGTCGCTCTGTTCCGTGGCTTGCCAGACCACCTTGTCAAAGCCGCGCAACCCACCGTGAAGATGGTTGGTGCCATTATTTTGCAGTAATTTATACTCAACGCCAGCAAGCGCAAATTTCCCATTGGCAATTCGATTCGCATAGCGACCACAAAGCGCGCCGAAAAAAGGATTGTGATCCAGGTATTCGGCCAAGGTATCAAAGCCGAGCACAATATCGCCGGGCTTGCCGTGGCGGTCAGGCGTGGTTATGGCGACAATGATGCCGCCATAATTGGTGATATTGGCGGTGACGCCATTGTCGTTGGTCAAGGTAAAAAGGTCGACCATGCTGCCATCGGGCGTCTGGCCGAAAGGTTGTCTGTTGGTGTCCATGTTTATTTTGCCGTTTCGTATTGGATGCTGCGTTATGGGGTGCGTGGAAAGCGCTAATGAATTGTATCTTACCACAACAGGGTAGGGCGAGGGCAAGCTTGCTTTATGTCAGCCGTTCTCAATTTTTTTTGAACTGAGCATTGCTATTGGTCGGTAACCTATGGCCGCTTGATAAGTTTAGGGGTAAAATAAACGGTGGTACAATCAATCTCTGTTCCCCTGCATATCGATAATGGCGATCTGAATGAGTAAAACAAACGGTGGTACAATCGATCGCTTGATCGTTGCACCACCGTTTGTCTGCGTTTAAAGTTGTCAGTTGTTGGGCATGACCGCCGCACTAGCAGCCAATGCATTTTCCCATCCTGGGCGATTGTGGCAGCAACCCGGGCTGCTGCACGAGTAAGTGACAACCCAGGGTCACCAGTTGGATGCCAATCCAGTTGGCCAGCGACCAACTGGTTGCGGTTTTGTCTGGTTGGCTAGCTTGCTGTTGCTTTAGCCAGCGTTGCTTACCTGCCGTGGCGATCAATTCCTCGTGGCGCAGTTCGGCCACCATGCGTAAAATTTCAAGCTCTCCATACATGACTTGTCTCCTTTTAAAGTGAAAGCAGTTTGAAAACGGGTGTTCTGAATCTTCCTGGAAGCGGACAGGGGCTTTCAAGTCAACGAGACCATCAGTGTCCGCTTCCAGGAAGATGGTTCGACGAAAACCACTGGTCTCTCGCTGATTTTACTTTAGATAGGGTAAAATCCTTGGGCATTGCCCAACTGCGGCCAATACCAGGCTAGAATGTTGCTCTCAATCTGTTCGAGATGGTTGCGGTCGTGATAAACCCACTCGTAAAGTAATTCCTGAATGCTCAATTGTCCGACCACCGGATGCTGACCACTGCGCGCTAATTGTTCTGGCTTGAGGGCTGCCACCAAAGCCATACTTTGCTCGCGTAAACAGGTGAATTCTTCTAAGAGCGCCGCGCTAGATTTCATCTCATCGTGCCGATCCGCGGCCACGTGATCCGGGTTCCAGCCTTGGCAAGCGGGATTGTCTTCGGCCAAAATCTGGCGAATGCGCCCCGCAAAACCGCGTTGCTCAGCTTCGATCAGATGCCCAAGCACTTCGTTAATCGACCATTCACCCGCTGCCGGGCGAAAGCAGCTAAGTTCGTCGGATAGCACCTCAAGTTCAATTTTCAGCATGGCTGGGATCGCGCCCAGCAAATTGGCGATTTGTGTACAATCGATTTCTTTCGTTGAGATTTCGCGCACGTTTTCAGTTGTCATAAGGTTTCTCATCGTTTGATCGTGTCGTCCACTCGCTCAGGCGCATGGCCCAACCACCATCGCGCATTTGCGCTTCGCGTGCATTTAGCGCCACTTTTAACAGATAGAGAAAGTTGGCTGCCACTGGTGTTAATTCAGTGATTAACTGCTGACGGCGCACGGCATTAAAGCGGAATTGATCGGCCCACTGGTTTGCCAACAGGCTGCCCTCTGTTCCCAGCTTGCCCAACCGATAGTGGGCCAACAGCGGCGCCGCGCGTTGCAACAAGAAGTGCTCATCAAAGAAAGCATTGGCCCACTGCCGATTGCGCGCGGCCCAGCGCGGATAGACTGTGTTCAGAACCTGGGCCAAGGTGCGCTCTTGTTGCCGTTGTGTCCATAACCGGGTGACGAAACCACTGGACTGTTGTAAGTTAAACATCTGCCTACTCCTTACTTTTATGCCTGTGTCTTATTCTTGCGAATTGCTCAATAATGATATATTATCACCGAATTGTCATCGTTTCAAGCGAATGGTTTCGATGGTATGCATCGTTAAAAGCGATAGGAGAATGATGGAACTACGTCAACTGGTGACTTTTCGCGAAGTAGCCCGCACTTTGAGTTTTACGCGCGCCGCCGACGCGCTCAACTATGCCCAATCCAGTGTATCGGCCCAGATCCAGGAATTGGAAGAGGAATTGGATACCTTGCTCTTTGAGCGGTTGGGCCGCAGAATTGCCCTGGCCGATGCCGGGGCGCGTTTATTGTTATATGCCGATAAAATTTTAGCCTTGGCCGACGAAGCCCGTACGGTCGTCGCCAACCGCGAAGAACCGATCGGTGCCTTGACGATTACCGCGCCCGAATCGTTATGCACCTATCGGTTGCCCGCTGTCCTGAGTCGTTTCCGACAGCAATTCCCGCGCATCGAAATGATCTTTCGCCCGATGGGCATGCGCGATGATTGGGAACGGCAATTGGCTGAAGGCGTCGCGGATGCGGCATTGGTGCTGCTTGAACCTTTTCAACGGCCGACGTTGATGCTCAAAGTATTGCGACCTGAGCCGATCTTGGTCGTTACCTATCCCGACCATCCATTGGCCAACTGTGGACAGGTCAAACTGACTGATTTTCGGGCCGAAACGTTATTGCTAACCGAAGCCGGGTGTGGATATCGGGCAATTTTTGAGCGCTCAATGCAAAACGCGGGCGTGCGCGCGGGGACGATCTTAGAATTTCACAGCGTCGAGGCGATCAAGGCGTGTACGATGAGTGGGATGGGGATTGCCGTCTTGCCGGCGGCGGCGATCAGTGCTGAACTTGCCGCTGGGCGCTTAATTGTGTTGCCGTGCATAGAATCCACCTTGACCATGCGCACCTGTCTGGCCTGGCACAAAGACAAATGGCTGTCACCGGCGTTGCAGGCGTTTATCAACGTAACGCGCGAAGTTTTATGTGAGGAGACCGGGGAGCCAATCAACGGGTATCATTTGCAAGAACCGATGTTGATTCGATAGATGAAAAACAACAAATTAGCCAGCTGAAAGTGAATTTGTCAACTGGCTAATTTGTCATCCCTTGAACTTAGGCATGCACTGGGTGTGCTTTACGCCACGCCTGGTACTCGGCTTGCCCCTCTTCGTTGAGCGGATAATACTTACGCAGATCGCCGCCTTCGGACAGCTTGATCTTCGAGAACTCTTCCCACTCGTGATGTTCGTTGGCCTTCTTTACCAATTCTGGTGCCAGGGCAATCGGTACGACGACCACACCATCATCGTCGGCCACGATGATGTCACCAGGGATCACCAACACATTGTTGCAGGCGATTGGTGTATTCACGGCAAACGGCATCAGGTTGGTCTGGGTATGAAAGTTCGGCGTCACGCCTTGTAGCCACAGCCCGACGCCGACTTCTTTGCAATGGGGATAGTCGCGGATCGCACCATTGATCACCACGCCGAGGCCGCCGCGCCCTTTGAAATAGGTGAGCATCATCTCGCCAAAGATGCCGCTGCCGATGTCACCGCGCGCATCGACCACCACAATGTCGCCCGGTTGTGTATGATAGAGACAATGGCGGTGGAGTTGGCGTTCGGGGTCGGCATATTCGTCATTGCCATAGAGGTCTTCGCGCTTCGGCATAAATTGCAAAGTGAGCGCCGGGCCGACAATGCTCCTGCCCTGGGTCCAAGCCACGGGGCCATGAATATTGGCGTCACGAATGCCCAGGCGATAGAGCTCGCCCGCCGCGGTCGCGCTGCCAATCTGGGCCAGGCCATCGATCAATTCTTTGGAAGGGCGTTGGATGTCGGGTGTTTCAATCATTTTTTCCTCCAAAATCAGCGTTGAGATGAATTCAATTTTGTATAGCAGGAAGCTATGAACATGCTGCCATAATTTTGTTTGCTTTGCACTTTGTGCATTCTATAGTATTGTGGATGGATGTGCAATGCTATTTCCGTTATAATTCTGGTTGTCCGTCCATAGAGCTGATAGATCTTCCATTATGCACGAGAGGTCGATGCACAAAGTATGCCAACCAAAGATAAGATCCACGATACCATCCGAGAAGCTTTAGAAAACGACGGCTGGCAGATCACAGATGATCCGCTCACCATCCAATATGAAGATGCTACGGTATTTGTCAATTTAGGTGCAGAAAGGGTCATTGCCGCGGAACGGAATGGGGAGAAAATTGCTGTAGAGATCAAGACCTTTGGTGGAGCTTCTGCCATTTATGATGTTGAGCGAGCATTAGGCCAATATATTCTTTACCTTAGTTTTCTAGAAGTGGTGGAACCTGACCGTAAACTTTGGATTGCGCTCAGCAGCCTTGTGCATGAAAATATTTTTCAACGACGATCGATTCAACTTCTAATTCAGCGCAATAAAGTCCCTCTACTTGTGGTAAACCTGGATAGTAAGGAGGTAGTAAGATGGATAAGCTAGTTCACTATCGGCAACTCATACAAGGGTTACTGGTGCATTACGCGGAGATCATTAACCAACGTCCTCAACCTAACAAAGAGACTGAAGTTTTATTTGATGAGGAACGTGATCATTACATGCTCATGACTGTAGGTTGGTCCGGAACCCACCGCTTACGTAACACGATCGTTTATGTTCGCATTCGTAATAGCAAACTGTGGATTGAGGAAGATGGACTAGAATATGGGATCGCCACCGACTTGTTAGCCGCTGGCGTCCCAAAAGCTGATATTGTCTTGGCTTTTCATCCGCCAGAGATGCGTCCGTTGACAGAATTTGCTGTCGCTTGATACGCCTATTTTACACCAGCATGGTCCGCTGTGTATGTTTACGGCCAATCTGTGCGATATCCTCACGATGACCGGCAATCACGCGCGCGCCGGCATCAATCTTTTCGCCGATATCGGTGGGCGTGGCGCTTTCCAAGAAAGCGATATGATGCGCCAGGCAGGCCGCCCGCACGCGCTGGCGAATCGCTTCCATCTCGGGTGGCATCGGTTGGGGTAGATGAAAATAGCCCAAGGATAAGCTTAGATCGCCCGGTCCCATTTCGGCAAAACCAATGCCAGGGACACTCAGAATCGCTTCGATGTGCGGGACCGCTGCCGCCGACTCGATCTTGACGCCAAGTAGAAGCTCCCCGGCCGGGTTGAGTGGCCAAGGGTCGGCCAGCCGCAGATATTCGTCGCGAATCACCCCCCAGATCGGCGTGGCCGAAGGCTCCGACCCGACGCCGCGGCGCCCCTCTTCTAGTCCCGCGCCGACGCCGATCCGGTTGATCGGGTAGCGACACGCCTCGACAAAGGCTTGCACTGCGGCAGGATCTTCGGCTTGGCAGAGCAGTACACCATGTATGCCGCGCGCCAGAATTTGGCGAAATTGCCAACTGTTAAAACGTACGATCTCAGCCGAGATACCCTCGACCGGCGCTTCGACAATCACGGTCGGCGTGCGATGACCACTGCGCGTCGGCCCGCCATCGACCAACCCGCGCATATATTCGGCCAGGCCGGTCATATCAAAGGCGCCATGTTCCATGCCCACATTGATATAGTCGGCCCAGGTGGCGGCATCTTGTTTGCCCTGTTCATAGGTGAGCACATGCCCCGTGTGGCCACCCGTATAGTAGATCGGTTGGTCTTGCGCCAGCAGTTCGATGGCGCGATTAATGCGTTGGGTCATGGGTTTTCTCCGGCACGAGTTTTGATCTTCGCTAGCTTCTAAGCGCTAACTGTAACACAGGGCAGTGCTTAGAAAAAAAAGTTTTTAATGACTAGATCAAACGGAATTATCCAAAAGTGGACTAAGCTAGAATAACTCGCATTATGACAATTGTAACGATTCATGACGCAAAAACTCATTTGTCCCAACTGATCCAGCGCGCATTGGCTGGTGAGGAGATTGTGATTGCCAAAGGCAAGCAGCCATTGGTAAAACTTGTTGTGCTACCAGAGGTGCGTCAACAGCGACGGCTTGGTATTGCGCCCGATGCCGTTATATATATTGCAGAAGACTTTGATGCCCCGCTCTAGGAATAAGTCCCACTAATCGAAAAAGTCTTCGTCGCCGGCGGTCAAATACTTTTTGGCCGCCTTGGCATTGATCGTCACGCCCAGGCCTGGCTTGTCCCCCACCTCAATATGACTGTCTTTGACAATCGGGTCGGGCAACCCCTCTACAATGTCATACCACCAGTCGGGGCGTCCAATCGGATACTCGAAGGCAATATAGTTCTGGGGTAAAGTGGCGGAGACCTGGACAAGCGCCGCTAACCCCAGCAGACCATCGGCGGTGCCGTGCGGTGCCATCAGGATGCCGTGCAGATCGGCATATTCGGCCACCCATTTGAGTTCGGCGAGCCCGCCAATGTCGAGCGGGTCTGGCCCGATGATGTTGACGGCTTTTTTCTCGATTAGCTCGACAAAGTTCTGGCGCAGATAGATTTGTTCGCCCGTGTGGATCGGCGTTGATGTTTTGCTCGTGACCTCGCGATATTGATCAGCAGCCACATAGGGCGTATAGTCGCCGGTGAGCATATCTTCCAGCCACATCAGGTTATACGGTTCCATTGCTCTGGCCAGCCGGACGGCATCCGGCACTGTGAACCCCGGGCCACAATCGAGGGCCAGACCGACTTCATCACCCAGCACTTCTTTCATGGCTTCGACGCAGGCGATCATGTGCTTCATGCCGCGCTCGGTGATCAACCCCTTGTTTGGATAGCGTCCACCGGTGTAGACGTCGCTGTAGAAGAAGTTAGGCAGATCGTTGACCATTTGGCTGTGGAAGGCGATCCCCTGCTTGATGATGCTGAAATTTTCTGGGCGCTCCTTCATCTGCGCAATGTTTTCGGCGTAGGCTTGGGGTGACTGATCGCGCATCGGGAAGCGGATGGCGCCGTTGTAGACGCGCACCTTGTCGCGAATTTTGCCGCCCAATAATTTATAGATCGGCAAATTAGCCGCTTTACCGGCAATGTCCCAGAGCGCCACCTCAATCGCGCTGACGGCGCTGCCCCAGGGTTTGAACGCGCCCATCCGGCGAATTTTGAGCATCACCCGTTCCACGTTGGTCGGGTCTTGACCCAAAATCAGATCGCGATAAAAGAGCACATGCGGTTTCAGGTACGCTTTTGGGGACTCGGCCTGACCATATCCGTCGATGCCGGCATCGGTCGTGATGCGTATAACGGGGTAATCACCTATAATGGCACATTTTAGATCGGTAATTTTCATGGGTTGTCTCGCTGTTCTTGATGGGAGCGGCACAGAAAGCCAGCGCTTTTTTGGTTGGCTAGGCTGAATATACAATATCTTGATTAAATGTACAAACAGGCTGAAATTGGCGATTATATAGGAAAAGTGGTTACATAGAGGGCGCAGAGCATTCACAGAGTACACAGAGAAACAACAAACATTTCCTCGTGATGGTCCTTATCGGCAACTTAGGCTGTTCCGAAAAAATAAGTATGCTGGCATGACGAGAAAGCTACGCGTAGGTGCGTGGTTGTAGACCCAACACTTTTGGAAACACCCACAATTGGGCCAAAAACAACCCCCAAAGGGCATAAAGTATTTT
>JBBQBY010000063.1:0-20623 GCA_038318235.1 Caldilineales bacterium
GCTGACGCCAGCCCCATCCTGTCGGCACAACCTGACACGGTGGGTGGAGTAGACCACCACGAGGATTGGTTGCTGATAGCGCTATGATAGTAATCGCACGATAATCCGTTGTTCACCGATCACAATTTGGTTATTTTGCACGTACAGATCTGAGGTCATTCCGCTAGGCTGAACCAGCACGAGTTCTCCATTGATAATGTGTCCTTCAATTTCAACAGTTTGCTTAACAGACATAGGCAGTTTGCTTCGCACAACATAAATTGCTAGCGCCCAAAAACCAAGATCCGCCATTTAGCGGATTGAAATAGTGGGCTAAATTTGCTTATACTAAGGGTCTGGCAAAACGCCATCCACCTAAGCAGGAGCCCCATGGAACGAAGCCACGCCCCCGAATACACGCTGATGATGCGCGACTTGCCCCTGGACTTGCGCCCGCGCGAACGCATGCTCTATGCCGGCCCCAGTGCGCTGAGCACAACGGAATTATTGGCAATTATTCTGCGCGTGGGCAACAAAGGTGAAAGCGTCATTCGCCTGGCGGAACGGGTACTCACGCATTTTGGCGGCATCGCGGGTTTGGCCCAGGCCAGCATTGACGAGCTACGCGGGATTCATGGGATTGGTGAGGCTAAAGCGACAGAGATCAAAGCGACGTTAGAGCTAGGCAAACGGCTGCTGTTGGCATCGCCGCAGGATCGCCTCCAGGTGCGAAGTCCTGCCGATGTCGCCAATCTACTGATGCTGGAAATGGGTTTGTTAGAGCAAGAGCAGTTACGCGCAGTCCTATTAGACACCAAAAATTTTGTTGTGCGCATTACAACTGTCTATTCGGGCAGTTTGAATACCACGGTCGTGCGCATCGCCGAAGTCTTTCGTGAGGCAATTCGGGCCAACAGCGCCGGCATCATCGTCGTGCACAATCATCCAAGCGGCGACCCCACCCCCAGCCCCGAAGACGTGCGCGTCACCGAGATGTTGGTCCAAGCGGGTACGCTATTGGATATCAGCGTGCTTGATCATCTGGTGATTGGACGCAACCGCTATGTGAGTATGAAGGAGCGTGGGTTGGGGTTTAAATAATTAATGGCGAATGTATCGATGCGCTAATCAATTCATTAACTATTCATTATTAACTATTTCTCTGGCTCTTCTTCCTGATACTTACTGTTTTCACGCATATAATCCGTCAATGCGCGCAAGGTGCTGGTGGGCAACTTGACTTCTTTTGTCTTACGGCGGATATACTCTTTGACCTGATCGGCGCGCAAAACGGGCACGCTCGGGCTGTCTAGTTCGAGTTGAACGGCGTTGTTGATAAAGACAACCGCGCCCTCGAGCGGCACATCACCCAAATTAGCCGTCGAGTCTTGACGCAGAAACTCGCGCAACTTACTTGCCTGTTCAGCCAGTTCGCGCGGCGGATTGCCAACGCCCTCACGGGCAAAAATGCGCAGCAAGCGGCGAGCACTGAACGGTTCGGTCCACTGGTCACCCTTGACAATCACGCGGCCGTCGTCACCACGAATGGCAAAAATCAAGACGCCACAAGGCCCCACCACCACATAATTACTCTTGGGCAGGCTATGGACAAAGTAGACAAATTTGTCGTCGAAGCCCTTCATATTGCGCTCTAACACTTCGTCCAACCGGGCCAGCGTTTTGCTATCTGGCCAACGCCGGCGGGCATAACGGTTGATGTAATAGCTGCCAATGCTGGCGCAGGCAAAACCGGCGGCTAACGAGGTAAAGCTGACGAGCACACCATAACGCTGTAAAAAAGTGAGCAGAGGGGCTGGCAACCAACTCGGCATAAAGCTGGAGACGAAACCGAGCGCGAGGATCAAGAGACCGGCGAGGCTAAATCTCCGCCCTAACGTATCTTTACTTTTAATGTTTGCGGTATTACGATAAATTTTCATGTAAGTTGGCTGCCTCGGCAATTGTGTTCGATTTTAATTGGCTGGATTGGTCAAGCTTCATTTGGATCTTCCCAAGAAGATCATGTTCGATCCCTTGCTTGGCCACGCGGATTGCATTTTGAATGGCGGTGGCATTGCTGCGCCCGTGGGCCACCACCACGATGTTCGATAACCCTAAAAGTACAGCGCCGCCAAATTGGCTGTCATCGGTGCGCTTTCCTACTCTGCGCAAGGCGGCCCGCGCTAAAAATGCCCCAGCCGTGCTGATGAGCCCCCGCGTTAATTCTTCGCGCATTACTTTTTGCAACAAACGTGCTGTTGCCTCGGCGGTCTTGATGAAAATATTGCCGGTGAACCCATCCGTGACGACCACATCGACGAGGCCTTCGACAACCTCATTGCTCTCTATATTGCCCTGAAAGTTGATGCCGGACGTCTTTTCTAGCAGTTCATAGGCACTCACGACGAGTTGATTGCCCTTGCCAGCTTCTTCGCCATTACTGAGAATCCGTACGGTTGGGTTGGCAATGCCCATGACTTGTTGGGCGTAAATTGTACCCATAATGGCGAACTGGGGCAGATATTCTGGGCGTACATCGGCGTTGGCGCCAATGTCGAGCACGACACAAAAACCACGCAAGGTGGGGAAGGGCGAAACGAGCGCGGGCCGCAAGACACCTTTCATACGACCAATTTGGAAAATTCCGGCTGCCAATGCGCCGCCGGTGTTACCCGCTGTCACAAAAGCCTGCGCTTTACCTGTACGTACGAGATCACAGGCCACGACCATCGAGCTGTCGGGCTTGGTGCGCACGGCGGTGGCCGGTTTGTCGTCCATTTCAATCACTTGGCTAGCCGGGACAATTGGCAAATCCAGACCAGTCGTCGAATGCTGAGTCAGTTCAGCCTGAATAGCATCAGGTTTGCCCACCAATGTAACCGTCACCCCATACGCGCGCGCCGCTTCCACTGCGCCAGCCACAATTTCACGCGGCCCATGATCACCGCCCATCACGTCAAGCGCAATATTCATTGGTGCAGACGTTTTTTTAAGATTGGTCATAGCTTAATCGTACGTCATAGCTTAGCGTATTGCATAATTTATCCTATTATAAATCGATTGCCAGAGGTTTTGACGCCAGGCCATAGAGGGACAATCAGATTTTTGATCAGCGCTCGCCTGGCCAGCAGGGGTGGTGGTTTATCGATGCCAATCTGAGCTTTGGGACAAATTTATGGTTTTGTTCAAAACAGATCGGCGGGATAGCTACAAAGCGCCAACGCCCCCGGGCCGGTCAGGGTCGCGATCACCGGGCCGATATCCACAATATGTAGCTCATCGATTTTCAACAAAGTGCCCGCATCTTGCGCCAACGCCTGAGCTTCCTCCAACGCATTGGCGTGGGCAACCGCCAGCTTGAGCGGACGATCGCCCATCTTGGCAACCATCCGCTCAACCACTTCGCGTAAGGCGCGTTTTTTTCCACGAATGCGCCCCACTGGTGTAAATTTACCATAGAGCAGTTCCATCACTGGTTTCACTTGCAGCAGATCGCCAATCCCAGCCTGCAAATTGCTGACGCGGCCACTGCGCGCAACATACTTTAACGTTTCTAGCGTGGCATAACCAATCGTATCGGTACGGATTTTTTCCAAACGTTCCACCAGTGTGGGCAGGTCAATTGTCGCCTCGAGCATGCGAGCGGCCGCAATTGCTTGCCAGCCGCTGCCCATCGTGGCGCTGTCACTATCCCATAAGGTAAAACGTTCCACCCCAAATTCCTGCGCTGCCGTTTGCGCAGAGGTAAATGTACCGGAGAATTTAGCACTCACCGTCACGACAATGATATGTTCTGCCCCTTCGGCGAACGCGCGGCGATAGGCTTCGGCAAAGAAGGTGGGTGGTGGCTGGCTGGTGGTCGGCAAAGCTTGACTTTGCGCCAAACGCACATAAAACTGTTCAGCGGTCAGGTCGATATTGTTACGAAACGATTCTATGCCAAAGTTTACCAGCGTGGGCACTTCAAGCATCTTATATTGCGCCAACAAAGCGGCTGGTACATTGCTGCTGGAATCGACAATAATTCGAGCACGCACGCTGTCCAGTACGATTGAGGACGGTGTCATTAGTTCCTCCCTCTGGCAATTACTCGCCTCACGACCGAGCGCTGCCTGTTTGGGGTGAGCGAACGATCGAGTTGTTACTTCACATGATAGATCTTCTTGGGGCCAATACCATGTTACTACAACACCGCCTCGAACGCGAAGTTGCGTTGCTGACGCTTGCGCATAGTCGATTAATCATCTAGGCCAGAACAGACAAAGTAGGTCACTGTGACGTAGGTCATCGCTTGCAGCGTGACAGTTGTGGTTATACCCCACATGATAGGATGACCGTTGTTTGTCACGCTGCAAGCGATGACCTACGTTTGTCACGCTGCAAGCGATGACCTACGTTTAACCTATCATTCCTTACGCAACAATCTGCTGGGCTTAGCGCGTCTGTGTGTTCTGGCGCAATTCATTCATGACGCTGGGCAAATGGGGCAGCAGATCAGAGGCAATGACACCAGCAGGGCCAATCATCTGTTGGCACTGTTGACCGGCGGCACCGTGCAACCACGCGCCCAAGCAAGCCGCCGCAAACGGTTCGACACCCTGCGCCAATAGACCAGCAATCGTACCCGATAGCACATCACCTGTGCCGGCCGTTGCCAATGCAGGCGTCGCCACCGGCAACACAGCCAGCAGCCCCCCTGGCTCAGCGATTACCGTATACGGGCCTTTGGCAAGCAGCACCACTTGCCATTCAGCTGCTTTTTGGCGCGCCAGTTGCCAGCGCTGCGCCGTCACTTCGGCCACCGATAGATTACACAGCCGCGACAATTCCGCGGGATGTGGAGTAAGCACGCACGCGTCGGGCAATAATGGCGGCCAGTTGTCGAGCTTCGCCAGACAATTTAAGCCGTCCGCATCGATCAACGTGGGCGGCAAGTCTGGTTTTTCGAGCAAATCATGTACAAAACGTTGGGTGGTTGCCATTTGGCCCATGCCACAGCCGAACACGAGTGTGCTGTAGCCTTTTAATGCCTCACTAAGCACCGCAGCGGCAGCCGCACCGATCACACCCGCTTCAGCACCTTCGCCTGTGGGCAAGAGCACCCAGGTTGGTTCGGCCAATTTACCGGCCACAACGTTCCAAACCGGCGGCACGACCGCGCCGGTGATCAAGCCCGCGCCCACGCGCCCGGCGGCTGCGCAACTCAGATAAGCCGCACCAGGATAATTAACGCTGCCCACCGCCGCCATCAACTTGCCAAAGGTGCCTTTGTGGCTGACGTTGGGACGCGCGGGCAAGAATTGGCGCACTAGTTCGGCCGTCAACAAGAAGGTGCGCACCTCGTCAGCCAGGGCGGGTGGCGTGCCAATATCGGCCACGGTAAGCGCACCGGTGATGGCGGCGCCGGGGAATTGATAATGCCCCAATTTAGCGTAGGCAAAAGTGACGGTAAAGTCAGCAGGCACGGTATGTGGATCAATCGCTCCGGTATCACAATGTAGGCCGCTGGCGCAATCTACAGCGACGATTAAAGTAGTGGGTTGCGTTGCTTTGGCAGTGCGCACACAATCCAACAGATCGGCTAGTTGGCCAGTAATCGGCCGGTTGGAACCTGTACCCAGCAGGGCATCGACGATGATATTGGTTTCCGCCAGCCAAGCGCGCAATTGTTGAAAATCTGGATCATCGTCGGCATGCAGCGTGGTGACCCCCAACGCCGTTAGCTTGGCAAAATGTTGCTCATAATCATGCGCCGGCGTGGTCTGACGTTTCCAAAGATAGACGCGCACCGGTGTGCCTGCCTGCTGTAAATAGCGGGCACAGACCAACCCGTCGCCGCCATTGTTGCCGGGGCCAACCAAAATCAACACATTATGCACGACTGCCGCGTGCGCCAATACAAAATCGGCGCACGCCTGGCCAGCCTTTTCCATCATCGTGGCATACGAATGGCCCGCAGCATCCGCGGCCTTTTCAATCGCCTGCATTTCGGCGACGCTCACCAATTTAAGTTCGTTTGGAATTGAAAAAGATCGACTCTTCATAAAAATTTTGGTTTATTAAATAAAGGTTCAACGATCAACGGCGACTACGCACCTTTGACGGGCACCTCTGGCGGTAGCGGAGCCAGCCCCATCTCTTGCAGCATACCCGCCATGCCAAAATTAGCGGCCAGCGCGAGCAAAGCCGGTGCAAGCAAGATTAAGGGCAAGGTCAAGGCTGCGCAAATGGCGAATAACACGAGTTGAAAGAGCAGCATCAAGAACGAATAGAGCGGATGGCGCAGCGTCAACAAAGCCGCGTTGCGAATCGCGAGTTTAATGTCGGGGTTATCCTGCTGCCAGAAGAGCGGGAAGAGATATTGCCCCATCATCAGACAGAGCAGCAAGAGCCAGGCCCAGGCAACCCCGACTATTTGCAGCCAACCCTGGCTATTGAAATAGAACCAGATGTTGAAAACAATCGCCAACGGCACAAAAATGCTGATGGCAAAGAGCAAGAGACCGCGCCAGACATATTGGCGCGTCCCTTCCCAGAAGAAGCTGTTATCCACACGCTGATAATTCGCAATCCGGTTGGCGACGCGGTGAATGCCCATCGCGATCGGCGCGGCGGGCAGCATCAACAAAGCGGCGATGGGAATGATGATCGTGGGGGCCAGGCCTAAGCGCGAGGCGAGCGATCCAAAGGCAATCGGCAAGATCAGGGTGCCCACCCACCAGGCAATGCTCAGAAAAACACAGAGAAAAAGATCATCATAGGCGGCTTTGAAGGTGCGCCCCATGATCAGAAATGCTTTCATACTGTTCCTTTATCCTATTTTACAGGCGATAGACCACAAAGTTTGGGCATTTTGCCGTTGAGCGGCAGCCTATCGTTCAATCCAACATTCTTTTCTGCTCGTTACGCCGGTCTCCGTCGTAATGCTGTCTGGACGCCGCGGATGCGTACATCCGACTGCGCGTCCCTGCTGTTGCGTGCGCCACTCGACGCGGAGCGTCAGGAAGGCGTTCCCACGCTGGAGCGTGCGGAACGAGCAGCTTCCCTGCCCATGCATAATCGTTTCCCTACCATCAGGGGCGCGGGAGAGGTCTGTTATTTTTAATAATCAGCACTGCATTTTCTGATTGTACACGCGCACAAAGCAACCAGCAAACTATTGGGTTACGTCTGTTCATGCCAACTTTGCGGCCAGTTCCAAGTCTGCCAAATCGGGAAATTGCAACACGGCCAGAAAGGAGTCGTTAAAATCCCCGCGTCCGCTCAACTCATGGTATTCCACAATCGTGGGCAACGAGCGGGCCACCTGGCGCGCCCTAAACGAGAGCAATGCCATTTTGGCACCCTCGCCAGCCGCATTGCCCACGGCTTTGATGCGCGCAACCGGCACCGGCGGCACAAGCCCAATGATGCGCGCGCTTTGCGGGTTGATATAGCTGCCAAATGAACCGGCCAAATAGATGGCAACCAATTCTGAAGTCTCCACGCCTAATTCGTGCATCACCACTTCGATGCCACCGGCGATGGCACCTTTGGCAAATTGTAACTCACGAATATCGCGCTGTGTCAATACGATCGGGCGGTTATGGCCGGCTTCTTCGGGCCAGGCCAATACAAAGGAGCGCATGCCTTTGTCATCTGTGATTAATCGCCGCGCCAGCATCGGATCAAAACGCGCAACGGCTGCTTCAGTTTTGATAAATTTGCCCGAAGCCTCTAAGAAACCGCTGACGCGCAATTGCGCCACGGCATCCACCAGGCCCGAGCCACAAAGGCCAATTGGCAGCACGTCGCCAATCACTTTAAGTTGGACAGCATCGTGCGTGATCACGACTGTTTCAATCGCACCTTCACTGGCGCGCATCCCATCCTTGATCTGCGCGCCTTCAAAAGCCGGACCAGCCGGCGCGGCGGTCGCCAATGTGCGCACTTTGGAGCCCAAGATAATTTCGCCGTTCGTGCCCACATCGACCAAGAGGCGAATGCCTTCGTCCTGCGCCAAACCAGTCGCCAATAGCCCCGCGACCAGATCCGCCCCGACATACGCGCCAATGTGGGGGAGCAGATGCACCTGGGCCTGGGGCAAAATTTGCAAGCCAAGTTCCTGGGCGCTAACTTGCATCATTTCGTCGACCACCGGAATAAACGGTAAGAGACCAATTGCCTCTGGGTGCAGACCGAGCAAGAGATGTTGCATGGTGGCGTTGCCAGCGACGACGACTTCATACACCTCGTGCTCGGCGACGTTCGCTTCACGCAACAACGGTTCGATCAAATTGTTCATGGTCTGGACGATGGCCGTGTTCAACTGCTGCAAGCCATCCACATTGAGCATGGCATGGCTGATGCGGGCGATCACATCAGCGCCATAGATCGCTTGGCTGTTGAGCAGAGAACGCACGGCTACCGGTGCACCACTGTTGAGATCAAGCAACATGCCGACCACCGTCGTTGTGCCAATGTCAAACGCCAACCCAAATGCGCACAGACTGGTATCGCCCGGCTCGACGGCGACGAGTTCCTGGCCAACTACGACCGCGGTTACATGCCATTGCGCCGCGCGTAGTACATGCGGCAATTGACGCAAGACCGGCAGCGCAGCTTGCACCTCAAAACCGGCTTCGGCCAAACGATCACGCACGCGCGCAAAGTCACTCCGTTGATCCTCAATCGTCGGCGGGTCAAGCTTTAAAGCCACTTTGTGCACATTCGGGTCAAGCACCACGTGTCGACCAAAGCCCATCAGCGCGGCTTTCGGGTTGCCCATCAGGCGCGGCACTTCACAGATGATGTCGGTGTTGGCTTCCGCACGACAGGAAAGTCGCCAGCCATCGCCTAATTCTTGCGGGGTGAAGACTTTGCGGTCGGCAGTCGTAATCCCATTTTCGCCGGCGAGGATACGCACCTTGCATTTGCCGCACGTTCCTTTTGCGCCGCAAGTGCTATCAATTGGTAAACCGATCCAGTTGGCGGCGTTGAAGAGCGTCATACCCGGTGGCACGCGCGTAATTTTGTTGTGCGGGCGAAATTCAATCGTGACTTTGTTGGTTGAGAGAAGCGCTTGATCAGACAGAAACAGCCTCCAGGCAATGGGATAATGGCACGGACACGGTTATGCAGGGATCGAGACCTGTCAGGAAAATAACACCTGACAGGTCGGTCGACGCTGATTATTTTCCGATAGGCGCTTGGTAAACTTTGCACCTTTGCGTGCGTAAGTTTTACTTATCCGCCAGATTTAGCGTGGTCATCCGCCTTCAGCATCATCACTTCTACCGCGCCAACCGCCGCCGCCAACGCCGATGCCTTCGGATTAGCCTGGTAGGGGTCAACTTCGTAGCCCATCTCAGCCATTAAGCGCTTGGCCAGGCGCACACAGGAACTGGCGTCTTTGGCATAACCATCCGCGCCCATTTGGTCAGCAAACTCCTGCGTCACCGGCGCACCACCCACCATAATACGGACTTTGTCGCGCAGGCCGGCCTCGGTCAACGCCGCCATATTACTCTTGAAGAAAGGCATGGTCGTTGTCAAAAAAGCCGAGAAGCCGAGCAATTGGGGTCGATGGGCTTGGACGGCAGCGACAATCGTTTCTGGCTTGACGTTGACGCCCAGATCGACGACCTCAAAGCCCTCGCCTTCGAGCATAATATTGCAGAGATTTTTGCCAATGTCGTGGACATCGCCTTTGACAGTGAGCATGACAACCTTGCCCAGCGGCTTGGCGCCCTTATCCACCATCAACGGGCGTAAAATTGCCATCGCACCCTGCATGGCGCGGGCCGCCACCAACATCTCTGGCACAAAATATTCACCAATTTCAAAGAGCCGGCCCACCTCTTGCAACGAAGGGATCAGCCCATCAAAAAGGATCGTCACGGGATCCATGCCCAGCGCGACGCCCTCTTGGGTCAAGGCTTTGACATCGGCGGCGTCACCCACCATGGTGTGTTCATACAATCCTTCTAAAATTTCTGCTTCGCGACTCATGTGACCTCCAGATTGGAATGCAGAGGGCGGAATGCGGAATGTTGCACCGACACGCGGGGACAATTGCGCTTGGTTTCTCGCAGTTCGGCCTCATCTTATATTTAGCAAAAGCTCACAATTAAAAACCAATATTTTGTTGCTTAATTCTGCCGCATATCTTCACATGTCTGCACGATCTCCTTTAGATTGCGGACTGATGTCTGCAAGGGGACAGCGCATTCTGGGGCGATGATCTGCACGCCAGCATCGATCGCCCGTTGCGCCTCGGCGCGCACCTCTTCGGGACCGCGGGCGTAGAGTGTCACCGGGTTGTTGATGTTGCCAGCCAGGATAAATTTGCCTTCGGTCTTGGCCACCATCTCTTCCGCCGGATTGGCGGATTCGAAGTGATAGCCGGCAAAACCAGCTTCGGTGAAATATTGCACCCGATCCAGCGTCTTGCCACAGCAGTGCAGGATCACCGGTGCCGGCACTTGGGGGATCAATTCTTTGTGCCAAGGCAAGAGGAAATCGCGGTACATCGTATTGCGCACCAAATTGCCGGTGGCGTGGTCGGCCCACACAATCGCATCTGCGCCCGCTTCTAGTTGGGCCTTGGCAAAGAGCACCGGCACGGGCGCCAACACTTCGAGCGAGCGGCGGACACGGTCGGGGTCCATAATCGTGTCAAAGAGAAATTCTTGCACATTGTAGACATGATAGGAGAGCGTCCACGGTCCCATCACCTTGCCGATGATCATCACTTCATCACCAAAATGCTTTTTGAGCAGACGAATCGACTCAATCGCGCACTTTACATATTTATCTTCAAGAAATGAATCTGGATAGCCATCGGGCAATTTGATCTCTACATCGCGATCGGCCCACGGCGCGTCGGTTGGATTGGGCATCATGTCCTTGTCCGACCAATCAACCTGACAACCGAGCGCGGTGGCTTCCTGCGCAATGCTAAAGACCGGCATCACACTGTCAAACCCCATAATATCGTGAGCGCCAGCCGCCAACGTCGCCATTGCTTCTGGTTCGATATTTGCATCGGGGAAATGCGCACCGGTCAGATCCATCAGTTCATAGTTGATCACCGATACGATGCTCCCGACCGGTGGCCGATCGACCGGTTGGCCGTTCATCGCGGCCATAAAACGTTGTTTTGACGTCATCCGTTGCATGTTGTTTGGCTCCTTTTTCTGTCAAATAGATAGACTATGCACAAGTGAACTGCGTCAGCAAACAGCACAGCCACCCCCAATTTAAAATTTCTACGGCACATTTTCTTTAGCACTTTTTCTTCAGCCCTATGGGGAAGCGTGCCATTGACTACATATAAAGCCATCATCTATGATTAGAATACCATATTTTACGCGATCGCGACAAGCGTCACCAAAGTCATCCAGCCCCTTCAGGATCGTCTAATCCAGCCTCGACAGTGTATTTGTGTAACGGCGCATGGAATGGTATTCTGGTGGCACGAAAATTGGTTTTATTAGTGACAAACGTAGGAAACATAGCAACTTCATGGCCTCTTTTGGGAATCAAACTATTCGACAAATTAAACTAGCATCGTTTTTTCATCGTAGCCTCAGCACCTTTGCCATCGGGCAACAGTTCGTTGTTGAACAGGTGCAAATCCCGTTGCGCAATCTACATGCCGCGTTTGAGGGCTTTAAAATTGTTCAACTGAGCGATCTGCATGTGGATCCATTTTTCCAAATTGATTTTGTGCGCGCCGCGGTCGCCCGCGTCAATCAATTGCAGCCAGATTTGGTGGTCCTCACCGGCGACTATGTCACGCGCGTGGGTGAAGCAATTTTTGAGTTGGCGCCGGTATTGGCCGGCCTGAACGCGCGCCACGGCGTCTATGCGATCCTCGGCAACCATGACATGCGTTGCTGTAATCCAGCCGTCAAGACCGGTCTGCGCCAAAGTGGGCTGAATCTGTTGATCAACGAAGGCGTGCCGATCAATAAGGGGCAGGGTCAACTTTATTTAACAGGGCTGGATGACGGCTTGTGGGGTAGGCCTAATTTTCGTGCGGCGATGGCCAATGCCCCAGCCAACGCGCCAGTGATCCTGCTTGTCCACGAGCCCGATTTGGTGGATCGATATTCACTCGATCCGCGCATTGCGCTACAACTCTCGGGCCATACGCACGGTGGACAGATTCGTCTCAATGGCGAGGCGCTTACCTTGCCCGATCTCGGCCGCAAGTATGATCAAGGCCTTTATCGAGTTAATAGTACGTGGCTTTACACCAACCGTGGGCTTGGCTCGATCCGCATCCCCGTGCGGATTAACTGCCGGCCAGAAATTACCGAATTAACCTTGACCGCGGCAGAAAAATAGCCTCACCCCCCGACCCCCTCTCCTGAATCGAAGGGCCGAGTTCAGGAGAGGGGGCGCGCAAAAGGCGCGGAGGCGAGGCAGCAATTTTCCTTCAATTACCCATCCGTGAGGTTCATCTATGACAACACCAGACCTTAGCCTTGAAATTTGTCTTGATTCCGTCCAAGGGGCCATCGCCGCACAACAGGGCGGCGCCCAACGCGTTGAACTTTGCGACAATTTGCTGGAAGGTGGCACCACGCCCAGCGCGGGCACCATTGCGCTGGCCCGCCAACAGATCAGCATTGGTTTACAGGTGATCATCCGGCCGCGCGGCGGTGATTTTTGTTACTCGGACCTCGAGTTCAGCGTGATGCAATATGATATTGTGCAGGCCAAACAGCTTGGCGCCGACGGCATCGTGATTGGTCTACTCCAACCAGACGGCACGATCGATAAAGTACGGACGGCGCAACTGGTGGCGATCGCACGCCCGCTCAATGTCACGTTTCACCGTGCCTTTGATATGGCCCGCGATCCACGGCAGGCATTGGAAGATCTGATTGAGTTGGGCATCGACCGTGTCCTTACTTCTGGCCAGGAAGATTCTGCCCTGGAAGGATTAGAGCTGATCACAGCGCTGGTGCAGCAGGCCAAACAACGGATCATTGTCATGCCGGGCGGTGGGGTCACCGAACGCAATTTGCAAAAAATTGTCACCCAAAGTGGCGTGCGCGAGATCCACATGACCGCACGCGGTGAGATCGAGAGTCAGATGACCTATCGCAATGCCAATGCCTTTATGGGTGGCACCTTGCGCCCGCCAGAATTTAGCCGACTAGAGACAGACGCGCAGCGCGTCAAGACGCTGGTTGATCTGCTGAGAACCTAGTCCACTGTCAGCGAAGTTATGCTCGTCATTCGTAGGTCAGCGCCTCCGGCGGGACAAGCCGCGGGGAGCCCCCTGATCTTAGGGTATTACCAACTCGTCACGCTGGAAGCGCTGACCTACGATTAAACGAGCATAACTTCGCCGACACTGTAGCGTAAATATGTAGACAGTGAGTCAATGAGTCAGTAAAAACTGGATAAGCGCTGAACCCGCTAGGGTTGGGCCACTGTCCTACTGACTTACTGTCTAACGATTTCCGCCGCCGTGGACTAGGCGATTAGCCCAACCCATAAGAAGATGAAACCACCTATGCAACTGATCGATAACCCCAAAGGCAACTACCGTTTTCTAACCGGCATTGCCCCCTATTCGGCCGGTGTGACGGCCCTGCCCGGCTATGAAATTGTTCGGGTAACTTTGCAAACGCCCATGCCCTACCAGCAGGGTTTTGCCTTGATCGACCGGCATCTGCGGGCAGAAAATCGGCCGCGCCAAGCGCTCTGTGCCGTGGAATTACGCTTGCCCAAGCCCTTGAGCTTTGCTGGTTTTGCCGAGTTTAATCAAGGTTACCGCGCCCTTCTAACCGAATGGGAGCTCCTGCTGGGCGAATATAATCCTGTGGCACGCACGAATATCGCGCCCGCTGTCCATCCGCCAGCGGCACCTGCGCTCTATGCCTTCTCGTACACAACGCTTTGTGAAGGCGACGAGCAGCCGACCTTTATTGTCGCTGGCGCCGGCGATCTACGTGACCAGGCCGATTTATCCAGTGCGGCCGTGGTGCGCCCGGGCGAGACTTCGGCCCACGCCCTGCGCGAAAAGGCCGCCTGTGTGATGCAGGTGATGCAAGAGCGCCTGACTGGTTTACAGATGAATTGGGCACAGGCAACCGCCGTGGATATTTACACAGCGCAACCGCTTCATACAGTCTTGTTATCGGAGATTTTCGCGATCATCAATGAAGCGACCACACATGGCGTTCACTGGTATTATAGTTATCCACCGATTGCTGATCTGATCTTTGAAATGGATTTGCGGGGCGTCCGCAAAGAGTTGCGTGTTTAGAAGATTTGTAAATTTTGAGGTAGGTTTTCGTTTGGCAACTGATCATTGAATGAGCACGTAACTTCAGTATTTATCGGTCAGTAAAAACT
Source organism: Caldilineales bacterium (assembly GCA_038318235.1). Taxonomy (GTDB): domain Bacteria; phylum Chloroflexota; class Anaerolineae; order Caldilineales; family Caldilineaceae; genus JAPLGZ01. The sequence continues at coordinate 14,338 of JBBQBY010000063.1, forward strand.
GGTGTTGACTGCCTGCTTTAAATATAATAGACTGGGAAAGCCAACGCCACACCGTAGATGACTACCGTAGATGACTACCGCAGATCAATGCCGTGGATTCGTACGCTAGACAGTTCGACTGGCTACTGATAATCGGAAGGATAGCCCAATGCACAGCTTCATACGTTCTATTCTTGTCATCGGTGGGATCCTTATGCTTGTGCTGGCTCTGGGGTATTTTTTGCGAATTCCCTGGGTAGTGCGCACCTGGCTCTGGCCAGACAGTCCACTTTCGTATACTTTTATCGCTTCGATGCAGGCTGCGATTGCGGCGGCAATGCTTTGGATTGGCCTGACGGGTGAGCTTAGTGTGATCGCCGCGGGGGCGCTCAACTTAATCGTTATGATGGGCGGACTTGCCGTTTCATTTGCCCTGATGGCCAGGCAACCTGAGTATAGCCATCTGCGCAACTATGCCATTGTTTGCGCTGTATTTGCTGTCCTCAATATCCCGCTCTTTATTTGGAGCCGGCGCATTCCTTTGCGCGCCACGCATCCCATTCCCCCATTGGTCCGCATCTCCTATGTGATTTTTATCATTGCCCTGGTGGTTGTCGGCGTGGCGCTGATCTTGCGTACGCCGAATGTGCTGCCCTGGGCCGTAAACACGCCGTGGGAGGGGACGCATAGAGACGACTCGGTTGTCTTTGGTTGGATGTTTTTGGGCGATGCCTTTTATTTTTTGTATGCCCTCTTCTATCCACAATGGCACAGAGCCAGCGCGCAATTGTGGAGTTTCCTCGCTTATGATCTTGTGCTGATCTGGCCTTTTCTGCAGCTTATCAAGAGCGGCAATGTGAGGCCAGAATTCAAGAATAGCCTGTTAGTCTACACCGCTATTTTGCTCTACAGTGGCCTATTAGCGGTTTATTATCTCTTGATCAACCAACCTGGGCGCATGGCGAGGAAACGGCAGACGGACCCTTATGAATTACAGCCTTAACCGTATGGCACAAACAAACGCGCGGAAGCTATTTTTTCGGCATGGCCCTATTCCATTTTTCCAGTTCACAACTGTTCCTAAAAAACTGTGCATGAACAATTACCCGTGTCTACGCACTTAACCATTCAACTGCTTGGTAATTTTCGTCTACTCTATGGCAATACGCCGGTGACAGACATTAATACCCCGCGACTACAAGCCTTGCTGGCTTATTTGATCTTGCACCGCAACGCCCCACAAGCCCGCCAACAGATCGCTTTTCTGTTTTGGCCCGATTCCAGCGATGCCCAGGCGCGCACCAACCTGCGCAATGCCCTGCACAAGTTGCGCAACAGCCTGCCGGCGGCCGATCAATTCTTGCAGATCGATGCCAATGCGCTGCAATGGCGACCCGATGCCTCTTATACCTTAGATCTTGCTGATTTTGAACAGGCGTTGCAAACTGCGCAGAAAACCACCAATCCCACCATCCAGCGCCAGGCCCTGGCCAGCGCGATTGAGCATTATCAGGGCGATCTGGTGCCTGGATGTTACGAGGATTGGATTTTGCCCGTGCGTGAACAGTGGCAACAGGCGTATACGAACGCGCTAGAACAACTGATCCAGTTGCTGGAAGATCAGCGCGATTATCTCAAGGCGATCGATTACGCCCAACAGCTACTGCGCTTCGATCCGCTACGCGAAGCCACCCATAGTCGCTTGATGCAACTCTATGCCTTGTCTGGCGATCGCGCGGCGGCGCTGCGCGTCTATCACACCTGCACCACGACGCTGGCGCATGAGTTGGATGTAGAACCTGGCCCGGCGACGCGCACGATCTACGAACAGTTGTTAAAGTTAGAAGCACCACCGACGCCCGTGACGATGTTACGCAGCACTTCGTTGCTCGTCGGGCGCGATGAGGCCTGGGCCAAATTGCAAGCCGGATGGCGCCAGGCCGCGCGGGGTCAGCCGCTTTTTGCCCTGGTGGCTGGCGAAGCCGGGATTGGCAAGACCCGCCTCGTCGAAGAACTAGTGGAATGGGCAAGCCGGCAGGGCATCGCCACCGCCGTTGCGCACTGTTATGCAGTGCGGAGCCGATTGGCCTATGCCCCGGTGCAGGAATGGTTGCGATCAGCCGTTTTCCGGCGCGCGCGACAGACGCTGGATCCACTTTGGCTCAGCGAAGTGGCGCGCCTGTTGCCCGATCTGCTGATTGAACATCCACAGTTGACGCCGCCCGCGCCATTCACGGAAACCTGGCAACGCCAACGCCTCTTTGAAGCTCTGGCGCGCCTGATCTTGCATAGTAACGACCCACTCTTGTTGGTGCTCGATGATCTACAGTGGTGTGACGGCGACACCTTGGAATGGTTGCACTATTTGCTCCACTTTAAACCCAAAGCTCGCCTACTGCTGGTGAGCACATTGCGACGTGAGGAGTTGCCCCCCAACCACGCGCTCATCCCTTTTCTATACCAACTTGGCTATACCAATGCCTTGATCGAAATTGAATTGGGGCGCTTGAGCCCTCAAGAAACGGCGCATTTGGCCGCCAATTTAACGGGACACGCCATCGACCCCGCCCTGAGCGCGCGCATCTTCGCCGACACCGAAGGCAATCCACTGTTTGTGGTGGAAACAATGCGCGCGGAATTAAATCGTGGGGGTGAGCGAGGCCGAGGCGATGAGGAGCCGATTCCGCCAACTTCACCCCTTTTCTACTCGCCGACCACGCTCCCCGCCAAGGTGCAGGCCGTGATCAAAGCTCGGCTAGAGCAACTTTCGCCGCGTGCGTATGAATTAGTCTTTGTCGCCGCTGTGATCGGGCGGGCGTTTCCCTTGGATGTTCTGGCCCAAGTCAGTGAAAGCGACGAAGATAGCCTGGTGCGCGGGTTGGATGAATTGTGGCAGCAACGAATTATTCGCGAACAGAGCCCGACTGATCTCGGTGCCGACACCTATGACTTTAGCCATGACAAAATTCGCGAACTAGCCTACACCAGCCTCAGCCCAATCCGGCGCCGCTATTTGCATCGACGCATCGCCCAAGCATTGGAAAATTTGCGCGCCGCCAACCTGACTGCCTTCAGCGCGCAAATTGGGGTTCATTACGAATACGCCGGTCTGGCTAGGCAAGCCATCCCCTACTATCAACGCGCCGCACAAGTCGCCCAGCAACTTTCTGCGATCCAAGAAGCGATGGCGCACCTGACGCAAGCATTAAATTTGTTGGCCACCCTGCCCGACGATCCAACGCGCGCCGAGCAAGAGTTAGCCTTACAAGTGGCGCTCGGTCCGCTTTTGTTGACAACCAAAGGCTATGCCGCGCCCGAGGTTGAACACGCCTTTCAGCGCGCCTGGGAACTCTGTCAGCATGGGGGTGATACGCCGCAACGCTTCCAAATTGTGTGGGGCTTGGAGCGCTTCTACATGGTCAAGCCCAATCTGACCAAATGGCATAGTGCGTCGCAACAGTTGCTGGCGTTGGCCCAAGAGAACGAAGAGCCCGATCTACTCGTCGAAGCGTTTTGTTCGATGGGCACCTATCTTTTCCATCAGGTGGATTTGTTGGCGGCGCGCGCCTATTTGGAACAGAGCATTGCGCTGTATGACCAACCGCGCCATCGCAGCCATGCGCTAACCTACGGCCAAGACCCCTGCGTCGTTGCCCTGGCCTATCTAGCGTGGACACACTGGTGCCTGGGCTATCCCGAACAGGCACTGACCCAAACGCAAGCAGCGCTCACACTGGCGCAGGAGATTTCACATCCGTATAGTTTGGTGATTGCCGCCACCTATGCCAGCGTGCAATATCATTTTTGGGGGGATATCGAGCGCTGCCGCCTGTATGCGGAAAACGCGATTGGATTAGCCAAACAACATGGTTTCACGTTGTGGCTTTCGATGGCGACCTTTCTCAAAGGCTGGGCATTGACGCGCCAAAACGATTTTGACAGTGGGTCTGCCGAGATGCAGCAAAGTGTAGAATTGTTCCGCAGCACCGGCGCTGAACTGGGGGCGGCCTATTTTGCCGGCTTACTGGCCGAAACCCTAGGCCGCACGGGGCAACCAGAGATTGGCCTGATCGCCATGAATGAAGCCTTGGATCTACTCGATCGCACCGAAGATCGCTGGTGCGAGGCCGAGTTACACCGGCTGCGGGGCGAATTGTGGCGCCAAATGGATAGATTGGCCATCAACACGTTTGATATGGACGCGCGGGCCGAAGCCGAGACAGCCTTTCAAACTGCGATCGATGTGGCGCACCGACAGCAGGCCAAACTATGGGAATTGCGCGCCACCATCAGTCTGTATCGACTGTGGCAGCAACAAGGCAAAGCCGAGCAAGCCCGCCCGCGCCTGGCCGCGATCTATGCTTGGTTCCAGGAAGGGTTTGCCCTGCCAGATTTAGTCGAGGCGCAGGCGTTGTTAGGCGTGTAGAATTTATTCAGGCTACAAACCGGATTCTCGTTGCGCTGTTTTCGTAGGTCACGTTTTTAACATGACAAGCCGGATCGGTGCGCGAGGAAAAGACTTTGCCAACGATGCTTGTCCGGTTAGGCCATGTCAATGAAATAAGGATCCAGTGTTTGCCGAACAAAATCATGCGTAGGTGCGTGCTTTTAGCCGCACGTGCTGCCTATGCCCCAATTGTGCGGCTAAAAGCACGCACTTACTGGATCCTTTATTCTTTGATGGTGCCTTAAAAACCACACCTACCAGATCACGCGTCTATTCACGGTTTATGATCCGAAATGTATCAATAACTTTGAAGGAGATCGCTTTCCCTTCTGGGGTCGATATTACACCGCCAACCAAGTAGCCCAGAGAAAAAAGATATACTTTATCCTGATAGGGCACTAGGATTTGGACATTGCCAGAGAATACATTAGTTTCATAGATCGGCATCCCCATTATTTCTACCCCTTCCACAATAGTAGCCACCGGAGCCTCACGCGAATGGTATTTATTTTTTGCATAAATTTCCTCTACAAAGCTCTTGATCGGTAATTTTTGTGGATTGGATTCTACATTTATACCCATCCCTTGCCCATTCCCAAAGCTGATATCGACTGTCCGATAAAGTTCTCCTTTACTTTTACCTATGCCGCGCGGAATAAAAAAGTTCGCCGGATACAAAATTGTATAACCCGCCGCACTATCCGTTAAAGTCAGCCATATGCTTTGCGTAATGATCGGCGTTGCCGTGATATCTGGCAGCTTAGAAATAGCAACACTTTCCGTCAAGTTAACCGTTGCACTGATATTGGGGGAGACCGTGAGGGTAGGACGGATCAACAAGATCGGGCTTACCGGCAAGCTGAGCGGAGAGATGATCGCTCGCGGAAGAGGCCTTGGTGCAAACGACCCGTAATATCGACTGATAAAGGCAAACGTCATTAGAAAAATCAAAACAAACAGTGCGACAACAAAACTGATCCATTTGATATTCAACATTATAGTTTTCTTCATAATGGTTAGTTTAGCATGATGGAAAGCGAAAATCGTTAGGTTTTTGTCCTGTATTCTCATCGCTATTTTCACGAATATATCTCAGATTTTGGCAAACGAGCGTAGCCAAGAGCCTCACCGCCCGTGCCCTTCGACAGGACTTCGGCATGCGGTTCGACAAGCGTTCGCGCCCAATCGGCACCCGGCTCACGCCGCAGTCTCACTGCCCCTGAGCCTGTCGAAGGGCACGGGCGGTGAGGCTCCCGCGCCACAAACTCGCCAAAAACCTGTTTGACACCTCCACCTAACCAATGTATACTTTTGTTAGTTGTAATCTGGCTCCCCTTTAGCTTGAGCGCATCTTCCATAGTACTTGTAAAATTGATTCCCTAAATCGTCACTTTTAGATCCCTGTACAATTTGTTTAAGCGACGGTGTGAAAGGTAAGGTGGTATGACCGTAATTACACCCACGGCAAGACGCGGCCTTGGCTTACGCGGACGCGAGGCGTTGGCTGGTTATCTCTTTCTGATCCCTTGGCTGATCGGCCTTCTCTGCTTTGTGATCGGCCCCATGCTGGCCTCGGGCTATTTCAGTTTCGCCAAATATGATATTGTCAATCCCCCTGAATTTGTCGGTCTCAAGAACTATCAAGATATTTTTACCAAAGACCGCCTCTTCTGGACGTCGCTGAAGCTGACCTTTCGCTATGCGATTATCGTCGTGCCCCTTTCGCTGATCGGTTCGCTGGGCGCGGCCATGTTACTCAACCAAGCGCTCAGGGGGACGGTGTTCTTTCGCACGTTCTTTTTTCTGCCCCACCTCACGCCGATTGCCGCCTCAGCCGTGCTCTGGACCTGGATGTTCAAC
>JBBQBY010000064.1:0-20478 GCA_038318235.1 Caldilineales bacterium
CGCCTTTGGCGTATGGTTGGGGCAAGTTGGCCGTGGATGAATGACGCTCGACGAGCAGCAAACCGTCTGTGCGGGCCAGTTCGCCTAGAATATCCGCCGCGGCGGTCGTGATGTCAGTTGTCAGCCCCGCTTGCTGAACTCGCGCGACAAAATCTTTGAGATCGATGTAGGCATCGCGTGGGGTGTTGATGTAGTTGCTGTTTGAGTCAAAAAACTGACTTTGGTAACGCAAAATGGTAAACAATTGTTGATGGCGCTCCCCGGCCGTTAAGTCGGCGTTGAGCCAGGCGCGGAGATACATCGCCAATAGGTCAATGCCGTTTTTCACCGGTTCGATGCGCGTCAGTTGCAAGGCCGAAAGGGTGTAGGGCAGATGCTCTGCCTCGGCCAGATTGGCATACCGGTTGACGATCAGTGCGGCCAGTTGTTTTTCATCGGTCCACTGGGTGATGTAGCTGGCATAATCGGCATAGGCAAAGAAACTCCAGCCGATATATTGCGAGGCAATCAGATACTTCACCTGCCCGTCCAGTTCATAGGCCACGTCGAGCAAGGCCATACTACACGCATCGAGATGGACAATGTCAATCGGCAGCACGCCGGGCGCGGTGAGGGCCGCGCGCAAGTCGTGGGCGTCGAGATAGGCATTGCCGGTCGGATCGCTCGTGTGATCAAAGGCAATCCCCTGGAAAGCGTTGCCGTGGTCGGCAATCGCAAGATAATAGTGATCGGCGGGCAACGTCTGCTGTCCCCATTGGATGAAATCGCTCAGTGCTTCCGGTGTATCCATCGGCTGTTCGGCGATTGACTCGGTCGTGCTGATCGGCAACGAACCATTGGGGTTGAAGTGAATCAACCACCGTTGTGTATCGGAACTGCCAGGCTGGCCAATCGACGTGGGGCCATCGATCTGCACCGCGACTTGGACACAGGCATGGTTCAGCTTTTCCAACGCGGTCAACGACTTCTGATATTCTGTCAGCAATTGTGCGCCATCATTCTTGTTATCCGCATCCAGATAGAGCAACAGCGTCCACAGCGATCCAGCCGGACAAGTAACGGGCGCTGGTGGTGGCGGTTGGCTTGGATCAGGTGTGGGCAGACCCGTTGGCTGCGGTGCGGGCACTTGGGGGGCCACATAGATCGTCGTGCTGACCGGTTGCGACCAATCTGTGACATTGTCACCGTCAACCCCGGTCGTGCCGCGCACCCGTAAGCGTAATGTGTACAAACCAGAGCCAAGCTTGCCTGGCTGGGTGGGTCCAGCCACGGTGGGGATTGTCACCTGTGGGGTTGCTACGGTAAGCGACAGTTCTGGGGTAATCCCGTTGGTGAAGGTCCATTCATAGCGCGTAATCGCGTTATTCACCTTGCCATCTTGCCCCGCACCGACACAAATGAGCGTCTCACCGGGGATGAGATCGCCCGAAGAGCAATGCACGATAGTCGCGACTGGGTCGCTGGTCTCCATTGGTTTGAAGCTACTGATCAGGCCGAAGGTCCAGGAACTGATATAGATCCGGTCTTTCTGGTCGGCTGTTTTGGTCAGGGCAATCCCATAAGCGTCCCAGACGGGATCACCATAGCTGCCGCCATAGATTTGCCAATTGGTCAGGTTATTGGGGTCAATGTGATGAATATGATAGTAATTATCCGCCACCCACAACGTACCATCCGCCGCCACAGCCAAATGAAGCGGATAGAAAAGCTGACCGACACCTACACCATAACGGCCAATCACACCCACAAAGCGGAATTGTTTCCCATCAAAACTCAATTTGACAATGTGACTATAAAGGCTGTCGGTCACATAAACAAGGGTCGGGGTGCTGCGGTCATCGATGGCGATGCCAAACGGCTGGCTCAATACGCCCGTCAGGGTTAAGGCCGCGGTGCTGGTGATGGCGACAAAACTGTTCGTGGCCGCATCCTCGCGTACGGCCTGGACGCGATGGTTGCCAGGCTCGGCCACAAAGACGAACCCATTTTTATCGGCAGCCAGGCTAACTGGGTGATTGAACTGGCCCAGTTCGGCCCCAAACCCACCCCAGGGCAGGGTATCGGTGACTAAGGTTGCATGCACAGCATCGTATTGAAAGCGTTGAATTTGATGGATATTGACGGTGGCAATGAGCTTACCGTTAGGATCAAAGGTCAAAGCGGCGGAGTTATAACTGCCAGTTTGACCCAATACCGGCCAACTGTGCGTGATTTGATTGTCCACCACCTGGCTGATACGGTCCGACCACGGGTCAATCATGAAGATGCTTTTTTTATCTGGCGCGGCCACAATGTCACCGGGTAGCCCAATGCTGCCCTGATTATCCGCGAAGGCGCCCCACGTATGCAGAGCTGCCCCTCCCTGTTTGGAGAACTGCACGATCTTCCCATCATAGCCACCGACGAGATAGATGGATTCGCCAAAGGTCGCCAGATAGATGCCACTGCCTTGGCTAACCTGCGGTTTATCCCAGGTGCGCTTTAGCTGCGTGCCATTGGCGTCAAGGGCATCGAGTTGGAAAGCTGCATGGTCGAAGACAAACAGCGTATTGGCCTCATCCACCAGAATGGCCACTGGATCGGTGAGCGGTTGACCAGCGCCGAGTTGCGGCGTATAGGGCAATGGCGCCAAATCCGTGGAAAACTTGAAGATGCCGTTGGGCACGCGTCTGGCTACATAGACTTCCCCCTGGGGCGAGACGGCAAGCAGTCGATCGGTGGGGGTTTCGTTTGGCTTTTTCCCGATCTGCTGTACTAGCTCGGCTTCGGTGAGATGTTTGAGCACGCTTCCGTCGGGGCCAAATTTGTAGAGGCCGTCATACAAGGTGATGGCATACACATTCCCTGCGCCATCAACCGCAATGACCCAGGTATTGGAGGGCGCCGCAGCGATCTGGCCGGTGAACTCACCATCGGTGGTGTAAATGGCAATCCCCGTCTTATAGGCATCGGCCAGGTAAACGCGCTCGCGTTGGCGGTCAATCGCCAGGGTAGGGGCGCTGCGAATCTGCTGCGGTTGCACGCCGATTTCACGTTGCCAGTGGGGGCGATTTAACCATACACCATCGGGGCCAAGTACCTGGATGCGAAAGTCACCCCCATCGGGTAGATAGAGATTGCCTTGGCGGTCTACCGCCACGCTACTAATGTTCTGAAACTTACCCAGATCGGCGACGCCCGTATTGACACCAATCAACGGCAGTACGCCCTTGTCGGCATACAGGTTAAAGCTGAATTGCTGACCACCCTTCTGCACAGTGTAGCGGACTGGCGGGATGGTCAAGCCATGATAGTTGACCGCCAGCGTAATCACCTGGGTTGGCGTAATCGGGCGGGTCAGGCGGGTCAGATCAACATAGTAGTAGGGTCGTTGTTCTTTGCCGCGCTGAAACTGCGTCCCTGCTTTGCCCACTTCACCTTGGGCATCAGAAATCGTCACCTCGGCATCCTTGACCGCGCTCCCGTCCACATAGACAAAGCCGCTCAGACAGCAAAGCGGCGCTTCTTCGCCGGGCGGGGTGCCACGAATACAGCCATCTGGCAAGGGGTCGATAGTTTCGTCAAACAGGCTGGCTGCATAAGCAATGGTGGTCGATAGTGCTAGGGCAAAACAAATGACAAGCACAATTGCACTTAGCTTGCGCAGTCGCCCAGGTAGGGTTGTAAAGGGTTGGAACATGTTGTTTCTCCACGCAAATCATGATTTGGGTTTATGAAGCTCGATAACAAAGTATAGTTTGCTTTATTAGCAACAGAGATGTATCTTCTGATAAATTTTGGCGCGTGAAAGGAAAAGAGGCGACCCGCTCAGCGGCGAATGCAGGTAAAGGCAGCCCAGAGGGCAGGATGGCAATAAGCAGGATGGGCCAGAAAATAACGTTGGGTTTGACGCAAGGCGGTTGGGGCCGCTAAACCGGCGTCGAGCAGTTGATAAAAATGGGTCATCATCGCGCTTGGCAATTCATCGGCAATGGACCACAAAGTGCAGATCACCCGTTTGGCGCCAGCGACCAACAAAGCCGATTGAAAGGCAAAGAGCGAGGCGTCACTCTCCATGCCACCGGCGGTTGCACAGCCACTGAGCGTCACCAACTCGCTGCCCCAGAGCGGCAGGTCGTAGCAATGTTCCACGGAAAGCACTTCACCGTGGAGTTGAATGCCAGAGAAAAAAGGAGCATCGCCACGCGCAATGGTGTGCGCGGCAATGTGCAACATCCGCGGCGGAGATGGTAATGTATCCAAATAATTGAGCACGGGCGTGTCGATAAAGGCAATGCTCGACCTAATTTGACTGGCAACGGCAACAGCTTCCTCACGCACGGCCACGATTTTCTCACTGGTAGCGGCAATCACGATGGCTGGGGAGTAACTGCTGGCCGTTGGTAAGGGCAGCAATAATAACGCGCCGCTTTGGATCGTTTCGAGTTCGTATGCCTCAAGCCAATAATGTTCTCCGGTCCAAAAGTCGGCAAATGGAAACATCGCTACCACGTCACAAGGGGCAATCAATAGTTTGCTATCCGCGGGCAAGGTCTGGAGAATTTCCGCAAAGGGCGCTACAAGTGCTTCGTAACATCGTTGCAGAATCCGTTCACATTCATCCATCCGACTATCGATTACTTCGCCTCGTTTGGCTGGCGCAAGCGCGTTAAAGCTATGAAAATTGAGCGCCAGGTTGCCGGCAAGCTCGGCTAGCGTTTCTCCATCGGCTAAACGCAGAACATGGCAATGCCCTTGTTTGGTAGCACAAATACCATAGACCTCGTTCCCGCAGTGGACATATTCCAGCAAAGCGTCGGCGGCCATCGTTGTCAACGCGTTGCGCAGTTGGGCGAGGGTCAACGTAGAAATGTGCGTCTGTTGTTGTTGCGCTTGCCGTCGCGCTTCAAGCAATTGCTCGGTCAGTTTTGTTAGTTCGGGATCGGCTTCCTCGTAACGGTCATGCTGTGGATTCGCCTCAGACGCTTTGGCCAACGCCCAACGCAACGAAGCAATTTGCTGACGTAACTGATCAATTTTCTGGCGCTGTTCCAGGGTATAGACCGATTCGTTTTGGACGTTCAAGGCCAGGTCGAGAAAGGCACTCGCTTTGGCACGCCACGCATACAACAGCACCCTTTCGTACGCTTGCTGCCGGTAGGCTTGGCGAATTAGTTCATCGTACAGATCGTTGGCCTGTTCGTGAAAACTGGCTTTTAATTCCTGAAGCGTGAGGGTTTGGCGTAACTGATCGTCAATCGCGGCTGCTTCCTCTAGAAGTGAGCGCGCTTTATCCTCATTGCTCTCGCTAAACAGCTTGCCTAAACTGTGTAACGCACTACGCCGCAACCAATGGAGACTTTGCTGGCGAGCATAGGCTAGCACAGCCTCATAATCCTGGACAATCGAGCTTGGGTCAATCATTGCTTGATCGGCCAGTCGGTAGGTTTCGGCGCGCAAAAATCGATATTCTACTTGCATTCGCGGGTTAGCCGATGCGGCTGGGAATTCCGCAAGCAGGGCAAATGCTTGTGCAAACTGTGTCTGGGCCAAGGCCAGCAAGATTCGCTCAGTATACACCTGGGCAAGACACAAGGGGCCCCCCAACTCACGCCATAACGCCTCTGCTTGATCCAGAATTTTGCTGGCTTTACGTAAAGCCTTGCGCTCCCCTTGCAAGCGTAAACAGGTGGCAAAATTGACCAATGTTTCCGCATAAAACGGTTTTAACGCATACTGCTCAATCTTTTGCAGGGCCAAGTCATACTGGCGTAAAGCGGCGGGCCATGCCCCCAATTGCCGGAGCAGGGTCGCCTGCCGAGCCAGCACTGACCCTTGTTCCATTGGGACAAAGCCGCTTGTGGCCTGTTGAAAAGCGCGTAACGCCTCTGCTGGGCGACCTTGGGTGGTATAAAGATCACCCAAATTCATGTCGATCCTGGCTACGGTGACTAGTTCACCGGCCTGTAAGGCGGTGGCTCGATTACGTTTTAGGGTTTGCTCTACTTCACCAAGGCGACCCAAGCGAGCCAAAGTAAGACAAAGGTTGACTTGAATTTCGGCCATGCTGATTGATAAGTTGTATTCTGTTGCTAACTCTAACGCACGATTGTGAGCCGTTAGTGCCTCTTCATCACGCCCCCAGGTGTGCAACAACCATCCAAAATTCTGCTCAAGATAAAGTAAAAATCTAGGATCCTGCGGGGCATAGGCGAGAAAGAAAGGGTGCGCTTTCTGATAACATTCTTCAGCCTCCAAATTTTTCCCGACCGCAGCAAGTACACCTACCAAGTTTGATAATAACCGGGCAACACTGAGTGGATCGTTGATTGCCTCATAGGCTGGCAATGCGGCGCGAAACCAGATCACAGCGTCCGCAACATCATTGTACATGGCCCACAATCCGCGCATCCATTGGGCTAACGCCAGGGCTTGGGGATCATGAAAGGAGATGAAACCTGCGATGGTCAGCGCATAGCGCGTAAGCCGATCTGTCTTGACCGGGTCTTCGAGGATATTTGAGGCAGTGACGCACGTGTCTTTTAGCTGCTGTAACAAAGCCAAAGAAAGCGAGTTTTGATTTTCTTGCATCCAGGGCAGCAAGTTTTCTGCGGGGCAGGCGACCAGGCTTTCTACAAGCCGGGCAATCAGCGCCGTCTGAGGATCGCTCGCTTCCTCAGCCATTAGTAGGTCTCTCCAACTCTAAACTCACGCAAAATAATCTCCTCAGCAGCGGTGAGAATGCGGATGCGATACAGTCCAGCATCCAGCCCTTTTACAGTGAACGCCCCTTGTTCGTCCACCGTGGTTGAGAATTCGGGCGCGTCTTCTTCCTCAACATCTTGCATAACAATCGACTCCACTTGCGTCATAGGTTGATCACCCTCATAACGCACTCTGCCGAAGAGCATCCAATTGCCCTGTTTACCCGTGGTGCGGGTCGTGCGGATGAGCAGTTCAATCTGGGGTGTCCGTTCAATTGTGCGATAGCTGCCTTCACCACGCACTGGTACGGGAGCCAGCGTTGCCGGCTGGAAGATCAACTTATAGAGACGGCGCGGTAAGGATGGTTGGGGTTCGGACGGGACGGCGTCGATAGCATCAAGCATTTGCAATTCTTCAAGACACACGGGACATTGCCTGATGTGAGCGGCAACCACCAGTTGTTGATTGGCAGGCAAATTTTTTTCCTGATAAGCAACCAGCTTTTCACTGGTAGGGCAGAACATTTGCCGTAAAGCGGGTTGCCACATTGCCAATTCTGCCTTCAAGTCTGCCGCGGCCTGCACGCACGCCGGCGAACGCTCAATCGCGGCCCTTATTGCCACAGTGACATGGCCGTTGATATAGTCCAACAAAACGCCCTCATCATAAGGACACGGATCGAATAAGTTCGGTTTTTCTTGCATAGGCACCTCGTCATTTTCAAGTTTAAATTGCAGAGATGCAGAACTATCAAATTTTCGGCTCGCAGGATCATTTCTAAGCCGACGAATTAAGGTTTGGCGAACTTGATTGACTTCTTCGACGTTTGCAAACTTGCCCGGATGGAGGTCAAAGACATCTAGCGGCTTCATCTCTTGCAGAAAAATCACTTCGGCAATTATTTTCTCTTGCGCAGTTTTAATGTGCCGCTGGAGAAAAGCAAGAATATCCAGCACGCCTTCCACCTCAGGCGGATCAACCTTGGGCGGTTGAGACTTTACAGATTCCCGATCTACTCCAGTCAGCGGATCATCATCCGGTAAAACATCCTCATAACCGTGCGGTTTGCGACATAGCTCCACCACGCGATGCTTGACAGTGGTTTTGATCAGTCCAATCACCCGGCTAATGTCATCCTCAGCCAGCAAGCCAAGGGCATCAGTCGGGTTACGGACAGCATAGCGCCAAAGATTGTGCCATACATCTTGGGCAATATCGGGAACATCTTGCCGCGACAAGCCACTGATCTTGGACGATGAGTATATAGAGGCATCACATAACCGTGTTATCCACGGTTCAAAGATGATTTTGATGCAGTTCCACGCGTCCATGTCCTGAGCGAAGGCAAGCCGCCATAATTCGGCACATCCTGGCGATTTTTTATTACCATCCCGTAGAAATTGTCGACGTTCTTTCTGACATTCTGTGCAAGGCGGCTTAACAGTGGGCATAGTGGATCCGGATCTGATTGGGTGAAATTTTGATGACCGAGGTGGAAGTGAAACAATCAAGTGGGAAGCAACCAATGGTACAGCGTGATTTCCTGGTCAGTTTACTACAAAAATGATTGCCTTACAACTAGAGTGAATTTGGTTTTATCCAAGAGCTTTTCGATCGTATCCAGCGGGCGCACCGGGGTCATCAACGGACGATTGGTGCCCGCCGCAACGGCTTCGTTCACCTGGCGATAGCCACCCACCCCACCGATCACCGCATTATCGACCCCCGCACTGCGGCGCAAGTTTGATGGCGCTTGCGTTGCCACGTAGACCTTCAACTTGAGCCTGGCCCCATCACCGAGAATTCGATGGGATCAGCGTGGACGCCGGCAGCGGTGACTGGCGTGAAGCTGAGAATCCGCGAGTAGATCACCTGGTAGTTCGTCCCTGCTCGGCGAGAATTTCGCTAGCATTGGCGGCGCTCAAATTGTGGAAGCGCGTCGGGCTTTGCGCCGTCGTCAGGGTATCGGTGATCACTTCGTAGAATTGCGCGTCATTACGGTGCAGGCCGTTCTGGTTCAAGAACGTGTCGGCAATCGCGCGCGCATCAGTCGGCATTGATCGCCGTCATGCCAGCGGCACCGGCGGCGCGTACAGTGGATGTGAGCGTCCACAGGTCATTCAGGCTCGTATAGTTGTATAAGCCATTGTTGTTATCCATAGAAGTTCCTTTCAGGGTACTCCCTCGCTTCAACGGGGAAGCGATCTGCCGGAACATTCCGCGTATCCCTAACGTTGATCAAACGTATGAGACGCGCATGGATAACCCTACCTAAATTCTTCAAATTTTTGCTCATCGCCTTGGCTGCGCTTGGCTGCCTGGGGGGTGCTATTTATGCTTGGCTGCTGGCTGACCTGCCATCCGTTAGCACAACCGAAACTCGCCTTGTGCATCCGACAACGCAGATCCTTGACCGCAAGGGGCGGTTACTCTATGAGGTTGTGGATCCCAACGCAGGCAAGCAGCTTACTTTGCGCTTGGACACCCTGCCAGCCGCCTGTATCCAAGCAACACTGGCCACCGAAGACAAGCGATTTTACCAGCATCCCGGCTTTGATCTGATCGCGATTGCCCGCGCCACCTGGCAATATGGCCGCGCTGGGGGAAACGTCATGAGCGGGGCCAGCACCTTGACCCAACAATTGGCCCGCAATCTATTTCTCAGCCCGCAAGAACGCTATACACAAAGCCTGAGCCGTAAACTGCGTGAAGCCTACTTGGCTTGGCAGCTCGAGCACCGCTACACGAAAGATGAACTGCTCGCGCTTTATCTCAACCAAACGTATTATGGCAACTTTGCCTTTGGCATCGAAGCGGCCGCGCAGGTTTTCTTTGCCAAACCGGCGGCCCAACTCAGCCAAGCCGAATGCGCCCTGCTGGCCGGGTTGATGCAATCACCCACCGCCTATAATCCACTACAAGCGCCAGAAACCGCCAAGGCACGCCAATTGACTGTGTTGCGTTTGATGCAAGACGCGGGCTATATCAACGCCGAACAAGTCAAACAAATCGCCAGTGAGCCGCTGCATTATGGATCACATCTGTTTAACATTCAGGCGCCGCATTTTGTCATGTATGTGCAGGATTTGCTCACGCAACAGGTGGGGCTGGAACAGTTGCGCGAGGGCGGCTTGCGGGTGACCACGACGCTTGATCTCGATTTGCAGCACCAGGCCGAACGCGCCGTGCAATACCGGCTCGATCTCCTTAACTGCCGGCAGCCGGGTCTCTGTACGGCCAAAACCGATCGCAATCGGCGCGTGGACAACGCGGGCGCGGTGATTTTGGACAGCCACACCGGCGAAATTTTGGCGATGGTTGGTAGCCCAGACTATTTTAACGAACGCATTCAGGGCAATATCAACGCCGTGCTGATCTTGCGCCAGCCGGGCAGCGCGATCAAGCCGCTGACCTATGCCGCCGCGCTCGATCCAACTTGGAGTGCAAAAAATGGTCTGCAACCGTTGACGCCGGCCAGCATTATCCCAGATTTAGACACAACTTTCCATGTGAAAGACCAACAAGGCAACCCCGTGCCGTATAAGCCGATGAACTACGACCAGCGCTATCACGGGCCGGTCAGTCTGCGCACGGCGTTGGCGAGTAGCTATAATATCCCCGCCGTCAAAACCCTGGATCGGATTGGGGTGAACACGTTACAACAGATCGCCAGACAGGCTGGGATCAGCACGTTTAATAAGCAATATGGTCTGGCTCTGACCCTGGGTGGCGGCGAAGTAAAATTATTAGAATTGACCGCCGCCTTTGGGGTGTTTGAAAATGGCACGCGGCTGGAGCCAAAGGCAATCTTGCAGACAAGGAGACAAGGAGACAAGGAGACAGCGCGCGACTCGTCCTATCGACCTACCGCCCTGTTGTCACAGCCTATCATCGCCCCTGCAACGGCCTACCTGATCACTGATATTCTCGCTGATCATAACGCGCGTATGCCCGCTTTCGGCCAAAGCTCGGTGCTGGATTTGCCTTTTGCCGCGGCAGTCAAGACCGGGACGACCACCGATTGGCGTGACAACTGGACGATTGGCTATTCTACCGAGCGCTTAGTTGGCGTCTGGGTGGGCAATGCCGACAATCAGCCAATGATCGATGTGAGCGGGATTGACGGCGCCGGGCCGATCTGGCATGACTTAATGCTCGCCGCGCATCCACAAATGCCACCGGCCTTTCGTCAGCCAAGCGACATTAAAATTGTCAATATCTGTGCCCCAAGCGGTCTGCTGCCTTCGCCGGATTGCCCGCGCACCCGCGCCGAACGGTTTATCCGCGGCACTGAGCCAACGCAGATCGACAATCAGTTTCAACCGATCGCGATCGATCTCGCCACCGGTCTGCGTGCGACCACCACCACACCACCGGCGCGTACCCAGACGCGCGTCTATTGGATGTTGCCACCCGAATATAGCAACTGGATGCTTGGGCAAGGGATTGCAATTGCCCCGCCCAATCCAGAATGCGGGGCCCAGGGGGCGCCTCAAAGCGCAGCATGCAAAACAACGACGGCTTCCACCCAGACTCCGCCCTCCGCATTCGGCATTCCGCATTCGCTCGTTCTAACCTCGCCCACATCCAACATTGGCTACGAAATTCACCCCGGCGTGCCGCGCGAACGCCAGCGCATCGAGGTGGGGGGCTACAGCGCCGATGGCGAACCGTGGGCCGAATTGCGGCTGGTCAAGGACGGCACAATCCTGGCGCAGGCCAAGCATGCCAACCGCATCAACGCCTGGTGGGTGCTTGAGCCGGGCAATCATCAATTCTGGCTAGAAGGCATTCAAAAAACGGACGGGGTGCAGGTCCGCTCCGACCGTGCCCCCGTGACGGTTGAAAATTTCACGTTGCAGCCGTTTGAGGTCAATGTCAATCCTATCACGCCTTGATCGCAGCTTGATCAAGCTGTGCGCTTATACCAAAGTCAGAACGAAAAGCGGAGTTTTTGGCTCACCCGAACCCTCCGCTGCTGGGTGCGAACCGTTCGGGACCGATGAAGCCTCAATTCCTCCCCAGCAGGGGGAGGTTAGGTGGGGGTCTGGCCGTCATGTTTGTAGGACTGAGAGCGTCGGCTACAGTCACCATGAGCTACTCGGAGGTTAGGTGGGGGTCTGGCCGTCATGTTTGTAGGGGCGTGATGAATCACGCCCAGCCGTATCCCGCCAAGCAAACTTAGCCTAGGGGGTAAAAATGTAGACAAAGGGGGCAGAGCGGCCCGCGGTCGCTGATGATCGTAGGGGCGTGATGAATCACGCCCCTACGGTGCCATGTGTATAGCCGGAGTTATTTCTATTGTGTCGAGCCGCAATCTTGTCTTTTGTCTTTTCCTTACGGAGTTCTGTTATAATATTAATCTAACCCTCGCTATGGGGTAAGCATGTTATTCAGGAGCTAGAACTGTGCCAATCCTATTTAAACCTCATCCACTTTATCGTTTGTTGCTCGTTTTTGCGATTATCGTATCCAGCTTTGCTAGTATTGTGCAGGCGGCGCCCACGCGGCAACAGACCGCGGCCAACCTTCCCCCCGCCTTGGTCGCTACCGACCCGATTGGTGGCGCGAGTTGGCATGGGGGACCGGTTACCTTTACGTTTGATCAACCGCTGGCGGCGGACAGCGCGGCCAGTTTGAAAATTGATCCGACGGTAACCGGTGCGCCAACGGTTGACGGAACAAAGTTGATCTTCACACCTGATGCCGCGCCCGAGCCCGGCGTTCGTTATCATTTTACCCTGGATACCAAGGCTAAATCGGCGGGTGGCGCAGCTTTGAGTGCGCCGGTCGAGCTTACTGTGGTTGCGGCGACACCGTTGCAGGTGACCTCCACCCAGCCCAGTGATGGCGCCAAAGAGTTCAATACGGATGGGCAGATCGTCGTCGTCTTTAACCGGCCGGTTGTGCCGTTGACGGGCGTTGATGATCAAGCCAACTTGCCGCAGCCACTTACGCTTGATCCGGCAGTGGACGGCAAAGGCCAGTGGCTTAACACCAGCGTCTATCTCTTTCAGCCCACGCTAGGTTTGGCGGGCGGCACAACCTATCAGGTGACAGTTGATCAGATCAAGGGTTTAAATGGGGAAGCATTGGCAGCCCCCGTCACCTTCAGCTTTACCACGGCGACGCCGGTGGTCACCGAAGTCAAGCCAACCGTGAACCCGTTTCAACCCGATAAAGATAATCCAATTGCGCCCGATGTAGCTTTCCATGTGACATTCAGTCAGCCCATGGACCCGGAGAGCACAGAAAAGGCCTTTTCGATCAAAAATGTGACCTCGTCAGAAGCAGTGGCCGGCAATTTAGTCTGGGCGAACGTCAACAAAACTTTCACCTTTACGCCGACCCAAATGTTGGCCTTTGGTGAGCAATATAGGGTGACGGTGGAAGCAAGCGCACAACCAGCCAGCCGCCAGGGTAATTTGCGCGAACGCTTCGCAAGAACCTTTGATGTTGTCCCCCTGCCCGGCATCAGCATGACCACACCGACCCAAGACGCCACCGCTGTACCGCCCGAACAGGATGTGATCATTCGCTTCAGCGCGCCGGTGAGCGCGACCACCGTGCTCTCCAATGTGCAGATCTCGCCCATGTTGAGCACCACCCAGGTTTATAGCTATTATTCACCCTACAACGGTGAGCTGACGTTGAGTTGGAATAAAAAGGCCCAGACCGCGTACACCGTTACCGTGGGTAGCGCGGTGGCCGACGATTTTGGCAACACCTTGGGCCAAGATTATGATCTCCACTTCACAACCGGCGATTTTACACCGTATGCCCGCATCAATTTGGATCGCTTTACCCACTTTAATGCCTATTCGCAAACGCTGGTCAGTCTCTATTATCGCAACGTCCCCAAGGTCGAAGCGACGCTCTCACGCGTGCCGTTAGACGAATTTTTCAAATTGACTGGTCAGGACCAATATCAAGTTTGGAATAATTACCAACTGCCTGATCCAGATGCCAATCGCATTTGGACCCATAATTATCCCCCGCAAGTTGCGCGCAATATCACCGGGCGCCAGGTGATTTCATTGACGGATGAAGTCGGCAAGATCCTGACGCCGGGCATCTATCTGCTCGAGGTCAACCAGACGCCGAAACCCAAGGACGACAATACCCAATCCGATCCAGAAAGCCAAAAGCTGATCGTCATCGGCAATCAAAATGTGGTGCTGAAGAAGAGTCGCGACGGCGAAAGCCTGGCCTGGGTGACTGATCTACGGACCGGCACACCGGTGGCCGATCAGTCGATTCGTTTCTATCGCCCCACGGGCGACCCGGTTGAAGCCACAAGCGGGCCGGACGGCATTGCCAGCGCGCGCCTGGAACTAGGGGCGAACACAGCCTATATGCCCGTGATTGCGCTGGTGGGCGAACCGGGTGCGGCAAACTTTGCGGCCGTCTCCAGCGAATGGAATGAAGGCGTCACCACCTATGATTTCGAGCTTAATGGTGGTTATGACAGTGGCCGCTATCAGATCTACTTTTACACCGACCGCCCGATTTACCAGCCAGGCCAAACCGTCTACTGGAAAGGCATTGTCCGTAGTTTGGTCGATGACCAATATCAGTTACCACCGCCCATGCTACCAATTAGCGTGACCATCCGCGATGCCCAAGGCGTCGCGCTGATGTCGGCACAAATGACACCAAATGAAAACGGCACGCTCAACGGTAAGCTAGCGCTCGCCCCCGAAGCTGGCACGGGTTATTATTATTTGGATGCTCAGGTCAAAAGCGCTACGGATGAAGTCGCGATGTCCAATGGGGTGGGCTTCTTGGTGAATGCCTATCGCAAACCCGAATTCCAGATCGATGTCAGTGCCAACAAACCCGAATATGTGCAAGGCGACAAAGTTAAAGTCACGCTGCAGGCCAGTTATTTTAGCGGTGGGCCGTTGGTCAACGCGCCAATCGACTGGCAATTGATCGCGACGCCATATCAATTTAATTGGAGCAAAGGCCCGGAAAATCGCTACTTCAGCTTCGATCCCTATGATCCAACCCAGGATAACGCTGACCCCTATCGCAGCAATTTCACAGGCATGTTCAAAGATGGCAAAGGCGTCACCGATGCGGATGGCAACTTTGTACTTGAGGTGCCCGCCGATTTAGGCGAATCGTTACAAAGCCAAAATTGGACATTCAACGTCACGGTGCAAAGCTCAACCAACCAATTTGTCAGTGGCAATGTGACCGTGCCTATTCATCGTGGTGCGTTCTACACCGGACTCAGTCCGCAAAGTTATGTCACCCAGGTCAACGATGAAAGCAAGGTAGATGTCGTTACCATCACGCCCCAGGGTGATCCCTATCCAGCGGCCAAGTTGGATGTGATCATCGCCGAAT
Source organism: Caldilineales bacterium (assembly GCA_038318235.1). GTDB lineage: Bacteria > Chloroflexota > Anaerolineae > Caldilineales > Caldilineaceae > JAPLGZ01. Next base: position 15,040 of record JBBQBY010000064.1, read on the forward strand.
TCCAGTGGAACAGCGTCTACGAACGCGATGTGATTGGCGCCTATCGTTGGACAACCAGCGTGCTGCGTTCGCCCGTCGTGACAACAACACTCACCACCGACGACAAAGGCGTAGCCTCGCTCACCTGGATGCCCAAGAAGGGTGGTCAATATCAAATTGTCACCAGCGGCAAGGATCAAGCCGGCAATCCGATCAACAGCGCAGCTTATCTCTGGGTCAGCACGCGCAGTGACAGTGATTTTGTGGCCTGGCCGCGCGAAAACAATGATCGGATCCAACTGGTGGCCGATAAGAAGCTCTACACGCCGGGTGAAACGGCCAAAATCCTCGTGCCCAGCCCGTTTACGGGACCAGTGAAAGCTTTGGTCACGCTGGAGCGCGCGGGTGTACTGGAGTCCAAGGTGATTACGCTGACCAGTAACAGTGAAACCCTGGACATTCCGATCACCGCCGAGCATATTCCCAACATCTTTGTCAGCGTGGTGATCGTGAAAGGCGTGGATGCGAGCAATCCGACCGCCGCCATTCGCGTGGGCCTCGTCCAATTGGCGGTGGACACCAGTCAGAAAAAACTGGGTATCGAGATTGCGCCATCTGCCGACCAAGTCAAGCCGGGTGACACCGTCAGCTATACGTTGACGATCACAGACAGCACAGGCAAACCGGTCGCCAACGCCGAAACAAGCGTAGCCTTGGTCGACAAGGCCGTACTTTCCCTCGCGCAGGGCGACACCCGCAGTTTGCTCGACATCTTTTACTATCAACGCGCGCTCGGCGTCACCACCGGCGCACTGTTGATCATCAATCGCGATCGGCTCAGCCAACAGCTCAGCGAAGGCGCTAAAGGTGGTGGTGGTGGTGGCGGCGACGCTGGCCCCGAAATCCGCACGGACTTTCCAGATGTGGCCTTCTGGCGCGCCGATTTCACCACCGATGCCAACGGTCAGATCAAGTTTAAGGTCAAATTGCCCGACAATCTGACCACCTGGACCTTGCTAGTCAAGTCAGTCACCGCAGACACGCGCGTCGGTGACGCGCAGAACGACATCGTCGCCAGCAAAGCGCTGCAGGTACGCCCGCGGTTGCCACGCTTCTTCACCGCGGGTGACAAAGCCCAAATTGGCGCGGCGGTGCTCAACACGACCAATCAGCCAATTGACGATCTGCACTTTACCATAACCGTCGCTGGCGCGACCTTGGGCACAGAAGAAACTGCGGTGACGACAACCTTGGCCGCCAATGGTCAAACCAGCTTTAATTTCCCGATCACGGTCAACGAAAACAGTGACTCGGTCGTCTTGACTATGACGGCGCAATCCACAAGCAACACCCAACTGGCCGATGCCGTGCGGATCAGCTTGCCAGTTGACCGTAATGAAAGCCCCGAAACCGTGGCGACAGCGGGCGTCGTGCCCGCAGAAGGCCAACTCGAAGCGATCCGCGTGCCAGACAAGGCCACGGACAACGGGGAATTAGCCCTCACGCTCGAACCAAGTCTGGCGGCGGGCATGATCCCAGGGCTCGACTATTTGCAGCATTATCCGTATGAATGCAACGAACAGTTGGTCAGCCGCTTCCTGCCCAATCTCTTTACGGTGCGGGCATTGCGCACCTTAAAGGTGAGCGATCCCACCCTGGAGAGCAATTTGGCCGAAGCGGTTAATCTGGCGGTGCAACGCCTAAGCACGCGGCAAAATCAGGATGGCGGCTGGGGCTACTGGCCGGGCGAAGCGAGCACGCCGTTTATCACCAGCTATGTGCTGTGGGGCCTGGCCAATGCCGAGCAGATGCAGTTTACCGTGCCCGAACGGACACTGACCGATGCGATCAATTATCTCGACGGTCAGTTCCAGGCGCCCAAAGATATCGCCACCGATGCCGGGGAAAATTGGCGCTTGAATGAAATGGCCTTTACCCTATTCGTGCTCTCGGAGCTGCAAAAGGATGATCCGGGTCGCACCAGCACGCTCTATGATGCTCGCGAACGGCTGAGTCTCTACGGCCAGGCTTATCTGGCGATGACGCTCGCCAACATTGCTAAGCACAACAACACCACCGATGAACGCGTGGACGCACTGCTCGACAATCTCTTTAGCCGCGCGCAATTCAGTGCGACGGGGGCATCGTGGCATGAAACGGGCATGGACTGGCAGAATCTAAATACCGACACGCGCAGCACCAGTATTATCCTGGCCGCCTTCGCCCGGTTGGATCCCAAACAACCCTTGCTGCCCAATGTCGTGCGCTGGTTGATGAGCGCGCGCCAGGCCGGCCGCTGGCAAACCACACAAGAGAACAGTTGGGCCATTATCGCCCTAACCGACTGGATGCAGGCGACCGGCGAACTGAAAGGCACCTACGCCTGGTCAGTCACCCTCAACGACAAGGATTTGGGCAGCGGCACAGCTGGACCAGAAAACTTGGCGATGCCGGTGCATCTCCGCGCCGCCGTCACCGATCTGCTGCGCGACCAGACCAACGCGCTGCGCATCACGCGCAACAATGCCAGCGGTCAACTCTATTATACGGCCCATCTCAGCTACTATCTGGATGCGCTTGACATCGCGGCGCGCGACAGCGGCATCGTGGTCGACCGGCGTTTCGAGTTGAGCGGCACCCACGTTACTTCGGCGCAGGTCGGCGATGTGATCAGCGTCACAGTGACGATTGTCGCCCCGAATGACCTCTACCATGCGCTGGTGGAAGTGCCGATTCCGGCAGGCACCGAGCCACTTGATCCCAATTTGGCGACGACCAGCAGCGATGCGAATGGGCCACAGGTCGAGCAAACCGACGATCAGGCCAACGCCAATCAACCAAACGCGTGGCGCTTCTGGACGCCCACCCACACCGACATGCGCGCTGATAAAGTAGCGCTCTTTGCCACTTATCTGCCAGCCGGCACCTATGAATACACCTTCCAGGTGCGCGCCAGCGTGTCCGGCGAATATCGGGTGTTGCCGGTCCATGCCGAGTTGATGTACTTTAATGAAGTCTGGGGTCGCAGCGCTGGGTCAGAGTTCACGGTGAAGTAGGAAGGGGGACAAGGAGACTATAATCGGCCCAGGAATTTAAACAATCAAAAGGACAAAAATAAAGTCTCAAAAGGCTATGCACAAACACTATGGCACAATCAAAGCATAAAGTATCCAGTAGGTGCGTGCTTTTAGCCGCACCATTGGGGTATACGCAGCACGTGCGCATGATTTTGTTCGGCAAACACTGGATCCTTATTTCATTGAAATGGCCTATAGTGCCACCTTCAAGGCGGAGGCAGTCAGAGAGCTGATGAAAGAAGCAAAGACCATCAGTCAACGGGCCGCAGAAATTGGCATTCACCCAACCTGATCTTGCCCTGTCTAGTCCAACAGAAATGAGCGTTCTCCGTTAAAATAACGAGATGCCAATAGAAAGCGGCTTCAGATCATCAAGAAGTCCAGGGCGTCACTCCAAAAATCGTGAGTTTTTGGAGTGACGCCCTGCGCAGTGATGCTCTAAGCCACCATGCACCTAGTGCAGAATCAGACAACCTTTTCGGTGATAACAAGATGAGGCTCGTGACTTTACAACACCGATGACCTTGTCTGCAACTACACTAGGCACCTGTCAAGCATGTTCAACCGCGCCTAAAACCTTGAGCACAGTCCGCTGGGCGGCCGTGATACCCATTACGCCCGTGATTTCCATGCCTTCATAGGGGCCAGGTATGGATAAGGTTTCGACGCATTCTCCGGTTGCCATAGACCAGAGTTTGGTCGTCCCATCAATGCTACTGCTGGCCAACAGTTCACCGGATGGATGAAAAGCCACGGAACGCACCGCATTCTGATGGCCCAACAAAACATAGTGACAATGCGGCTGATTTAAGTCCTGAACCGACCAAATACGAATGGTTTGATCCATGCTGCCACTGGCCAGGAACAGACCATCTGGGCTGAACGCAACTGACTCAATCACCTGCGTGTGTCCTTGATAGCGTTGGATGCAATGCCCGGTGTGGGCGTCCCAAAGTCTAACGGATGCATCCAAACTTGCACTGGCAAGCAGGCTGCCATCCAGACTAAAGGCAAGCGCATGCAGCCGGGAATCGGTGGTGAAGGATAACTGATGATAGGCTAGATGGTCGAGCTGCCAAACACGCACATTCGCGTCGTCTCCCGTCGTGGCCAGACGACGACTATCCGGGCTAAAGGCAAGCCCATAAACGCCGGCGCCTGGCTCATATAAAATATGCCAGGGACGGTCTAAGGCGAGTGGGTCAAGTTCACGAAACGCCCATATACAGACCATCCCATCATGACCACCGCTGGCGAGCCATGTCCCGTCTGGGCTGAACGCCAACGCCATCACCCAATGTTTGTGACCGCGCAGAATCACTTGACAATCAGGCGCCTTTGCCGCCAGATCTGCTAAGGCCCACACACGGAGCGTATGATCATGGCTGCCGCTGACCAGAAAGTCGCCAGTTGGCGAAAAGACCAGCGTGCTAATCTCCTGCGTGTGGCCAGACAAAATGTGGCGGCAGCGCGTGTGGCCAGGCGTCTGCAAATCCCAGAGGTAAATCTTGCCGTCTTCTCCGCCACTCGCCAAGGTCAGGCCATCCGGTGAAAAGGCAACACTATAGTTGCCTTTCATGGTGCCATTCAGAACCTGTTGGCATTGTGCGCTGCGCATCTCCCATAGGCGCACCTGATGATCGATGCCGCCACTGGCCAAGAGCCTACCATCGGAACTGAAAGCCAACGTCCACACCCCACGCCCATGGCCTTGGAGCGTACGATAGGGTTGCCCCATATGAACATCATAAAGCCGAATTGTGCCATCGTGGCTGCCGGTTGCCAGGGTGACGCCATCGGGACTAAACGTTAAATCCAATACCATATCAGGATGGGTTAGCGTCTGGCGACATTCACCGGTATAGATGTTCCACACACGGGCGGTATGATCTACGCTAGCGCTGGCCAATAATTCACCAGCGGGGTGAAACGCAAGCGCCGCAATCCGTTCGCCATGGCCAAGCAACCGTTGACGGCATTCTCCGGTTGCGACATCCCATACATAAATCACCTGGTCGACGCCAGCACTGGCCAACCTGGTACCTGGCGCATTAAAGGCCAAGCTAAAGATGCGATCGTGATGACCATGCAAAACGCGTTGGCGCTGGATCACCTCGGTTGCTCGATGGGTGGCCATCACCGCGGCTAAATCCCACAAACAAATGGTCTGATCGGCACTGCCACTGGCGATGAGGCGGCCATCCGGGCTAACGACCACGGCGCGCACATGATCGGTATGCCCAGACAAACTATAGCGCGCCTGTGGTTCAGCGCTCTTGCCCAGATCGTCGACCATCCAAAGGCGGACGAGGGCATCACCGCCGCCACTGATCAAAAATTGGCCATCGGGGCTAAAGGCGACTGACCAGACCCCATGCGCGTG
>JBBQBY010000065.1:0-20029 GCA_038318235.1 Caldilineales bacterium
GCCGTTTGATCGCATCTCGCTGGAAATGGTCTTTCGCGGCCTTTACCATTTTGTGCAAGCCTTTGATCGGGGCCAAGCCGATGATCCCATTGCCTTTTTCGCTGCACCGGAAAACCATGACCTTGGTGTTCTTAAGGCGCACCGTAAGAAAATTCCCAAACTTGATCTGGCACCCTTTCCCATTTGACTTTCACTTCAATTCCTTAACCTGTCACCAATGGACTGAGCCATGACTGAGTTGCTCTATTATCAAGATGCCTATATCAAGAAATTTGATGCAGTGGTCACCGCGGTGCAGATGGACGGTGATAATCCACAGGTGGCGCTAAATAAGACGGCCTTTTACCCAGGCGGTGGCGGCCAACCGCATGATGAAGGCTGGTTGGAAATTGGCGGCCAGCGTTTCCCTGTGAGTAAAGTCAAAAAAGAGGGCGAGCAAATTTGGCATACGCTTACCGGGCATAGTGATGCTAGCCAACTTAGCGTGGGAACAGCAGTCCACGGTGAACTGGATTGGGATCGGCGCTACAAGCTGATGCGCACGCACACGGCCATGCATATTCTCTGTGGCGTGGTCTGGCGCGATTACAGCGCCAGCGTGACTGGCGGCAACATGGATCCCGGTCAGAGCCGTATGGATTTCGAGTTCGCTGCTTTAAGCCGCGAGTTGATTACCGAGATCGAGGCCAAATGTAATGCTGAGATTGCTGCCGCGCATGCCATTCAGGCGAAGATTTTGCCCAGAGCAGCGGCGTTTGAAATCCCAGATTTGATTCGCACCAAGATCAATTTGCTGCCGGCCGGGATCCAAGAGGTGCGTATATTAGAAATTATCGGGCTAGATTTACAGGCGGACGGTGGCACACACGTCGCCAATACGCGTGAAGTTGGCGCGATGAAGATTGTTGATTACAAGAGTAAAGGTGCGATTAATAAACGAATTTACATTGAACTGGGCGCGTGATGAGTGATGAGTGAAAAAGGTCATTTGATCTCACTCATCACTTTTCACTCATCACGTTTCACTCGCCATTGACGCCAGGAATCACCCAATGTCCACCTACGCCGAACATTTTACGCCTGAGCTTTTCTTTGTCACCTGTGTGACGGTAGCGCATGAACCGGTATTGGGCACGTCTGTGATGATTCACTTGTTGCGCACCATTTTGAATGCGGTGAAGCAGACGTATCCATTTCGTACATTGGGTTATATCTTTCTGCCGGATCATATTCACCTGTTGGTGAAATTATCTACCGATGTTGTCCTTGATCAAATTGTGGACGATATGCGCGAGCAGTTTAACCAAGATTATCAGGCGCTGATGGGCTTGCCGCAGCCGATGCAGGTCTGGCAAACCCATTATCAGGCGCATAAAATTTTAGAGGTTGAGGATTTTGCGGCGCGTATGGATTATGTGCATTATGACGCTGTCCATCATAAGTGGAGCCAAAAACCCGAGGCGTGGCCGTATAGCAGCTATCAAGCCTGGGGCAAGCAGGGACTGTATCAAACCGGCTGGGGTTGGACCGAACCACCTAGTGTCCATGGAAAGCGATGGGGATGACCAGAATGAAAATTCGCACGCTAAATGCAGAAGACGCACAGACGTTTCATACGCTTCGCTTGCGTTCACTGCGTGAACACCCGGAAGCGTTTGGTAGCGCTTATGAAGATGAAATCAATTTTCCAATCGAAAGAGTGGTGGAGCGATTGCAAACTTCAGCCGACAAAATCACATTGGGTGCCTTGATCGATGAGGAACTCGTGGGCTTTGTCAGCTTTAACCGCTATCCAGGCCGTAAGACACGGCACCGCGCCTCGTTAGGGGTCATGTATGTAAAGCCTGAAGCATGTGGGCGAGGGGTTGGGTCGGCCTTGCTGAATGAAGTTATCCACCATGCCCGTGCACTGTCCGATCTGGAAGAACTCATTCTGGCCGTGACGGTGGGTAACGAGACGGCGCATCGGCTTTATCAAGCGGCCGGGTTTGTGGATTCGCACGTAGAGAAACGTTACATCAAGCTGGATGACACGTACTATGATATTGCGTGGATGACGTTGGTATTGTAGTTAAGCGATAACAAAAGGGGGAAGCGCCTTTAATATCGCGAATATATCCATCGGTGATGAAGGGTGTATATTCTCATTCGCATCATGGCAATGATGTGGAAAAGTGGCTATATGCGGATGATGCGGTACATTGTCCCAACGGCTTACAAGCGCACCATCAAGCTTCTGCAGATGATAACGATATTTGACACGGTCAAGCGTTGGTGCCGTAATCGTGTATTCCGCAATATGTAGCTTAAAACTGTTGAGGAGTGTTAATGAGCCACGAATGTAACACTCGTGAACATCAACTTCGTTAAAGCTCATATCGGAGGTAATCACAAGTCGATTGCTGCTAATCGTATGCTGGATTTGCTGGTAGTATTCGCGGGCATTCACAGCGAAATCCCACGCAGAATGTGATAGCGCCGCTCCCATAGATCAAAGCCGCGTTTGGCAGCAAACCAGTCCAGCGTATAAAGATCGTCAGCAAGCACGCCTTGTTCAAAGTCGGTCAGAAACGCGTCCGATGATTGGCTATATTTCTGTTCAAATGTTTTACAGATGTCAGCGTAATAGTCGCGTCGCAGCCGGGCCTGTTCGGTTTCAGCGTGAAGCGCATACGTGAGCGTATTACGCACTTCTGATGCAGCGAAATCTTGATCTTTGATTTTTAGGGCAATATCCATGATAAAACTTTATCCTGTGGCAAATACGCAACAACCGCGGTCGTAAGCAATTACAATCGTTTATCGAATTATAGGGCATGTTGAGCAATTCGACAAGTATATTTTTAAGTTCAATGGGACTCGTACAATGACACAAACAAAAGTTGAACCCAAATTCAGAGCGGTGAAAGCCGCTGTCAACTACCCAGAGATGGAAGAGAAGATCTTACAACTCTGGCGCGATCAAGACGTCTTCCAACGCAGCATGCGCGAACGCGAGGGCGGGCCGGAATATGTCTTTTATGAAGGGCCGCCTACGGCTAATGGTCGCCCCGGCATCCACCATGTGCTGGCGCGCGCGTTTAAAGATATCTTCCCGCGCTACAAGACGATGAACGGCTATTTTGTGCAACGGCGCGGCGGCTGGGATACGCATGGTTTGCCCGTCGAGATCGAAGTTGAGAAGCGACTGGGCTTGAGTGGCAAACAACAGATCGAAGCTTTTGGGGTTGAAGAATTCAATCGCCGCTGCCGAGAATCGACGATGGAATACATCGGCGAATGGGAAAAGCTGACCGAGCGCATGGCCTTCTGGGTTGACTTAAAGACTGCCTATGTCACCTTTCACAACGACTATGTCGAGTCGCTCTGGTGGATCCTCAAGCAGTTGTGGGATAAGAATCTGCTCTTCCAGGGTTACAAAGTGGTGCCCTATTGCCCACGCTGTGGCACACCGTTGAGCAGCCATGAATTGTCACTCGGCTATAAAGAAGGCACGGTTGACCCGAGCGTCTATGTCAAGTTCAAGGTGCTTGATCAGGAGAACACCTACCTGCTGGCCTGGACGACGACACCGTGGACGTTGCCCGGCAACGTAGCGCTGGCGGTTGGCGAGAAATTAGATTATGTCAAGGTGCGCGAGGCCGATGGCAGCATGCTCTACCTGGCCGCAGCGCTGGCCGAACAGGTGTTGAAACCAGGCTTTACAGTGCTAGAGCAACTGAAAGGTCGCGATCTGTTGGGCCTACACTATGCGCCGCTCTACCGCTTCTATCCAGTCGAAAAGGATTATGCCTACGTGGTGGCGGGCGACTTTGTCAGCACCGATGACGGCACCGGCATCGTTCATATTGCCCCCGCCTTTGGGCAAGATGATATGGAAGTGGGGCGCAAAAATAACCTGCCCTTGATCATGACGGTGGATGCCGCGGGTCGTTTCAAATCGGAAGTGGAACCGTGGGCGGGCGTCTTCGTTAAGACGGCTGATCCGGACATCACGGCCGAATTGAAGAGCCGCGGTCTGCTGTATAAGGCGGGCACCATCGAGCACACTTACCCATTCTGTTGGCGCTGTGATTCGCCGCTGCTCTACTACGCCAAGGAGACTTGGTACATCCGCACCAGCCAGGTGCGCGACCAACTCGTGGCGCTGAATCAACAGATCAACTGGTATCCAGAGCATATCAAAGAAGGGCGCTTTGGCAACTGGCTAGAAAATAATGTGGACTGGGCGCTGGGCCGCGACCGCTATTGGGGCACGCCGTTGCCGATCTGGAAGAGCGACGCGCCTGATAGCAAATATATGGAATGCATCGGCAGTGTAGCCGAGTTGGAAGCCAAAACGGGCCGCAAGTTAGCGGATCTTGATTTGCACCGGCCTTATGTAGACAACATAACGTGGACCGCGCCGGATGGTGGCACGATGCGCCGAGTGACGGAAGTGGCCGATTGTTGGTTTGACAGCGGCTCGATGCCGATCGCGCAGTGGCATTACCCGTTTGAGAACCAGACAAAGTGGGAGGAACAGGCCCAAGCCGACTACATCTGTGAAGCGATCGACCAGACGCGCGGTTGGTTCTATACGCTGCATGCGGTGAGCACGCTGCTCTTTGACCGGCCTGCGTACAAAAATGTGATCTGTCTGGGCCATATCCTGGCCGAAGACGGCAGCAAGATGAGCAAGTCCAAGGGCAACGTGGTCAACCCGTGGGATATGATGAATGACTATGGAGCCGATGCGACACGTTGGTATATGTATACGGCCAGTCCTCCCGGCAACAGTCGGCGCTTCAGCGGCAACTTGGTCGGCGAGACGGTGCGCAAGTTCTTGAACACGCTGTGGAATACCTATAGTTTCTTTGTGACGTATGCGAATTTGAGTGATTGGAACGTGACAAGTGACAACGTGACGAGTGACAAGCCATCACTCATCACTGATCATGCATCCGATGTCACATCACACATGCTTGATCATTGGGTGCTATCCGAACTCAATCTGCTCGTGCGCGACGTGACCGCGGCCATGGAAACCTACGACGTGCTCGGCGCAACCCGCCCGATCGCTGATTTTGTCGATAATTTGAGCAACTGGTATGTGCGCCTAAGTCGCCGTCGCTTCTGGGATGGCGATCCCGCGGCGTTGCAGACGTTGCACAAGGTATTGGTAACCGTCAGTCAATTGCTGGCGCCGACTACGCCGTTCATCGCCGATGAGCTTTACCAGAATTTGGTGGTGAATCTCGATGGAAATGCACCGAACAGCGTCCATCTGAGTCGCTGGCCCGTGGTTGATCAGCGTTTGATCGACGAGCAACTGAGCACAGATATGCAGATGGTGCAGAAAGTCACCAGCTTGGGGCATGCGGGTCGGCAGAATGCTAACCTAAAGGTGCGCCAACCGCTAGCCCAGGTTGTCGTGCGCACGCGGCAACGCGCAGAACGTGCCAGCTTGGAACGCCTGCAACAGTTGGTGTTGGACGAACTAAACGTCAAACGGTTGGACTTTGCCGACGCCGCAACGGATCTAGTTGACGTGAGCGTCTTCCCGTATCCCAAGCAGTTGGGCCAGAAGTATGGCAAAGGCTATCCCAAGATCCGTCAGGCGATGAGCCAGATGGATCAGGCTGAACTAGCGGCGCATTTCCAGGCTGGTGAATCAGTCGAAGTCACGGCCGATGATCAGGTTTATTTGATTGCGCCGGCCGATGTCGAGGTGCGTTCGGCGCCGCGCAGCGGGTATAGCGTGGCGGAAGATGGCGGCTATCTGGTGGCAGTGACGACCGATCTGAGCACAGCGTTGGTGCAAGAAGGCTATGCGCGCGAATTGGTGCGCTATATCCAACAACTGCGCAAAGACGCCGATCTGGCGATCAGCGACCGCATCGTCACCTATGTGGAAGCGTCGAGCCTGATCCACGATGTACTCGCTCACTTTGGCGATTATGTACGCGAAGAGACCCTAAGTGTCGATCTAGTGCAGGTACACCCTGATCAAGGGCAAACCATCCCGGCCCATCTGCCCAAAGCCAACCTAGAATTGGGCGGTGAGGCGGTAACGATTGCTGTAGGCAAGAAGTAATGTAATCACTCAAGGCTAAGCTGATAGAGGCGATTCTGTCAGCTTAGCCTTTGATCATCGTCCGGTTAATGCTTATGAAAATCCTAATTCGTCTCTGGGCTTTGCTTCTCCAACGTTGCCCGGTTTGCCTTCAGGGCAAAGTCTTCAACTCGCTGTTTGGCATGTACAAAAATTGCCCCCACTGCGGTGTGCTCTTTGATCGCGAAACTGGTTATTTCCTCAATGCCATGTTTTTTGCCTACACAATCGGCTTCCTGATCATGATCCCCACCGCGATTTACCTCGTGATGCGCGATGTCTCGATTGCGTTTTTTAGCATCGCAATTATTGTCGAGATCGTGGTGCTCTGGCCGCTGATCTTTCGCTACTCGCGCCTGTTGTGGCTGCATATCGATCAGATGATGGATCCGCGCACGCCGCCTCTGTCTGACAAAAACCAACCTTGAACAAGCTTTGCGACGGAAATTCGTAGGCAAATTGTCGCGTCTGTAGTATCAACAGCGCACTGCTTATGCCGAAGAAAGATGGTATGATCGCGGCTTATGGATCTAACCATTCGATTTCAAATAGGCTGTACGAGGTATTCATGCTCAAACAATTCTTATATGAAGTGCTCCGTAAGCGTTCAGTGTTGACACTTTGGGCGATTGGTGGCTTATTGCCCTGGTTTACGTTCACAATTCAAAGTCCCAGTCAAGTGGTAACGCGTGCCGCATCATTCGGTGTGGTCATCGCCGCTGGACAAATGTTGACGGGCACAGTGCCGATCTTTATGCCATTGGTGGTCAATGGGGTAGGGGAAACCAACGTCGAGCCGACCATTTTGCCCTGGACGCCGCAAACAGTTTATGCCGTAGGCGCTCAGGTGACATACGCCGGCGCCACCTATCAATGTCTGCAAGCGCATACCGCCCAAGTTGGCTGGGAACCGTCCAGGACACCCGCCTTGTGGCAATTGTTGACCAATCAACCGACGCCCACGCGCACGCTTGTTCCGACTGCGGTTGTGGCCACAGCAACGCCCACGATCACGCCCACACCAGGCGGACCAACGGCAACGCCGATTCCGGTTGGCGACGATGGTTGGCCCAATCGCGTCTTTGCCCCGTATGTCGATGTGATGCTCTGGCCCACTTTTGCTTTGGCCCAGACCGCCACAACCACGGGTAGTCAATATTACACGCTCGCTTTTATCATCAGTGGCAGCGGTTGCGACGCGACCTGGGGCGGCGTGACGCCGCTTGATCAGGACTTTCTCCTGGAAGATATTAACAATTTGCGCGCCCAGGGCGGCAATGTGATGGTCGCATTTGGTGGCGCGGCCGGTGTTGAACTGGGACAAGCGTGTACAACAGTGACTACATTGCAGGCACAATATCAGGCCGTAATCGACAAATATGCCTTCACCCAGCTTGATTTTGATATTGAAGGTGGCGCTAGCGCCGATGCCGCTTCGATTACACGCCGCAACCAAGCAATTGCTGGTTTGCAGACGGACGCAATCAGCGCCGGCAAACCGTTAAAAATCTCTTATACCCTGCCTGTTTTACCCACCGGTTTGACCAATGATGGGATCGATTTGTTAAACGATGCCGTCGCGAATGGGGTTACTGTCGATGTCGTCAATCTGATGACGATGGATTATGGCGCCGTTGCCCCACCCGACCAAATGGGCGAAAACGCAATCCAGGCCGCCACGAGTGTGTTTAGCCAACTCAAGACGATCTATCCGGCCAAAACTGATGCGCAAATCTGGGTGATGATCGGCATCACGCCCATGCTCGGCCTCAACGATGTCTCACCTGAAGTCTTTACCTTGAGCGATGCCCAAGCCGTGCTGGCCTTCGCCCAACAGAACAAGATCGCGCGGCTTGCTATGTGGTCGATGACGCGCGACCAACAATGCCCCGGCAGCCCATCGGTTTCGGCCACCTGTAGCGGCATTACGCAATCACCCTGGGATTTTACGGATATTTTCAAGCCATTTACGCGGTAGCCACGCAAAGTGCCCCGCGCTCTAGGTCCACGGTTACCGAAGTTATGCTACATTATTGTAGGCGCTGCTTGTAGCTGCGCAAACTCTGGCGAAACGCCGTTTTTCCAGAGAACCAATGCGTTTTGGTGATTTGTGCGGTTACAAACCGCACCTACGGCTAAACCAGCAAAATTTGCGTAACGGTGTACTAATAGACAAACCATTTAAAGGTCAGACAATCGTAGGGGCGGTTTTTAACCGCACCTACCTTTTGTATGCCTTTGATTTGTTTTGTCTATAAGGCTCTCGGAACGGTTTGATACATGAATTTAACGTGTTTCAGGATCCCCAGCGCGCATTTCTTATAGCAGGCGACGAATTCATTCGCGGCTGGGATGGCTGCCTATTTAACAAGTTTGCGATATTTCTCATCCAGATTGTCGATCTTTGCGACCTTCGGCGCCGACCGGCCACCCTGAAATTCGCTCTCTAACCAGATATCAACATATTTCTTGGCGACGGGTACGGCAACGACCTGGCTACCAAACGTAATAATCTGCGCATTGTTGCTGGCGACGGCGCGCTCAGCAGTGTACGGGTCGTTGACACAGACCGCGCGTACGCCCGGCACTTTGTTAGCAACAATTGCCATCCCCGCGCCCGTACCACAGACAAGGATGCCCCGCGTATACGATCCCGCGCCCACTGCCTCGGCCACTGTGGCGCCCATGTCGGGGTAATCGACTGGGTCTTGACTAGTCACGCCCAGATCATCCACTTGATAGCCTAGTTCGCGCAGATAATCGCGCAGTGCATCTTTGAGTGGCAGGCCGAAATGATCCGCCCCCATCACGATCTTTACACTTTTGTCTAACATATTGTTATTTCTCCTCTGAGAAGTGATTTTTTTCTCCCGCTACACTGCTATACACCCACAAAAAACGCATCCCATGGAATATCAACCGGCGCGTCTGCACCGACAATCTGAATCATCGTTTGTAACAAGGGCAATCGCGACGGATCAAGTTTGCCCGCGCTGATCATTGCCGCTACGGTTGGGCCAATCGCCAACGCTAGTTCTGCACCTTCAATCGTGTCATCCGGCATATGGTTACTTTTCGCTTCTGAATAGGGCACGCCCAGCCCCAATAAGCGCCCCATACGACTATTACGACCACCCTGACAGGTGACATAAAGATCGCCGGCGCCGGGCAAGGTCAAGACGCTCTGTTGACGCCCGCCCATCTGTTCCACCAGGTAAGCAGTTTCCACCAAACCTTGGGCAAAGATCGCCGCGGCGGTATTGTGCATGGCCGCGCCATTGACGGCGACGCCTGCTTTTTCCAACAGGCCAATCGCCAGCCCGACGGCTAAGGCATAGATATTTTTTAAAGCGACACACGTTTCCACGCCGATCAGATCGGTGTTGGTCCAGACGTGATAATAGGGTGTGCGCAACAGACCAGCTAATTTGTCCAGCAAAGGTTTATCACTGCCGCTAACAACAACACAGGTATGGCGTCGCGTGGCTAATTCACCAGCAATCGATGGCCCACCAATCGCCGCCAATGGCACCCGATTGCGCAACGGGGCAGGCAGTTGATCACGCAGCGCATAGGGCAAAATTTGCAAACTTTGAGCGTCGCCAGCTAGTCCTTTGGTCAGAAAAAGTACGGGGACATCAGGTGGCAACACGGTGCTTAACTGCTGCGCCGCCCAATCAACACCAAGTGAATTGACGCCCAGGATCACAAGCCCTGCCCCTTGCATGGCTTCGGCCAACCGGTCATAGGTGTAAGGCTGAACCCGGTCGGGCACGCGCATGCGCAGGCGTGGGTGTGTCCGGGCCTGATGAATTTCTTCAATAATATCGCCATCTAAATGTGTGCCGACCAAATTCACCTGATGACCATTGTCGGCCAATGGCGTGCTAAACGCTGTGCCCATCACCCCAGCGCCGAGAATTACGACTTGAGCCATATTGTTCCTTTAACCCTATAGGTATAAATTTTCATTATGCAGTAATTCCGGAGCCTCACCCCCGCGCCCTGTGGGCGCCCCCTCCCCTGAACGGAAGGGCTGTTTCAGAAGAGGAGAGACCTGCGCATGACTCCGACTCCCCCTCTCCTGAACTCTACTCTTCGATTCAGGAGAGGGGGCCGGGGGTGAGGCTTCGGAATCACCTGATCAAATAGCGCGACCATCACACGCCATGCGTCAACTCGGTTAAGCGATTGATCAGCGGTTGCAAGGTTGGAAAGAGTGGCTGATAAACCTCGGTATACAGCCGGCTGTAAATTGCCTGCATGGCCGGATTGGGCATGAACCGCTCGCTAATGCCAGTCATCCGATCCGCAGCCTGGTTGATGTCGCTGTACCAGCCAATCGCTGCCGCCGCCAGGATCGCCGCGCCCAGACAGGTCGCTTCGGTTGTCGTTGAGCGTACCACCGATACGCCAGTTACATCGGCCACAATTTGTAGCCAGAGATCGCTCCGGCTGCCACCACCCATCACCACATATTCGGTGAACGGTTGGCCAATCGCCTGCATCATGGCATCGCCCACCAACCGTTGTTCAAAGGCCACACCTTCGAGGATGGCGCGGTAAAAATGTTCGCGACCGTGAGCGCCAGTCCAGCCAATTGTGATGCCCGACGCCGCGGGGTCCCAATACGGGTTCATGACATTGTTCCAATAAGGCACGAGCAGCAAACCCAGCGCGCCAGGCGGTACTTTGGCAGCCATACGCTCTAATTGCATTTCGGCGCTGCCATTTTGTTCTGATGCTAAAGCGCGCAGATCGCGGGCAAATTTTTCGACAAACCAGCCCACCGTAAAGACACCGCCTTTGAGCACAGTTTCTAAAAAATAGGCGCCGGCGATCGGCGCGTTCAACGTGCGAAAAGCGCGGTCAGCCACATATGCGGTGCTAAACGCGCCGCTGACCACCGCCGTACCGAGATTCAAATAGGCGCGCCCAGGGCCGGTGACATTCGCCCCCAGTCCAGCGCATTGACCATCACCCGCCCCGGCCACCACAGGCAAACCGACTGGTAAGCCAGTCGCAACGGCGGCGCGTTGGCTGATCGTGCCGATAATGGCACCCGGAGGGACACATTCGGCAAATTGATCCAGACGTAGCCCCAACGCTTGGATCAGATCGGCTGCCCAACATTGGTTCGCCATATCGACTAGCCCCATCGGGTCGGCACAGGCCGTACTAGTACGAAAAGCACCGGTCAAGTGATAGACCAGGAAGGCGTGTACATCAAGAAATTTGTGGGTGCGCGTGATGATGGCTGGCTCATGCTCGATCAGCCAGGCGAGTTTAAAGAGGGAGGGGGTCATGGCCGGCGGCTTGCCAGTAAGCTGGTGCAAAGCATCACGGCCAAAGCGCTGTTCCAATGTTTTGACCTGGGCGCGACTGCGTTCGTCCAACCAGAGAATGCCATTACGTATGGGCCGCCCCGCTTGGTCTACCGGTACAAAACTTTCGCGTTGATGGGTGATCCCCAACGCTTCCACCTGGCGTAGATCAAGTTGAGCAACACACTGGCGCAGCGCCGCACACGCACCGTGCCACCATTGATCGGCATCTTGTTCATACCAGGTGGGGTCGGGCTGCAACAGGGGATACGTGGCGCGCCCTTCGGCAACCGCACGCCCGGTCGCATCCCAGGCCATCGCTTTGACGGCGGTGGTGCTGCTATCCAGACTGATAATGAGTTTAGTCACCATGTCGATCCTAGAGCGCGGTGTAGCCGCCATCGATCAAGATCACTTCACCTGTGATCAGATCAGAGGCGGCTGAAGCGAGAAAGAGCACCAAATCCGCCACTTCCACCGGTTGCCCAAAGCGGCCTAGGGGAGTTTTCGCCAGCATTGGATTTGCTTTAGCCGGGTCGCCCCAGACTTTTGCCCCCATCGGCGTGAGAATGATGGTCGGCGCAACCGCGTTGCATTGAATGTTATATTGGCTCCACTCGGCTGCCATCACTTTAGTGAGCATGTTGAGGCCACCCTTAGAAGCGCAGTAGGCGGCATGGCCATCCAGCGCGATCACGCCCGCCTGCGACGAAATGTTGATAATCTTGCCGCTACGCTGCGCGATCATCAGCGGGATCACGGTCTGGGCCAAGAGGAAAGGCGCACGTAAATTGACGGCTTGCGTCTCATCCCACGCTTCGACCGTGAGATGGAGCAGATCATTAATGCGGGCGACGCCAGCGTTGTTGACAAGAATGTCGATGCCACCCAATGCCTGGAGCGCTTGTTCCGCAGCTTGGCGTGGTTGATCGGGCGTAGCCAGATCAGCCTCAATCATCGTACACCAGCGACCCAGCGCCTGGACCTTTTGTGCGGTCTCGGCCAGTCCAACTTTGTCGCGCCCGACAATGGCAATGTCAGCGCCAGCATCGGCCAATCCTTCGGCCACCGCGGCGCCGATCCCCTTGGAACCACCTGTGATCAGCGCCTTTTTTCCTGTCAACGAAAAACGTTTGATGTACTCTGCCATGTTCGTCTACTCCAGAGATCGGGTCGAGCGGGCTAGGGATCGCTGGCGATTAAGTTTAGCCAATACCGAAAAGAAATATTTGCTTTTTTTGCCGCCCTGTTATTCGCTTTCGCGCCAGCGTGCTATACTAGGCAGCATTGACAACTGCGATTATTTTGTTGTTATTCGATGCGATTGGCGTTATCTTATCATTGGTTGCAAAGTTATTCTAATGAACTCGATTGGTTATTAAGTAACCATTAATCATTGTGGGAAATCAGGGAGAATATTCGATGAAATCCGATCTCGACCGCATCATGGCAGAACGCAATTTGGATGCCTTTATCGTGATGGGCGATGCCAGCGGCAATCAGGTGATGAATTACCTGACCGGTGGCGCCCACTTGGAGCGTGCGCTAGTTGTCAAGCGGCGTGGTGGCCCGCTCACATTGATTCACGGTTCGATGGAACGCGACACGGCGGCGGGCACGGGCCTGGCCTTAGTCGATCGCGACATAAAATACAATCGCTATGAACTCCTCAAAAAACATAATGGCGACGAGTTGGCGGCCACGGCTGATTATTTGAGTCAGGTGGTGGAAGATCAAGGCTTGCAAGGCCGTTTAGGCGTTTATGGCATGCAAGACGCCGGTGCAGCATTTGTGTTGCTGAACCAATTACAACACACGCTGAAAGCGACCGAACTGGTGGGTGAATTTGGCACCTCACTCTTTAGCGAGGCGCGCCAGACCAAAGATGACCAGGAAATTGCCGAGTTGCGCGAGGCCGGACGTATTACCACGATTGTGATGGGCGAAACGCGTGACTTTATCCAGGAACATCATACCCGCGACGGTGTGATCATGCGTAGTGCGAACGAACCGTTGACAATTGGTGATGTGAAGGCCTTTATCCGGTCGCGCCTCTCGCTGTATAACATGCACGAAGATCACGGCTGTATTTTCAGCCAGGGCCGCGATGCCGGTGTGCCGCACAACGCTGGCAATTCGGAGCAACCGTTACGCCTGGGCCAGCCGATTATTTTCGACTTCTTCCCACAACGCGCCAGCAATTATTTTCACGATGTCACGCGCACCTGGTGTTTTGGTTATGCGCCGCCCGCAGTCCAACAAGCGTGGGATGAATGCAAAGAGATCTTTGATAAGGTGATGGGTGATTTGGCGTTGGGCAAACCCTGTCGCGATTTCCAGGTGATGACGTGTGAATATTTTGAGAGCAAAGGGCATCCGACGCCGCTCAATCATCCTGGCACGCACGAGGGTTATGTGCATGGCTTAGGTCACGGGATTGGGCTGAATATTCATGAAGAGCCCAGCCTCAGCCATGCGGCGGGCAATCACACAGTGCTGTTGCCCGGCCATGTGGTGAGTGTGGAACCTGGGCTCTATTATCCAGAGCGCGGCTTTGGGGTGCGCATCGAGGATTCGGTGGCCTTTACAGAGGCCGGTGAATTGATCAACCTAACAAACTTCCCCTACGATTTAGTCATACCGATGCAGGGGTAGGGAGCGGGTAAATGGTAAGTAGTAAATGGCGATTGGTGAGCGAGCTACCACTTACCATTTACCACTTACCACTTACCACTTACCATTCACCTACTTCTTCGCAACGACCTGTAACATGTAATCCCCGGTCCCGGTGTCGCCAACTGAACCAACCTCGACGGTCAATGTCATATCAGCAGGGATCTCCAGATCGTCGATCCGCGCATTTTTGCTGTCGCCGGTTTGGGGGTTGTCATTTTCCAACAATTGATTCTGACCATCGTCGTACAGGCGCAGCACCGTATCGAGACTGCTCGTGTTGGCATCTGCGGTAATCGTGATTGTGTCACCTTTTTTGACGGTTAACGAATATTGCACACGGCTCTGTTCGGCCAGCGTACCGGTAACGGCATCGCCAATCGTCAGCGTGCCGCCATCCTTGGTATCAACATGCGTCGCACCGTCCAGATATTTCGTCCCCGCGTCCAAGATCGGGTCGCCCGTACTAAACAGGGTCTCTTCGTCGACTGGCACCTTCACCGTAGGCGGCACGCCTTTGCCTTCAATATGAATGTTGCCGTTCATGTCTACAGCGCGACCCACCGTAAATTGGAAAAATTCATCTTCTGGCATCTTAAACTGATTGACGCTACCGCCCATGCCTGCGGTCGGGTATTGGCCGACAATCGCAGCGCGGTTCTTTACCGTCATATCATAGCTGAAGAATTCACAGGCGCTGGCACAATTCGGGCCAACCAGCACAGCAATTTTGCCGTTATACCGCAGGTCTTCGGCGGGTAAATAGTAACGGTCGGTTGTGCGCAGGTCGAAATAGAATTTGTCCAGTTTTTTGTCATAGGCGCCTGTGTTGCCTAACTTCAGCGGCTCATTAAAAAAGTACGCAGCCATCTGGTCGGCCAAGAAGCCCGACCCACCACCATTCTGGCGCATGTCGATGATCAGGCCGGGGGTGTTGTTCTGGTTCAATGTGCGTAACATGCGCTCCCACAATTGGATCGTCAACACCGCATTATCGGCAAAACCATAGATTTTGACATAACCGTAGCCGTTGTCGAGTACTTTGTATTCAAGCGGCGTCTCAAAGCCGGTCAATCCCTTATTGAAGGATGAGAAATTGAAGCTTTCGCGTTCAGCCACCGCCGTCAATTTGGCGGTTTGCTCTGCGCTATCACCTGGATTTTTGTAGGTAATCGTAAAGTCTGTCCCTAGTGGCGCCCGCAAAGCATAGCGCAGATGTTGCAGATGTTTAAAATGTTCCGTGCTAAAGGGGGCAGACCAGGCCACCGTTTTCGTAATGAAGTCCTCAACCGGCGTATCATTGATCTGTAAAATTTGCGCCTTGAGTTTGATCCCTGCTTTGTCGGCCGGGCTATCTTTTGTGACGAAGTTGACAATCGTGCTACCGTCGTCCAAATCGCGAATCGCTAAGCCGAGCCCACCATTGATGGCAAATTGAAAATCTTCCGCAACCGTTGGGCCAGATACATGGCCGTCGGGGATCGACCAGGCAAAGTCGCGCAGGGCGCGCAGGTATTCTGTGGCATTTTTATCCGTTTCGGCCTTCTCAAAACGCGGGCGAAACTCTTTTGCCTTGGCATCCCAGTCGATATGTTTATAATCGGTGAAGGCGTATTCCTTACGCATCTTCTCGATCATGGCATCGAAGGCTTTGCTGTAGCTCAGTTTGGAGAAATTGTCGAGTGCTGAATCAGTCGGCTCGATCAAATCGATCGTAGGATGGCGCGTCCGATCAAAGGTGAATGGTTTGCTGTCCAAATCGACAATTGTATAGCCCTGGGGCAGCCCCACAATCGAATCATCTTTGGTGAAGAGTTTACCATCCGCGCCAAAGTCAGATGGGAAACCCTGCTGATCATCGGGTGCATATACCAACAATTTACCACCGATGATCTCGTCTTTGCTGTCGGATTCTCCACTTACGTTGGTCGAAGCGTAGGCCGTGGACCAGCCGCCACCCCCTAGATCGCGCTCTTCCAAAAATGGATCACCAAAGGTATTGGTCCAATAGGCCACAGCATAGACCATCACCCCTTTGTCTTTGGTGCCGTTTTCATCGACATCGCGCAACGAAGCCTGCGGTTCGATGGGCAATGAGATGGTATATGAGAAAGGTGATGTGAAAAAATCTGAGGTGATTTGCCCTAGTACTTGCGATGCTTTGGGCAACAGAAACCCTTTATTGCGGTCCACAAAACCAGCTTCATCCTCTAGGATTACCATTGGTTCGGCGACGCCCAACGTGAAGAACGCATTGGTATAATTAACTTGCCCTGAGACGGCAACTGGCCCACCTTCATCATGAACAATCTTCGCTGGGGGCAGGCTTGTCGTCTGCGCCCAGGCCGTCGATGCTGGCAACACCGTCGCACCGATCAACACGGCACTGCAAATGCTTGTAAAAATTCTTCGTAACTTTGTCTGTCGATGATCTTTCATCTAATGCTCCCTGTCTTATCATAACTATACAGCGTTCTCAACGCCCCTGCAGCTTGGCGAAGAGAACGGTTAAAGGCCGCGTGTACACCGTCCACATGCTTATGTTCACGGCCAATCCGGGCTCTAAGATTAATGGCTGGCCGTTAATTTGCTCTGTTCGTAGGCAATCACATCGTCAAGGATTTTCGTCAGATCATGAGTCGGTTTCCAACCGATAGCCTGGTTCAATTTCGTTGTATCGGGCACGCGACGGCGCATATCTTCAAAGCCAGGTGCATAGGCTTCGTTGTATGGCACATATTTGAGGGTTGATGTCGTATCAGTGCGTTCAATCACATTTTGCGCTAGTTGATTGATCGTCACCTCTTGACCACTGCCAATATTATAAATTTCGCCCGCCGTCAATTCTGGGTGATCCAACAGATCTTGCAAGGCGCGCACGGTGTCGCTCACATGGCAAAAACAACGGCTTTGCTCACCATCCCCATAGATCGTCAATGGTTCATGGCGAAGCGCCTGGCGAACGAGTCGCGGCACAACCATGCCATAGCGCCCAGTCTGGCCAGGGCCTACTGTATTGAAAAAACGGGTGACGGTTACGGGTAGACCATGCTCGTGATGGGCGGCCAACCCCAAGAACTCATCGAGTAGTTTGCTGGCGGCATAGGACCAACGACTGCGGCTAGATGGGCCAAGCAGCAGATCATCCTCCTCGCGAAACGGAATACTAACGCCTTTGCCATAGACCTCACTAGTGCTGGCAATCAGCGTCCGGCAACGATAGCGGCGCGCCGCAGTCAGCACCGCATGCGTGCCCAAAACGTTCGTTTCAATTGTTTCTGTGGGCCGCTCAACCACCAGTTGCACACCCACCGCAGCCGCCAAGTGAACAATCGCATCTGCCTGGCTAGCCAAGCGATCCAAGACTAGCGTATTGTGAATTTCATCAATCGCAAACGAGAAACGCGGATTGCCTACAAATTCACGGATGTTATCGAAGTTGCCGGTGCTTAGATTGTCGAGAATCGCAATCGTATCGCCGCGGCCCAGCAAGTTGCGAATTAAATGGCTGCCGATAAAACCTGCGCCGCCGGTTATGAGTATGTGCATAAGTGAAGTTAGATTCCTTGTTCTAAATTGAATATGGTCTTAAAAATTTCACAATTTGCACTAATTATACTCTTGCTCTGAATTTACGGTACATTTTTATCTGAACAGAATAGTAAGACCCCTACTCGGCGGGCACTGTTTGGTGGATAAACAAAGGAAGTTCGCTCTGCCCCGTGACAGGCTCCCTCTCAGCAGGAGAGGGCGGGGGGAGAGGTCCAGTTCTGCTCAATCTACCCTGGGCTGATTAGGCACAGATGAGGTCAACATAAAAATTTGCTTTGACGTCGCTCCCTTGGGAATCTTTGACGCTGATCCAACACACAGGTAAAATGGTGGCTTATGAACATGAATTATCGCAACTTTGATCTGAAGATTGAACACACAGAAGATGGTTATTTCGCGCACGCCTATGGTGAACCTTTTGGCGAAGCCCGCGACTTCTTTCATTCACCCTTTTTGCAAGAAGAGTTGGATCAATTTTTGCGTTTGCTCGTTGACCCTGCTAACGCTGAGCAACAGGCCGATCAACAGCAGATGGCGCAAGCCTTTGGCGAACGTTTGTTTAATGCAGTTTTTCGCCACAATTTACGCAGCAGCTTACAAAGCAGTTATCATCTGATCTACCAGGAACGGGCCCGCCTGCGGATTCGCCTCCAACTGGATGCGACACCAGAATTTACCAATCTTCCGTGGGAATATCTGTACGATCCCATCCGCAAAGAGTTCTTAGCCCTGTCACCGCATACACCTTTGGTCCGTCACCAGAATTTAATGCATCATATTCTACCGCTCAAGGTGACATCGCCCTTGCGCGCCCTGGTTGTGATCCCCAGCCCTGGCAGTTACCCGCCCACCAATGCCGAGCGCAACTGGTTTAATCTACTCGATACGCTGGATCATCTGGCATTAGAAGGCAAGCTCAAGGTGGAGCGTCTGCAAAAACCAACGCTGCTTGATCTGCAACGGCGTTTACGCCAGAACGAGTATCATATTTTGCATTTTCTGGGTCACGGCGCCTTTGACACCCAAACCCAAGATGGCCTCTTGGCTTTTGAAGATGAAATGGGGCGCGGACGATTAGTCAGCGGCCAACATTTGGGCACCTTGTTGCGCGACCATTATTCGCTGCGATTGGTCATCTTGGGCGCCTGCACCAGCGATCTATATGCCATGTCCGGCCGTGAAGGTGAACCGATCGTCATGCACAACCCGTATCTTAGCGCAGCGCAAAGCCTGGTACGTCGTGGGACACCGGCCGTTGTTGCGCTGCAATTAGCGCCTAGCACGCCTGCCGCCCTGACCTTTGCCGACAAATTCTACACGGCGATTGCCGACTATACGGAGATCGATGAGGCCATGCTGGAGACCCGGCGCGCGATGCTGCATTCAGAACCTGGGGCCACCTGGGGGTTACCCACGCTCTTGATCAGAACGCCAGATGGTCAGCTCTTCGAATCACGCCAAGCCATGCAGGCACAGACACCTGGCGCGTCCACCAATCTATCTCGTAGCACCCAATACGCAAACCGCAAAAACTAGGAAAGGTAGGAAGGAGAATTTTATGACAACGGCAAATATGGGCTTGATCGGCTTAGCGGTGATGGGCCAAAATCTTGTCTTAAACCTCGAACGCAATGGCTTTACCGTCGCCGTCTATAATCGTACGACGGCCACCATGCAGGAATTTGTCAAGGCGCATCCTGGGAAGAAGTTGGTGCCGGCGGTAACTGTCGAAGAATTTGTGGCCAGCCTGGAACGGCCGCGCCGAATTTTGATCATGGTCAAGGCCGGTGGCGCCGTAGATGCGGTGATCGATGAATTGGTTCCGTTGCTCGAAAAGGGCGATCTGATCATGGATGGCGGCAACAGTTATTTCCCCGATACCGAGCGGCGCAGTGAAGCATTGGCTGCCAAAGGGCTCAACTTCATGGGCGTGGGCGTCAGTGGTGGTGAGGAAGGGGCGCTGTGGGGCCCCAGCATTATGCCCGGCGGCTCCCAAGAGACCTGGACCACCGTGCAGCCAATGCTGGAAGCAATTGCTGCCAAAGCCCCAGAGGATGGCAAACCATGCGTGGTCTATTTAGGCCCGCGCGGGGCCGGCCATTATGTCAAGATGGTGCATAACGGCATCGAATATGGCGACATGCAATTGATCGCCGAAGCGTACGATATTTTGCAGCGCGCCTTAGGCTTGCAACCAGCCGAATTGGCCGAGATCTTTAGTGAATGGAACAAAGGTGAGTTAGACAGTTTCTTGATCGAGATCACCGCCAAGATTTTCCGCCGCATCGACGAAGAGACCGGCCAACCGTTGGTCAATTTGGTGTTGGATACGGCGGCGCAAAAAGGCACAGGCAAGTGGACCAGCCAGGACGCCTTCAATATTGGC
>JBBQBY010000066.1:0-20017 GCA_038318235.1 Caldilineales bacterium
GAGGCCAAACAGCAGCACCTGGGCAGGGTTCATCCTTCCACCTGGCAAGGGCCGCTTACGCGTGCGCGGCATCACATGATCAATATCCCGATCAATGTACTGGTTAATCGCATTGGCGCCACCTGCGGCCAGAAAACCACCGATCATGGTCCAAAAAATTAAAAGTGGACTGGGCGCTGTCCGTCCTGCCAGAAACATTGGCACCAAAGTAATGGCGAGCAATAGGGAAATGATCGTCGGTTTGGTCAAGGCAATATAGTCACGCAACGAATGCCGTGCCCGCTCAGGCGCATCGGCAAGCGGTGGGTTCAAGGGGGCGCTAGTTTTGATCAACGAACGTTGAAGTTGCATTCAAACTCTCCAGTAGCTTTATGGACAATCTAAGTGCGTTATTGGCCATTTAGCAAGCGCTGCTAAAATTTACACGCATAACGCGCTACTTCTATAGTTGGTGAGAAACCGCAGGTAGCGCAGGATGATCGCTATCGCCAATCGGGACGGTTGGCTGATCAATCGCTTCTTGCACTCGCTTGGCTTTACGTCCCTGCTGCACGATCAATTGGAGATAACCAAAGCCTAAAATCGCCCCAAAGGTAAACCACTGATAGGCATAGCTAGAGTGTTCAAGTTCATCTAATGGCTCAGGCTCAACCGACCGCATGGGCAAAGCATCGATTTTGCGCCCTGGCTCAGGCAGCATGGCAATAAACGCCGGTAACAGTGTGTAGGGCATTTGCTGTTGAATCGCCCCAATATCAACACGCCACCATTCGGTCTGTGGTGCATTTAGGGTGGCGGTTGGTGTGGCAACATCCGCCAACGTTTGAGATTCCTTAATCAAACCAATCACCGAGGTGTCAACGGCTTCATTAAATTGCGCCAACTTATCCGGGGTGGTTTGATCAAAGGGAACCCAACCGCGGGCCACCAGGATCGCCCGCTTGTCATCCAACACCAACGGCGTAATCACACTGGCGCCGGGTGCTTCGCCACGCGTGTCATTTTTCAACAAAATCTGATGGGCATAATCAAATTTGCCAGTGGCTTGGATATGCCGATATTGCAAATCTACCAAATCGCTGGGCAATGGCGCATGATTAACATCAAACGGCGCCATCTGCCAACGCGCCGCCATCATCTGGTTGAGTTCGCGTTTATAGTCACGCCGGTGCAATTGCCAGATCCCCAAGTAAGCGAGAATGATCACACCGAGCATCACGATGAGGGTCTTCCACCACCATTCTCGGTTGAATAATTTTACAACAGCTTGTAACTGTTCCTGTACTCTATCCATCACGCTATCCATTACTTTATCTCCGTACGCATAGGGCGAGGGCGATCCACCATACCTACGGGTGACGTTTCCTTTGCCTGCATGCGCGACCATACACCGATCAAACCGAGCAACATCACGAGCACCACGGCAGCACCACCGACAACAGGCCAGTTAAGCGTCTGTTTGGCTAACACTGGGCTTTCAAATTCGATGCTACCTTTACCCGCGGCGCCGTCAATATTAATTGTAGCACGCCAGGTGCCGGTTGACGGTAACTGGACGTCCGCTTCGTAATATATATTGCTTAAAAAATCCTGTGCATGGGCAGCAAGCACAATCGTCTGGCCTGGCTGGTCGATTGGCGCAAATTTCACCTGTACCTGGGCATTATTCACCGGCTGATTCGCCTGCGTGACTAAGATCGAGATATGTACATCGCCTACGCGCAATGGTATTGGTTGCGTCCACACAAAAATACGATAGGGACCGGCCGCCACATCCGCCAATCGCGGTGGGCCGCTGGAATGCGCCTGCACAACGCGTGGAAAGCTGGTCAGACCTATGATCGCCAGAATCAGCCCATAGTGCAGGCAAACTTGCGAAATCAGACCCCTTTTTTGAGAATGTCGGATGATTCCGCCTTGGCAGCCGCTAACTTTTTCCATTTATTCTGCACAATCCGATGCTCTAAGCCTGGTGCGACCATCTTTTCTTCGCTATCCCATTGCACAGCCAGCCGTGGATGGCGACGATCTTCATCGCGCGAGAAGCCAGCCAATACAAATAAAACAGCCCACACCACCATTTCGCTGCCCGAAATCCACATGATCACGCCACCGATGGCCTGATCTTCCAAAGCCGTGAAGCCCCAGATATGAGGTACCGTATTATAGTAGGTGTAAATCACCTCGCTGGCCGTGGCGATCACAATGCCGGCAATCATATTGATCGGGATCATCCCAATCAACATAGCCAGGCGCGCCCAAACCGAGATCCGGCCATGCAAGTGCGGCCCAGCCCCAACAATATGCCACCAAAAGAGCAACGAGCCGACAAAAAAACTAATATGTTCGAAGTTATGCACCCAGCCATGTCCTTGCGCCAGGTTATAGGCGTTTGGATCATGCCAGCCGGCGAAAACACAGATGAAGGCCAGCCAGGCAACGCCCGGTCGCGTGGCGGCGGTGAGCAGACGCCGAAAGTTAGCCTCACGGGCAAACCCTCGACCGATGCGCTGGCGCAGTTTTACCGGAAAGCCCCATAGCCCAATCGGGAAAGGCTCGCCAATCCACATTAAAGGCGCAGCCACCATCATCATGAGCATATGTTGAATCATATGCATAAAAAACAACTGACTGCCTAAGAGGTCAATAGGCGAAAGCAGAGAAATCGCCAGAATCGCCAGACCACTCATATAGGCCGCCAGCCGTCGTTTGGTTGCTAATTTCGGTTGTTGGCTGCGCCTACGTAAGCGTCGCCAGCCAACAACATACAGTGTTCCCAGCAACACTAGGACCACGGTTACATCGGGTCGCCATTCCCACGTTGATAAAAGCGCCCTGATCAAAGGAGTCATACATTCACCCGCTTAGCGCGGTTCCCACCAATCAAAATTAGCAAACACAGGGATGATAACCGAGCACACCAATCGTTCGTTTGTCATCCCCAGTTCAACATTTCTAATGGTGAGTAGCCTTGCCGATCAAATAAATGGCTGGATAGAAGAAAATCCAGACCAAATCCACATAGTGCCAGTAAATGGCGCACGCCTCTACGCCCCAATGTCGCTCTTGTGAGAAGTGGCCTTTGCGGCCCAGATTCCAGATAAGCACAATAAAGACTAAGCCGCTGATTACGTGGATGGCGTGCATCCCGGTCATGGCAAAGACGACTGCGCCATAAACATCTTTAGAGGGTGAAAGCTCGGTTTCATGAATCGATGGGAACAGACCCCATTCAAAGATCATGACGCCAAAGAGAAAAATCAGACCCAGAATAGCCGTGACGACTAAGCCGCGCATGAACATTTTGCGATCGCCATGCTCCAGCCCAGTTTCGGCCAAATTCATCGAGAGGCTGCTGATCAACAAGACAACCGTAACCACCAACCCGACCACTTGGTTGAGCGGCGGGCGCATGGTGACGCCATTTTCTTGCCACAGATAGAAGCGGGTGGCCAGCAGACCGCCAAACAAAAATGCCTCGGACAAGAAGAAAAGCCATAAGCCCAGGCGATTATGCCGCCAAGCAACGGCATAATTATCTTCGTGATGATCGGCACCGTGCGCGGCATCATGGCCATGATGCGCAACAGGAGCAGCGGAAGTAACTGCGCTCATGGTTTAGTGGCTCCCTTCTTGACGCCAGAGGCGTGAGATATGCATGAAATAATTGACCACTGCCACGGCCTTAAATAGCCCTAGCAACAACAACACAACCGTGCTCGGAAAGTCGATGGCAACAAAATATTCGATGCCGGTCATGACGGCGAGAAACAGCGCTACCGATACGCTCAGTCGGTAGGCAGCTGTGCGTTTTCCATTCATAGGAAGCTCCTCCAAAGTTTTGGATTATGGGGTCGTGTGCAACCCCATAATTAAAAAATCAAACATTCTCTAAGAATGGTCAATCATCGCCTGCTGCCGCACCGGACATGGTCACATATGAACCAGGCAAACCATAGTCATACGGTTCACCAACCACTGTGATCGGACGAGCAAAGCTGTGCTCGGGAATCGGCGAAGGAATCTGCCATTCTGGCGAGCGTGAACGCCATGGGTTGCTGCCAGCCACTTTGCCCATCTCTGCGCTGTGGAAAAGATTGTAAATCATCAACAATACGCCAAAGGCAATCAAGAAGGCCGATAGCGTGATCGCCATGTGGATCACCTCAATCGTGCCGAGGTGCGGGTTGACCATACCAGCCAGACCCTGCTCATAGTCGGCGATGCGCCGGCGCATGCCCATCGTACCAGCTGTCATCTGGCCCACGCTCATCACCCAAAACGCCGGGGTCGTAATCCAGAAATGAATCTTGCCCATCGTTTCGTTATACATACGACCGGTAATTTTCGGATACCAGTAATAGATTGCCGCAAAGAAGGGAAAGACGAAACCGCCAAAGATCGTGGCATGAAAATGACCAAGCACAAAGTAGCTATCTTGCAATGGCTGATCGGAAGCCACCGTCGCCAATACGGGTCCGCTCAAGCCGCCCAGCAAGAAGACCGAAATCGAGCCTAGCACAAAGAGCATTGGGGTCGGGAAGGTTAACTTGCCACCCCACATTGTTCCCAGCCAGCTAAAGAATTTAACACCGGTAGGCACCGCCACCAACAAGGTCGAGATCATGAACCAGACCCGCAGGTAAGGGGCATAACCCGAGGTAAACATATGGTGGCCCCAAACGATAAAGCCTACTAAGGCGATACCAACGCTCGAAAGCGCCACCCAACGATAACCAAAGAGCGGCTTACGACAAAAGACGGGTAGGATCTCACTGATAATCCCCAACCCTGGTAAGACGAAGACATAGACTGCTGGATGCGAATAGAACCAGAAGAGATGTTGGAAGAGAATCGGATCCCCACCTTTGGCTGGATCAAAGAAACCCATGCCCAGCGCCCGGCTGACCGAAAGCATCAAGAAAGCCTGGGCAATAAACTGCGTAGCGGTCAACTGCAAAAAGCTGGTCGCCATCACGGCCCAACAGAAGATCGGCATACGGAACAGACTCATGCCCGGTGGCCGCATGCGAATAATCGTCGCGATAATGTTCAGAGACCCCAAAATCGAGGAGAAACCAAGCAAGAAAATCGCAATAAACACAAACTGGTAACCAGCACCACCACGGAGGCTCAACGGTGGGTAGACTGTCCAACCGCCATCCCAGCCATAATAAGTGCTGGCGAGCAAACTGATAATCGCCGGCACATTGATCCAGTAGGCGAAGGCATTCAGACGGGGAAAGGCCATATCCTCAGCGCCCAACATCAACGGTACGATATAGTTTGCCATACCACCGATGCCGATCAAGATGCTAAAGAGCGCCGCCCAGCCATGCATACTCATCACGGTGTTATAGGTAGCTGGCTGCAAAAATTGCAGGCCAGATCGCGCCAACTCCGTGCGGAAGAGCAGGGCAAAACCGCCACCAATCATCAACATGATGAAGCCGGTAACACCATACTGGATGCCGATGACTTTGTGGTTGTAATCCACACCAAAGTAACGGGTCCAGGCTGGCTGGCCTACCGGTGGACCGTGGTGCATTGGGGTCTCTTGCCCAACCCACCATTTGGACCAATCGGTGAGCGCACCCACGCCAATCAAAAACCCAATCGCGCCAGCGAGCAGACCAATCACCCAACAGGGCTCAGCGCTGTAGGCGCTTTCATAACCTGTCGCAGCGCGAATAAACATGACAACAAAAACACCGGCCAATGCGCCAACTACTTCACCTATCAGACCGCGCACGAGCCCTAATTTCATCAAAGACATAGAACCCTCCCTATCTCAATTGCTGGTCTTACTTAGAACGGCCTTGGTCAAGGCCGGATTCACTTTAACCATTTCGCGATGCAGCCATGCCGTAAATTCGTTCTCGGGCACCACGCGCACTGGGGCCATCATGCTCCAGTGGCTCAAACCACATAATTCTGAACAACGCACCTTCATTTCTTCGCCCTTTCGATCCGCGATCGCCAGGTATTCTTCTGTCGTCATGATTGGCGTAAAATCTACATGGGTCACCATACCAGGCACAGCATCTTGCTTGACACGGAATTCCGCGACAAAAAAGGAGTGAATTACATCCTTAGAATCCATTTCCATGTGGACGCGATGTTGGAGCGGAACCACTAAGGTGTCGCTGATCACACCACCCTCATACTCAAACTGCCATTGCCATTGTTGGGCATGGGCTTTGATCACGACTGAGTTTGGATCTTGCCGAGTGATATCGTTAAGGGTCTTGAAGCCGATAAAGGCAAAGATCACGACCAAGATCAACGGCACCACAGTCCAGACGACTTCGATTGTGGTACTGCCCTCGATGTGTTCGCCATCAGAATCGTCGCCTTCACGCCGCCGAAAGACGACAATCGAATAGACCATAAAAACCACGACCAAGGCAAACAAGAAAGAGAGCACCAGCATGTGTAATCCAAAAAGCCAGTCAATCGTTAGGGCTTCAAGGCTGGCTTGTGCGGGCATGGGCAATGCTTTTTCCAATACCACATACAAAACCACGGTTACAATCGCAACCAGCACCCCCACAATGATGAAGTGGCGCGGATGGGTAGATGACTTAGGCATATCGTTTACTACTCCTCTATCTTTTGTTCTTTTGCGAACAATAAGCGCTTTACTACATTATACAACTTTGGCGAAAAACGTGCATGCAACGCCTCATCTGTTGTGTGCATCTAAAGCAAACGCAGACTTATCCAAACTTGGTAACTGGCAAAGGCAAGCCCAATCGTCGTCAATAGTGGTAAAATAGTCCAAAAAATCTCGGACCAGAGGTTAAGTTTGAAATTTCCTGTTGCATTATTTGCCGTTCCATCATTTATCATGCCATCATTTGCTATGCCACCATAGTTTATTCCTGACGCATTGGACCGCCGCAACATCCGAATCGTTGAATGGACTATGGTTAACTGGAGCAGGACAAAGAGTACAAAACAGATAAATGCCAACGCTTGAAAGAGCACACCAGACCCTTTTCCAACCAAGCTAATAGTCGGCAAAGCAATCAGGCTGGCAGGCACGTAACTGAAAAAAAGCCAAAGAATGACACTGAGCAGTGTCAAAATACTCAAAATCCAATTGGGTGAGGTAAATTTTCGCATATGGCTCCAGTACGCTTGATTGTACCAAACTTCACAAGGCCTGTCAAAGCAACACTACCACATTCTGCGGCTTATATGGGCGATTCAACTAGGTTCCTGTAGAGCATTTCATTCAGGCCATTGATACACTTTCAACCGCCCAATGCCATAAACCGACACTCTGCCTATTGTCCTTCATCGCGCGCTGTTCGTCAAGCTATTCTAGCCTTATACATCTGTGTTTAGATTGATTCTAGATACAGTTGATAATTTCACGTTTTTCTATATAATTACTTAATTCTTAGAATGATTCTAATTTACATAGAGGAAGTATGATGGCAAAACTAGATATTTTTATTAACGTACTGCAACAAGCTGGTCATCGGATCACCCCACAAAGGCGGACGATCTGTGAATATCTATCCATAACCGATCAACATCCAACGCCCTATCAGGTCTTTGCTGATATCTCGACCCAGTACCCAGAGATCAGTCGCGCCACGGTCTACAACACCCTCAACACCTTGCAAAACCTGGGCGCGATTGTCGAAATTAATTTTGGTGAGGATCAGAAACGTTACGACACGAATGCAATCCCGCATATCAATTTAATTTGCCTGGGTTGCCACCAAATTTTCGACTATGCCGGTGGCGCACATGAGGATGATTGGTCAACCGATGCTTTGCAAAACCGAGTCATGGCAGAAACGGGCTTTCAACCGATTGCGATAAAGGTAGACATGCTGGGTTTTTGCCACACTTGTCAAGCAGGACGGAAACTCGAAATTCAGCAACAATGGATCGGTCAACAGACACAAGTCAATTAACAGACCGAAGGAGGAGAAGAGCAGCCATGACGACACAATCTGTCAATCAGGCTTTTCCGCTAGCGCCACTAAAGCGCACGCCTGGGTCCGCTCAAATCTTCACGCTTTGGCGTTCTAATCTTGAGCTAATTCTAGCTACCATCACACTGATCTCGCCTTATTGATCGGCTGGTTAGGCGATAGGAATGGCTATCTACCCGCCTGGGCGATTGCCGCGGCGGCCATGGGGGCTGGCGGCACCGATGTGGCCCTTGAAACGGCTGATGTGGTGCTGATGGCAAGCGATTTGGCCCAATTACCATTCATGCTTGACCTCAGTCGCCGTGCGCAAAGGATTGTCCGCCAAAATGTGATCTTTTCTGTGGGTGTGATTATTTGTCTGGTGTTGGCGACAATTGTGCTGCCGCTGCCATTGGGCGTTGTTGACCATGAAGGCAGTACACTGGTGGTAGTGACGAATGGTCTGCGAATGTTGGCGATGCATCCTGGCAAATAAAGTACGGAGCTTCGCCCTCAATGCCGTTGCATCATAACGCGTAAAACCAAGAGGGACGCTTTTCAGCGTCCCTCTTGGTTTTACAATGATTAGGCTACGGTTTGCGCTTGGCTAATTTTATTGAACAGGGATGGTGTAGATATAGACACCGTCCGTTGTGTTAAGCCAGAGAACACCTGGATTGCTTTCGGTAAACAACAGGCCAGTGACGTCTGTGTTATCGTAGGGTGTACCGGTAATCTTATTCCACTGTTTCTCTGTCATCAGTTTGGTATACAAACCACGGATGGTGGCGACATAGAGCTGATTGTTCGGATGGTGGACAATGTCATTCAAGGTAGCAGATCCATCCGCATTGTTGTTGAGCACATCTTGCAAGCCATCGGTGGTGAATTTCCAATCCACACCGTAATTCTCGGTGGACCAGACGCCCTTCGGCTCGACAAACCCAATCAACCCTTCGATAAACGGATCCGCGGCAATCGCTGTCATGCCCCACGAAGCAGGTTCAACTTTTGGCGTCAGGCGTACCCAGGTTTGACCCTGATCATTGGTGAAGGCGACGACACCACTGCCATCGGCAGAAATACCACCAGCGAAAATCTGAGCCCAGTTCGGCTTGTCCGGCTGGGGATCGCCCAGGAGTGAGGCACTCGTCATATCGACCAAGTGATAGGTATCCCACAATGCGTCAGATGATGTATCTGGTTTGGCGGTCCAGGTTTGGCCGCCATCCGTCGTGACATAAGGCGCTTTGCAATCGGCCGCAAAGAGGCTATTCGGATCACCTTGGTGCGACAAGAGCGGGCGTTTGTTCGCACTATCAGGCAACGCGGTCCAGGTCAAACCACCATTCGTTGACTTATACATAGGTTCGTTCGCAGGGCTTGCGGCGGTGCAATCCGCCCCGACCCCACTGTAAAGCACATTCGGATCGGCAGCATTCATAACGAAATCATCGACTTGCGGCGAACTCGTCACCAGATTCCAGGTTGTGCCATCATCTGGCGAACGGTAAAGCTCATTATCGGTTGTATAGCCATAAATAACGTTACTCAGGCGATCACCAATCACCTTCTTCAGGCGATGACCATTCGCATAAGCGGTATCCGAAGGCACAGCGGTTGGGGTGGCAGTTGGTGTAGCGGTCGGCGCCACATAAAATGGGGTCGCGGTTGGATAAAAATGCGGGCGATGGGGACGATGTACCGGCGTTGGCCGTGGCACAGTGCCGTGCGGTGTGGGCAGCGGACTAATCGTCCCCTGATAATAGGCAGAATTCTCGACAGAAGCAGCGTGTGCTGTCCATGAAAAACTTCCAGAGAGCGCCAAAACTGGGACGATGACCAAAGCCAGAATCAATGCTGGCAAAAACAAAAATGTACGAAATAGGCGATTCACGTTATTCCTCCAGACAAATTATTTGACCAGTAAGTTATGTTGGGGGCATCGCATACGCCACGGCGCCTAATGAAGTATGCGAGCGACCCATTGATAGTTCACCCTATTACTAATCATCGTTTGCCAGTGACCACTTGTCGAAATGGCAAAAACGATTCTGTACAACGACAGTGAACATATCGAATTCTATAATTCATGACGCAGGAAAACAGTTTAAGTAACGGTCAGGTTGAAATTTGTGTATACCAATTTTCAACCAATCGACAGTTAGCATTCCGAGCGGCTTATTTGATGGGTGTTCTATGATTCATGTTTCACCTGTGGAACCATAGGACGTGATCAATTACGCCCCTACGAACATGACGGTGCAACGCATTTGACCCAGATTGGTTTGAAATTTCTGTAAACGACGGGTATACTTTAGCTAGCGAAAAATGAATGACGAATGACGAGCGAGGAAGCGATGGAAGTATTAAATATTGTAAAAGTGGGCGACCCAAGCGACAATATACTTATGAAGCCGGCCGCCCGTGTGCGTGACTTTGGGCCAATATTGCACAAATTATTAGACAACATGTTGTTAACGGTGCGTGAAGCGCCTGGTGTCGGTGTGGCCGCCCCACAAGTGGGGATAGATCTGCGCGTCTCTGTGATCGAATATCCCGAAGACGAAGAAGACCCCGAGCACACCATGCGCGTGTATGAACTGATCAACCCCGAGATCATCAAGGCCAAAGGGCTAGAAGAAGGCCAAGAGGGTTGCTTGAGTATGCCGGGCATTGCGGCCGACGTGGACCGCGCCACCTATGTGTTGGTGCGCGCTCAGGACCGCTATGGCAAAGAATTTCGCATTAAAGCCTATGACTGGCTGGCCCGCATTTTTCAACACGAGATCGACCATTTGCAAGGTGTGTTGATGACAGACAAGGCAAAACAGCTTTATCGCCTAGTTGAGCTACCCGACGGCAAGTTTGAAGCTGTGCCGATCGAGGAAACCTTGCCTGGCAAACTAAAGACGAAAGCGCCAGCTTAAACGGTATGTGAACAAAAGCAGCGGTCCGGTTGTAACCGGACCGCTGCTTTTTATTCGAAGTTTTTCAACGCTAATTTTGGATCATCACAGATACCTGACAAGGTGGCG
The DNA here is from genome assembly GCA_038318235.1 of Caldilineales bacterium. Classification (GTDB taxonomy): domain Bacteria; phylum Chloroflexota; class Anaerolineae; order Caldilineales; family Caldilineaceae; genus JAPLGZ01. Next base: position 10,973 of record JBBQBY010000066.1, read on the forward strand.
GATAATTGGCGCTTTTATCAACGACCGTCAACTGCAATGTATAGGCGCCATTCGGCAGTGCAGTGGTATCAAACGACCCCAGCAGACCACCGTCAACCGCGTTATGTTCGCCAGCAAAGTAGGTAAAGCCGCCACCCGCCGGGGCAAATTCTAATTTGTAATAGTCAAAATTTTCATGCACCGCGCGCCCCGTAATCTGGGCGACCCCAGACAATGTCTGGTTGATCCCAGGCGATGATAACACCAAGCGTGGGTCGGGACACTGGGCCGCAGCAACAACGGGTGCCGGAACTTCTGTCGGAGCCTCGGTTGGGGTTTCGGTGGGCGTTTCGGCAGGGATTTCCGTTGGCACCTCCGTTGGCGTTTCGGCTACAGGGGTATCGGTCGGTGCAACAGTGAGCTCAACTGGCGCATCAGCGGTCGAGGTCTCGGCGGCGGGTATGCCAGCCGCGTCAGGCGCGGGTGGCGGCGTATCCGTTGGCCGGATAATAATTTCTACGGTACGGGTTGCAGCTAGATTAGCAACCAGCGGCGTGGCCGTGGGATTGTTCGCGCCAGGCGTCCCAGCATTTGTGTTGCTAGAATCACCACTGGCGGATGGATTATTGGGGGCGATGGCATTTGCAATTTGCGTAGCCGGGGTCTGGGTTGGGGTGGCAGTTGCGTCAGGTGCGACACGGGTTTGCATGGCGGCCATCAGACCACCCGCGCTTGCGCCGACCTGTTCGCCATATCGTATGAAGCCCCACAAAACAAAAAACAGTAAAACCAATAGACCCAGCCCCATAAAAACTGGGGTCAGGCGCAGTTCGCGCTGCTCAATTGGCTCTGGTTCGTCGCGAATCGCCACATCCTTGGGCCGATAGTCCACCTCACGCATGGGCGGCAAGACCGAACCTGCGCTCGTGTCGGACAAAGCGCCCGCCAAGCTAGGATCAGCAACCGTGCGGCGGCGCTCAATCGCCTCGGTGGCATCCAGACCTAGGTAAGTCGAGTAATTGCGCAAAAAGCCGCGCCCAATCACCTCACCGGGTAACAAATTCCATTCATCTGATTCAAGGGCAGCCAGATATTTCTGCCGAATGCGCGTGGCCGTTTCCACCTCAACGAGCGAGGCTCCCATTGCTTCGCGCCGTTCGCGCAGCATAGCGCCTAATTCTTGGATAGAAGGAATGCCGCGCCCAGGTTGTTCACCTGTTCGAAAAGTAGCTTGTAAAGGTTTGCGTGAAGTATACTTAAACATAGAAAGATAAATGCACTACAATAATCAATTTATGATAATCAATTTATGATAATCAATTTTGCTCATCCATTGGCAGCGTATAAAATCCATTTATTCGAAGTTAGCGCTGATGAATTACACACTTTGTGTAGATGAGGCTAGCGTTCGAATATCAAGTCTAGCTTGCGTAGCACCGTTTGTCAATTTTGTCTAAATGCTTTTCCCAAGCGAAGAGGGTTGAGTCAATGTGCTGACAATCAACGTCCAAAACCAGTAGGTTTTGCGCCTATCCATCCCACGACTAAAGCTCGTGGGCTTTCCGGCAAAGGATCGTCAATGGGAAAGCATAAGTGAGACGTGACCAAATAATCGCTGACCGCTTATTCTGATCCCCTATTCCGGATCTTCACCGGCTTGCTCGCATCCGTTCTGCGGCCTATCCACTCAGAGATAATTCAACCGTGCGGCGCACAACTCTGCAACGTATTCAACGTTATCTAGCTATCATTAGTTTCGCTGTGATTTTGGTGATCACCTTGATCGGTGTGCGAGTTTTCACCGAAGATTATGTCAAAGTCCTTTTTGGTAAACAGATTGCGCTGATCAGTGGCCACGCCGGTTATGATTCGGGGGCAGTTTGCACAGATGCCGATGGCAAGACCACGGTGACCGAGGCTGGCATTAATGCCACGATTGCCAAACTGGTGGCCGAACGTTTGCGTCGCGCCGGGGCGACGGTTGTGATTCTGGAAGAATTCGACAAACGGCTCGATGGCTTGCGCGCCGATGTCCTGCTTAGTATGCATGCAGACAGTTGTATTGACAACAGTGGGTACAAGGCTGCGCGCCATTTTGCCAGCCAGATCGGGGCCAGGGAAGATCAGTTGATCGGTTGTATCGATCAATTTTATCCAGCGGCCACAGGCCAATCCTTCAATCCCAATACGATCACCCATAACATGACGGACTATCACGCCTTTAGGCAGATCGATGCACAGACCCCCGGCGCCATCCTTGAAACAGGTTTTCTCGGCGGTGATCAAGACTTACTGGTCAATCGCCCCGAGGTGGTAGCCAAGGGGATTACGGATAGTCTCACCTGTTTTTTTGAACAAGATCAACCAAGAAAGGCAGCCAATCCATGACGATTGAAGCAAATTATCAAGATTTTCAGGTCGATAACCCTGCACACATTGATGCCGTCACTGCGGTCTGGAATGAGGCATGTGGCCCTAACTTGGCCATTTCCAATCGCTTTGTCAGCTTTAATACCCAGTTGGTCAGTGGTGGCGCCCAGGTTGGACAGATCGCGTATCAAGCAGAACGGCCGATTGGTTTTGTGTTGACCAGTACACTGAGCAATCAGCCGCTTGTTGCGGCAGACGACGTGGGCTGGGTTGATGCGCTGGCCGTCGCACCAGCAGCCCAGCGCCAGGGCATCGGTTCAACTTTGCTCACCTGGGCGGAACAATGGCTCGCGCAGCAAGGGCGGAGCAAGATCACTTTCGGCGCTAGCCAACGCCCTTTTGCCCCCGGACTCCCCGTAGAATTGAACACGCTGCCTTTTTTCAGCCAACGCGGGTATATCAGCGAACGGACAGCCTGGGACACCGCCGCCAATCTGGCCACCTATCAAACGCCGGAGACGTTAACGAAAGGCCGCCCAGAAATCGCTGGCGTAGTCCGGCCAGCGCAAAAGGGTGAGGAAGCAGCCTTGTTGGAATTTTTGCAACGCGAGTTCCCTGGTCGCTGGCGCTTTGAGTTTGAAGGCTTCATCAGTGAGCAACCTTATCGCTTGTCCGATTTTATGCTGCTGTGGACTGAACGGGGGGTAGATGGCTTTTGCCGGCTTACCTTTGAAGATTCGCGCCGTCCGATGGAGCGCTTTTTCCCCTATCAACTACCGCGGCCTTGGGGTCAGCTTGGCCCGATTGGTGTGAGCGCGGCCCAGCAAGGGCATGGCTATGGGCTGGCTGTTCTGGATGCCGGTCTGCGCCGCCTACACAACAACGGGGTCAACGGGTGTGTGATCGATTGGACGGGGATTGTCGATTTTTATGCCAAGTTTGGCTTCGAGCCTTACAGAGAATATCATATGCTGCGGAAAACAGTGTAGGTCGGGGAGCCCTGCAAAAGAGAAAGGCCACTGCGCATGCACAGTGGCCTTTCTTGTTACTACGGCTGAAATACTCTATTTAGTCGATTTCGACATCCAAATCTTCCGGTTCCTCGCTCAATGATTCGAAGTCGTCGAATTCGAAGTCTTCTTCGTCTTCTTCTTCCTCGTCTTCTTCGATCACAACCGGCTCGTCGGTCATTGTTTCCAGACCTAACTCGGCCACACTCGACAAGATATCGTTGGGCTCTAAGTCTGTATAATCCATGTCGGCCAATTCCAGATCGACATCGTCGGCTTCGATCTCGTAGTCTTCATGATCATGCAAGTTCACTTCGAACACTTCTGGCGCCCAAATGCGACGGCTGCTAAACCCAGTACCGACCGGGATCAGCTTGCCAATGATCACGTTCTCTTTCAAGCCGCGCAGATCATCTTTCTGACCGCGAATCGCGGCTTCGGTCAAGACACGGGTGGTTTCTTGGAAGCTAGCTGCGGCCAAGAAGCTTTCGGTATTCAGCGCGGCCTTGGTCAAACCGAGGACAATCGGTTCGCCACGGGCCGGTTTACCACCTTGCTCCACCACCGCATCGTTCATGTCTTCGAAGCGGAAACGATCAATCAGTTCACCCGGCAACAGCTCGGTGTCACCCGACGCCCGCACCATAATGCGCCGCAACAACTGACGCAGAATGACTTCGATATGCTTATCATGAATGCCCACGCCTTGACTGCGGTAGACTTTTTGCACTTCGCCGAGCAGGTATAGCTGGCAAGCCTCACGGCCTTGAATGCGCAAAATTTCTTTTGGATTCTTCGCACCCTCGGTCAACTGATCGCCAGCCGAGACTTTGTCACCTTTGTCTACACGCATACGGGCGTTAGCCGGAATCGATACTTCAAAGGGAATGGTTTCCTCACGACGAATGACGACACTGACCGTCCCATCATCTTTGAGTTCAGGGAAGATTTCGCCGTCCATCCCAGCCTGAATCGTCTGTTCCTGGCTGTTGTTACCGGTGCGGCGCGCGACAATCGTGTCTTCTTGCACGCGATCACCGTCGGTCACCAAGATTTCGTAACCCGCTGGAATCGTCAGCGTGCGCTTCTTCAAGTCGGTGCGGCTCACTTTGAGCATGCGCACTTCGCCTTCCCAATAGATATCGACAGTGCCATCAATTTCACTGATGACAGCCTCACCTTTGGGGTTGCGTGCCTCAAACAACTCTTCAATACGCGGGAGACCCTGGGTAATATCATCGCTACCTGCCACACCACCGGTATGGAAAGTACGCAAAGTCAACTGCGTACCCGGTTCACCAATCGATTGGGCCGCAATAATACCAACGGCTTCACCGAGTTTTGTCATGCCACCACGCGCCAGGTCTTCGCCATAACACTTTTGGCAGATCCCAAAACGTGCTTCGCAGGTCAAAGGATTGCGCACAAACGCGCGCGTCACTTTATGACGGGCGACCGTGGCCAGCGCCGACTCATCCAAGAAAGTATCACGCGGCAACAGCAACTCGCCCGTAAGCGGATCACTGATATCACCGGATACGAAACGGCCAGTGATCCGTTCAGCAAAGGTTTCACCCATGCCTTCCGCTTCTTTGGCGTCGATCCAAATGCCTGTCATTGTTCCGCAATCATCTTCGGTGACAATCACATCTTGCGCCACATCGACCAGACGACGGGTCAAATAACCGGCGTCGGCTGTACGCAAGGCAGTATCAGCCAGACCTTTGCGCGCGCCGTGTGTGCTCAAGAAATATTCCAATGCGCTCAACCCTTCGCGGAAGTTGGAGCGAATGGGCAAATCGATGATCCGTCCGTTTGGATCGGCCATCAAACCGCGCATACCAGCCAACTGGCGAATCGGATTGATACCACCCTTAGTTGCACCAGAGCGAGCCATTGCGCCCAGCCCTTCGACCGGGCTTAGCAACTTCTGCACCGCGACCGTTACTTCTTCAGTGGCACGAGTCCATAACGATACTGTCTTATTATAGAGCTCTTCCGACGTGATCAAGCCACGGCGATATTGTTGCTCAGCGCGCTCAACTTCGCCGTTCGTGCGTTCCAGGATCGCGCCTTTTTCTTCTGGCACGCGAATATCGCTAACCGCAATTGTGATACCCGAGCGGGTCGCAAATTTGAAGCCGATATCTTTAATATTGTCCACGACCTCAGCCGTAAGCTGGCGTCCCAAATGCTTGTAACAGCGCGCCACAATCCCATCAACACCCTTACGGTCGAGCAATTCGTTGATAAACCAAAGTCCAGCCGGCAGGGTACGATTAAAGATCACGCGACCAACTGTGGTTTGGAATAGACGTTCTTTCGGCCAGGAAGCGCCGAGCAAGCCCAATTTACGCAAGGCTTCACGCGTATCATTCATGGCCGCTAAACCAAAGCTGGCAATATCCTTGACCATCTTGGCTTCACCCTGGGCATAAATGTCCATGAGTTGACCAACCGTCGTGATACCATGGCTTTGCAGCGAGCCTAAAATGCGTTCGTGGAGTTCTAAGTCCGTGATCGGCATTTTATCGAATTCTGTCGTAAAGAGCACCTTGATCGGCTGGCGCAAGCCAATAATGCCCATATCGTAGGCATACTCGGCTTGGTCCATATTGCTGAACGTCGGCAGTCGGTTCGGATCCTTAGCTGGCTCTTCGACGGTCAAGTAATAGACACCCATGACCATATCTTTAGACGGGCCGACGATTGGGTCGCCACTGCTCGGCTTGAGCAAGTTCTGGGTCGCCAACATCAATTCGCGGGCTTCTTTGACCGCCGGATTGCTCAGCGGCACATGTACGGCCATCTGATCACCGTCAAAGTCAGCATTGAAAGCGCCGCAAGTTAACGGGTGCAATTGAATCGCACTGCCTTCGATCAACACCACTTCAAAGGCTTGAATACCCAGGCGATGCAAGGTTGGTGCACGGTTGAGCAACACAGGGCGCTCTTTGCAGATCTCTTCCAACACATCCCAGACTTCTGGGCTAGAGCGATCGACCATCCGCTTAGCGCTCTTAATGTTATGGGCATAGTTGAATTCAACTAAGCGGCGCATCACGAATGGCTTGAAGAGTTCCAACGCCATGCGTTTGGGTAGCCCGCACTGGTGCAATTTGAGCGTCGGCCCAATCACGATCACAGAACGACCGGAGTAGTCTACGCGCTTGCCCAGCAAGTTGCGGCGGAAACGACCCTGCTTGCCTTTGAGCATATCGCTCAGGCTCTTCAGTTTGCGCTTGCCACTGCGGCTGACAGCGCGGCCACGGCGACCATTGTCCACCAGGCTATCGACCGCTTCTTGCAACATACGCTTTTCGTTGCGTACGATCACATCGGGTGCGCCTAGTTCCATCAAGCGATGCAGACGATTGTTGCGGTTGATCACGCGGCGATAGAGATCGTTCAGATCGCTGGTGGCAAAGCGACCGCCGTCCAATTGCACCATGGGGCGCAGATCGGGCGGAATCACGGGCAAGGCAGTCATTACCATCCATTCGGGACGGTTGCCGCTCTTGCGGAAATTCTCGACCACGCGTAAGCGCTTGGCCGCCTTTTTGCGGCGTTGCTTGCTGCGCGTCGTGCGGATCTCTTTGCGCAATTCCTTGGCCATGCGCTCCAGATCGGCCTTCGCCACAATGTCGCGAATGGCTTCGGCGCCCATGCCCGCGGTAAAGACGTTGCCCCACCGATCCGCCAATTCCCGATAGCGGGTCTCGGTGAGCAGTTGCTTCTCTTCCAACTGCTTCAGATCTTCGAGATCACGTTCCATCTGCACGGACAAGCGCTCTTTCTTGCCGTCTACGTCATTGCGTAATTCGTCCAGTTGCGCGCCTAGATCGTTGCGAATGTGATCACGCTTCGCCGAAATTAGCAGACGAATGTCAGCTTTTTCGCCGTCAGATTCCTGTTGCAGGGCGTTCAGTTTGTCCTGCACGAGGTCATTAATAAAAATGTCATGTTCAGCCGAGATCGCTTCGCCCACTTGAATGACCGCTTGATCCGACCAGCTGAAAACTTTATTCTCGCTCGCCTTTTGGCCGACGCGATTTTTGATCCAGTTCTGTAGCGTCTGCGCTTCAGTAATCGCCTGCGAAGAAGATTCATTAATCCGCTCATTTAAGTGCGTGATCTCATTTTCTTCTTCTCGATCGAGTTGGCTCAGGCTGGCCTCAAGCTTTGTCTCCATCTCTTCGATCTTGCCCTGGTTTTCGCCATCAATCCGGCTGATGCGCATGGCAAGTTCGCGTTCGTGGCGTTGAATCGCGCGGCTGCGCGCATCCTCGTTCACGTTCGTAATGATATATTGAGCAAAGTAGAGCACACGCTCCAAATGGCGCGGGCTAATATTGAGCAACAACCCTAAGCGGCTCGGCACACCCTTTACATACCAGATGTGGCTGACCGGTGAGGCCAATTCAATGTGGCCCATGCGCTCGCGGCGGACCCGGCTGGGCGCAACTTCGACGCCGCACTTATCGCAGACAATCCCTTTATAACGCACACGCTTGTATGTGCCGCAGGCGCATTCCCAATCGCGCATTGGGCCAAAGATGCGTTCGCAGAAGAGGCCATCACGCTCAGGGCGCAGGGTACGATAGTTGATCGTCTCTGGTTTGGTAACTTCGCCATAACTCCATTCCCGAATTTGTTCGGGCGAAGCTAGCGAGATACGAATGGCATCAAAATCTTTTACTTCCATGGGTTATCTCCATTTTAGATTTACGATTTACGATTTACGAGAAGACTGGGCATCCGTTGATGGCTCACCTGTCAAACTTGTCAACAAGCAACCAAGCATGTATGTCCACCAATACTCGTAAATCGTAAATCCAAAATCGTAAATTACTCCAGATTACCGCGGCTCATCGGCCCAGGCACATTCAGGCTGAAGCCAAGTTTGGGCAGGCGCTCTTCTACATCGTCCTTGCCAAACTGGATTACCTCATTTTTATCGTTGATCACTTCAACCGATAGCGCCAGACTTTGCAGTTCTTTCACCAATACGCGGAAGCTTTCCGGTACGCCAGGGCTTTGAATTTCTTCACCCTTGACAATCGCTTCATACGTCTTGACGCGTCCGGTGACATCGTCCGATTTCACGGTTAACATCTCTTGCAAGATATGGGCCGCGCCATAGGCTTCCAATGCCCACACTTCCATTTCACCAAAGCGTTGACCACCGAATTGCGCCTTACCACCCAACGGTTGCTGGGTGACCAAGCTGTAGGGGCCAGTGCTCCGGGCATGGACCTTATCTTCGACCAAGTGATGCAGCTTCAACATTTGTACAATGCCGATAGTAACGGCAGAATCATAGGCTTCGCCAGTTTTGCCGTCATACAATTTCTGCTTACCCGTCGTCGGCAACGGCCAACCAATCTCAGCGCTCATGGCAATCGCGGCATCGTCTAGCGCTTCCGTGCTCAGATTCTCAGATTCGCCACCGTGGTAGATCATCCACTGGCGCAAAGCGATCTCGCGCGACAGCACGTTAGATTCACGCGTGGTGCGCGTCCCGCCATAACTGTCAGGCAAAACAGCATTCGGTTCAAAGCCAAGTTCACGCACCCATTCGCGCAGACAGGCATAACGCGCATAGGTTTCGTCTGCATGAATTTGCTCAGGATCGTAGCCCAGCGGTTCTAGCCATTCCAGCAAATAGACTTGGCGGGCATCGGCA
>JBBQBY010000067.1:0-19996 GCA_038318235.1 Caldilineales bacterium
CGGCGGCATACCCTTCGGCATGAATGTAACTGATCTCCTTCAATTTGAGCGCGCCTTCCAGGGCAACTGGGAAGTTGATGCCACGGCCTAAATACAAGAAATTCCGGTATTGATAAAAACGTTCGGCTAAATCTTTATAAAGCGGGCCATGCCAGGCGTTTTCCAGCAGTTCACCGGCCAGCCCCGGCAATGCGGCCACCGCATGAATGAGTTCCGCGCGCCGGGCGTCGTCAAGCGTGCCACGCGCCTGGCCCAGATAAACGGCCAACAAAAAGAGATCGGTTACCGACGCCGTAAACGCTTTGGTGCTGGCCACGCCGATTTCTGGGCCGGCTTGCATATAGATGACGCCATCACAGACACGCGCCGCTTGGCTGCCAATTGCGTTGACAATCGCGGCCGTAAATGCGCCCTGCTCCCGTGCCTCTTCCAAAGCGGCCAGCGTGTCCACCGTTTCGCCACTCTGCGTAATCGCCACAACCAAATGACTGGGCTTGACCACCGGCTGTCGATAACGAAATTCGCTGGCATAATCAACCTCGACCGGCAGACGCGCCACTTGTTCGATCAGATATTTGCCCACTAAACCAGCATAATAACTGGTACCGCAAGCGACAATCGTCACTTTATCCAGTGTACGCAGCTGGTCATCCGTCAAATTCAACGAATCAAGCATCACGCGCTGTTGTTGAAAGTCCAGCCGTCCCCGCAAGGTATCGGTTAAACTACGACCTTGTTCATAGATCTCTTTTTGCATAAAGTGGCGAAATTCGCCCTTTTCCGCGGCCAGGGGATTCCAGTCAATTTGGATCGACTGCTTGGTCAGTGGACTACCTTCCAGATCCATATAGTGCGCACCTTGCGCCGTGATCACCGCCATTTGGCGATTTTCTAGAAATGTAATCTGGCGCGTGTGACGCAGAATGGCCGGAATATCACTGGCGACAAACATCTCACCATCTCCTTCGCCAATCGCGACGCCGCCGGCATTGCCCAGCCGGGCCACAATCAGCCGATCCGGGTCATCCTGGCTGAGCACGACAATCGCGCTCGGACCTTTCAGGTCATGCAGCGTACGCTGGACCGCGTTCACCAGATTACCCGCGCTGCCATTGTGATAATAGCGATGGATCAGATGCACAATCACTTCGGTATCCGTATCGCTGTGAAACGTATACCCATCGTCCTGAAGTTGCTGCCGTAATTCCATAAAATTTTCCACAATGCCATTCTGCACCACCACCAACTTGCCATCGACACTGCGATGGGGATGGGCGTTGCGCTGACAAGCAGGACCGTGGGTCGCCCAACGTGTGTGGCCGACACCCACCTGACCTTGCAGCGGCTCTTGATCCAATAGCTGAGCCAAGTTGATTAATTTACCAGCCTCGCGCCGCACATGCAGCGCGCCGTCTGAATTAATCACCGCCATCCCGGCTGAATCATAACCACGATATTCCAATTGACGTAAACCATTCAAAACAATTGACGCCGCGGATTGCGCGCCAATATAGCCAACAATTCCACACATGGAAAATGCTCCTTGAGTCTGGATAATTGTAGCGCTGGCGAATGCAACAGGGTGCGCTCATAGGTCATTCTGACGAGAATGACCTATGAGCGTTTTTGCCTGTTAAAAACGGCAGCACCATTATTATTGTATAAATAGGAGATTGGACAGCTAGCAACAGCAAGAAGATTGGTTATGCCAGATTGACAAACGACGTGAGCAGGGGTAAATCCATCCCAGTGCGCGCCATGCCAATTTAGGATAAGCCAATAACAAATTGCCGGTTACGGTTGCTGTTTTCCACGGCTTAACGCCTCTGTGTCACTGGTTGCCCAGTGTTTTTAAGCGTTTGCTTTGTGTGTAGTAGGGAAAGATTTGCCGAAAATTAATTCCGGTTGGGCCGGTGGAAGCGACCCAGGGGCATCCGCTGATCAATCGATCTTCGCGCAGCACGGTTGTAGAGTACAACCACTGCGGTTAGCCTGGTGGTAGGTGAAACACCAGGAACCCCTTCCTCGTCACCCGCCGGCAACAGTGATAGTAAAAAAGTGATTGGTAATAAAGTGATTGGTAATAAAGTGAGCAGTCACCAGTTTTGTAGAGATTCTACGATTAAGCCTGTAGATGCATCTAGCAACCTGAACTGTTCACGCTTCACCGTTGGTTGGCGGGCCATGCGCTCTCTTCCCTGAGTTAATTATTGCGTTAAGCACCTCCTATCAAAATGAATACACGACGTTGATTAGCAGTATAGCAGAGATTATCTCACTTTCAGCTTACAATCCTATTACAATCGATTTAAATTTTCAGCGTTGGGAATTCGTTCTAGCAACCCCGTTTACTTACCACATAAGGAGTGTTTTGAAGCAGAAGATTTTTCAAAACACCCCTTGTCTTTCCAAGCCTAGTGTAATTAGGATCTCATGTTACGCAGGATGGACCGGTGTAGGGGCATGAGGCAATGGGGGCGGGTGCCGCGTGGCTTGACCTTGCCCAGCCGGTTCGCCGTCATGGTCGCGTGCCGGCTTAGCAGGAAATGCGCGCTCCAGGGCGGGCACGCCGTCTAACCCAATGGGCGCGCCGCTGACGCCATGCCCCTACCCTCTGTGCCCTTCTTCTGCGTAACTTGAATTAGGATCACAACTTCAATAACCAAAGCCAAAGAAAACGAGGAAAATTTCAACTCTCGAATTGTCTAATAGGCTATCAAAACCCATTAATTAATCGCAAATTCTTGATCAATTCTTCAGTTCATCGTTAAATCCTGCCGGCAAATTGTACCATCCAGCACATTAGTAAGCATCCCCCCCATTCATCCGGCAAGCTAATGTGACTTTACAATCAAGCAAACGTATAATACGTATTCCTACATATACGCGCAGGTAAGGGTTGAGTTTATGTTCCATCAGATTTTGCACCTGCATCTAGGCAAAGACGCTACCTCGCAGGCAACATCGCTAAATTTTCTCGACAAAGCGTTCATCTGTACAATACCGCGTAGACCTAGCCGCTCGCGATCGGGATAACCGTTAGCTTAATCATCATCTCTTTTCTGGCTCAGCGAAGGAAACAGGGTGCTTTGAACGATTAATAGAGTAGGGTAAAAATCTCTATTCAGCATATAGGCATCCGCAACAATTACTATACGAAACAACCTAAATAAGGCGCGGCTGAATTACAGAAAGCGTAGGGCGAAAGCAGAAAGGAATGGAATCTTGGCAATCTTTCAATCAGTAGAACAATTCTATTCAACGATGCAATTGGTCTTTGATCAAGTTAGCGCTAATCCTAAAAATATCGAAGCCTTCACGCATAGCAATTTAGTCATTCGGCTCATCACCACAGCACCCAATGCCGAAATCTTATTAGATGGCCGCCAGCCACCGCTAGAAGTATTCTATGGACCGCGCCCTGGCAAGGCCAATCTCGAAGTAACGTTGGCGGCTGACCTGCTGCATGCCATTTGGATGGGAACCGAAAGTGCCAGCCAAGCCTTCTTTAGTGGCCGCGTCAAAACAAAAGGCAATTCTATGAAAGCCATGCAATTGATTGATTTATTTCGCGAATGCGAAGGGGTTTATCCGGAAATTGCGCAGGCCCAACAGTTGATTCCAGGCTAACGGCTGCCCACCACCTGAGCCGATAGGCATGGCAAGCAACAAGCCAAACATATAGGGATTTTGCATTTCCTTTGACACTCGTGATAACAAACGTTATAATCCCAACAAATTTAAGGGATTATAACGTTTATCAAGTAGTAACAACGGCGGAGTTATAGGATGAGTGTCAGCGACGAAGTGAAACAAAGAATCGATATTGTCGAGCTCATCTCGCGCTATACACCACTCAAGCGCAGTGGCAGCATCTACAAAGGCAACTGTCCCTTTCATAGTGAACGGACGCCGAGCTTTGTCGTCTATCCGCAAAGCGGAAATTGGCATTGTTTTGGGGCCTGTGCAGTGGGTGGTGATGCGTTCAACTTTGTCATGCGCAAAGAGAATCTGGATTTTCGCGAAGCGTTGCAAATGCTCGCCAAAGAGGCGGGCGTCAACCTGGAAGAGAATGAAGTTGACCCATCCGCCGATCAACGCACAAAGCTCTATGCGATCAACGAAGTAGCGACGACTTATTTTCAAGAAATTCTGCGCCATCATCCTGCCGCCCAAGTTGCCCGTGATTATTTAGAGCGCCGCGGCATTGATGCCCGCACCCAAGAACTCTTTAAGTTAGGCTATGCGCTTGATCAATGGAGTAGTTTACGTGATTTTCTAGACGGAAAAGGGTATAATTTAGAGCAACAACTATCGGCTGGTTTGTTAAAGCGCAATGAAGAGCGCAATAGCACCTATGATGCCTTTCGAGCTCGGTTGTTGATCCCCATTCGGGATCGCCAGGGCCGTGTGATCGGTTTTGGGGGACGCATCTTAGGCGAAGGCCAGCCCAAATATCTAAATACGGCAGAAACACCACTTTTTCATAAATCACGCGTGATTTATGGTTTGGATCTAGCCCATCAAGCGATCCGTGCGGCTGAGAAAGTGGTGATCGTGGAAGGGTATATGGATGTGATTGCCGCCCATCAATTTGGCTATACGAATGTTGTAGCCTGTATGGGCACGGCGTTGACAACTGACCAACTGCAACAGTTGAATCGTTACACCGACACCTTTGTCCTCGCCTTAGATGCGGATGCGGCGGGTCAACAAGCCACGATTCGTGGCCTGAATCAGGCTCGCCAGGCATTGGTCAAGGTGACAAAACCAACGATCACAACCACTGGACGGGTGGAATTAACCGAGCGATTGGGCGCCAATCTATCGATTATTGCAATGCCGGAAGGTCAGGATCCGGATGATGTCGTCCGCCATGATCCGCAACACTGGCAACAATTAGTGGCGCAGGCTCAGCCGTTGGTTGATTTTTACTTTAAAATTGTTGCCGAACAATATGACCTGACGAGTGCGCACGGCAAAGGCCAGGCGGTCGCCGAATTAACCCCGCTGATCGCCGAGCTAAGTGATGAAGCTGAACGCCAGCATTATGTCCAACAACTCAGTAAACTCGTGCAAATTGCCGAGTTGATTATCGATAGCCGGGTCAAATCTTCCGCGCGCACGCAACACGTTACTTTTGTCCAAAAAGAACGCAAGGCCGGGGATCACCCGACGAAAGGCTCGCCCAAGTCGCTGGCGAGTAATACGTCAGGTTTGTCAGAACCACGGCGACCGGTTACCGCCGCCAATGGGGTGAATGAAGAGGATTATTTACTGGCCCGGTTATTGAGTGACCCAGATTTAATCGTCTGGTTGGCCGGTGCTACGGATCAGTTAGAGATTTTGCCACTGCACGCGGGCGATCTACAAAATGTCGAGAATCAGGAGATCTGTCGGGCATTAAAGCAATTTGTCAGCAGCGATGAGCAGTGGGATATTGAACTCTTTCAAGAGACGTTAACACCGCACCTATATGGCAAATTAGCTCAATTAATTATCTTTAATGCGCAACTACCGCAAAGTAGCCCAAATGAGCTGCGCGAAGATGTCATTCGGACATTGATTCGCATTCGCATTCAACGGTTGAGCGCCGAAAGTACGAACATTAAATTTTTAGAAGAGGATGCAGCCCATCAAGGTGACTTGCTAGGCGCCAAACAGTTTGGCTATGTCAACAACCAACATCTGCGCGATCTATCCCGTTTACAACAATCGCGCCAAGAGTTGAGCCAGACACTATTTCGTAAGGATCGCCGTGAACGCGGCGTGAAAATATTCTGATCCGCCGCTGCGGACAAGGGAGACTGATGATCAGGAGACAACGGACCGCCCTCGATAAGCCGAATAATGAGCCGATCACGCCTCTTGCGCGGAGCGCAAGTTCTACCGAGAGTGAATTGGACCAATATATCAACTTGGGTGAGAAGCCACAGGAGGATGTGTTCGCCGACATCCTTGAAGATGAAGAGGAAGAAGATACTGCACCGATCCCGCGCATTCCGCGCGACACCAAGCTAGAAGAAGAGATCGAAAAAGAAAAGTATGTCCCGATCGAAAAATTGATCGCCGATGTACCAGATCTCGGTCAAAGCCTGGACCCGGTCAGAATGTATCTGCGCGATATTGGTCGCCATCCCCTCTTAACCGCAGAAGAGGAACTTGATCTCGCCCAACGCATCGAAGATGGCAACAAAGCCCAGACCGAGCTTGATCATGTGACGGATCTCGACCAACGTGACGAGTTAGAACAAAAGATCATCACCGGGAAATTGGCCCATGATCGCCTGGCCAATAGTAACTTACGTCTAGTGGTGAGCGTTGCCAAACGTTATATCGGGCGTGGGCTTAACTTTCTCGATCTGATCCAAGAAGGCAATCTCGGCCTGTTACGTGCTGTAGACAAATTTGATCACACGCTTGGTTTTAAGTTTAGCACGTATGCCACCTGGTGGATTCGCCAAGCGATCAGCCGAGCGATTGCCGACCAGGCCCGCACGATTCGGATTCCCGTGCATATGGTGGAAACGATCAACCGTCAGAGTCGGATCCAACGGCGCTTGCAGCAAGAGCTAGGGCGCGAACCAACCTTTGAAGAGATCGCCCTGGAAATGGACTTCCTAGAACCCGACGATGTGACGGCTGTGCGGAAGGCGATCCTTAACGACAGCGATCTGGAACCCGAAATCAATCGGCGCTTGGAACGGGCGGCCTCCAAAGTACAACGCATCAAACGGCTGAGCCAGGAACCGTTGAGTTTGTCCTCGCCGGTTGGCACCGAAGAGAATAGCTCGTTGGGCGATTTTATTGAGGATGAAAGCGAACCCGGCCCAGTTGATTCGGCCAGTCGCCGTCTGCTACAAGAGCAGATGAACGAAATCCTCGACGGTTTGAATGAACGGGAAAGGCGCGTGTTGATCATGCGCTTTGGCCTGGAGGATGGTATCACCCGCACCTTAGAAGATGTGGGCCGCGAATTCAACGTCACCCGCGAACGCGTGCGCCAGATCGAAGCGAAGGCGCTCCGTAAGTTACGCCACCCGTTGCGCAGCCGTAAATTACGCGATTATCTAGGGTAAACGCGAGCCAAGTAGGTTTGTGCCATACGCTGTTTTCTAAGCGGCACGGCGTATGGCACAAACGCTTGCACTTTCAAAGTGTCACTTTCAAGCAGCAAATTTGACATTTCCGGCAACGGATAGTATACTCTTGAATAGAAATTAGTAATCCTTGGTAGCTCAATTGGCAGAGCATCCGGCTGTTAACCGGAGGGTTGTTGGTTCGAGTCCATCCCGAGGAGCCAAAAACACAAGATATAGTATAGATAAATCCCTTGTCCTACTACCCACAGTAGGACAAGGGATTTATCTATTATGCCCGCAGCAGCAAAACCCCGCCAGCACCCCAGTTACCTATCGACCGCGAGGCGGTTCAGGATATGTCATCATCACGTCGCCCTCTTGTGATCAGGATTGTATCACAGGCAGTGATGCCGCCCGCCGAACGGTGAACGTCAGCTGCGGCTGGCGGGAAAGCCTTGACCGTCGGGAAGGCGTGCGCGGCATACCAGCGCGCAAAATCGGCACGATCCAGCTGTCAGCGGCACGTGGTGTTAGGCCACATTGCCGGAGCGGTACAGGCTGGAGCCGTGACAGAACTCAACCCCGCACAAGACTTCGATCAAAGATCGAGGGCGCGCAGACCGTTCATACCAAGGATCAAGGAGACTTCGCCGCCATGATGCAGATCGTGTTCCATGACATGGTAGATCACCCAACTGCGCGATACCTCGGACACCTGACCGTCCCATTCATCCGGGAAGGTTCTGGCGCAGTCGCCGGGTGTCCAGCGCTGCAAGCGAGCTTCGATGAATGCCCACGTCTCATCGAGGCCGCGTACCATTTCCAGCGCGCTGCGTGCTGGTGAATCACGTTGGCCCCACAACATGTACGCGTTCATCGCTTCGTCGGCATCCTGAAGGGTGCCGCTGAACCACCCCGCCCTGACCGAAATGATGTGCTGCACCATCTGCCCCAACGGCCACATCCGCGCGGCAGGTTGCAGCAAGAGGTGCTCATTCGTCAGCGGTGCGATGCAGTTGCGCAGCTTTTCATGATAGCCCCGCCAGTTCTCATAGATCACATCCAGCGTCGATCGGGTTTGCTCTTGCATCTGTTCCTCCTTGAGAATCAATATCCTGATTGTAGCACTATATAAGGATAGTTTAGGCCCAAACTATCGCTTCACGGCATTTTTCCTAGACGGACGGTGGATGGTTGGCCCGTAACTGACGAGACACCCCAGATAGTAGGCCGATTGGGAGGCACTCGTACAAGTGCTCAAAAAACTAATGCTTTACTTCGCCCACAAATGCCAAAACGGTGCCAGCCAGCACTAAAAACACCGCATCTCACAGCAACTTGTGTTTTGCCCGCTTATACGGAGTTCGATTTGGGAACCGGACTTTTGTCAGCGTAGGCACCCAGAGGGTACTCTCTGGGCGCCTACGCGAACTCCGCTTTTCATATTGACTTGAGTATAGATCCCTTTACAGACGGGTCCAACCCGAGAAGCCAAAAGGCTACCTGTCGTAGCAAAGTGTCTTTTTTGCCCGTTTCTTCGCAGAAGCCCACGTCCGAATCTAGATTAACCCGCGAGATGCGCCAATTCAATTAGCTTGGCCTTCCGTAGCGTTTCGTGCAAAGTCAAGCTCAGATCACCGGATGTTGCCCCGAGTAACCGGCGTTCTTGCCCAGGATACCCCGCAGTTCTTCATTTCTGACCGATTGCAGAACGTAGGGGGGCACTTCGGTCCCAGGCCAATTGACATACCAGTTGGGCGTAAAGCCGTAGAACATCGTGTAGCGCACCTGCTCACTGAGAATCGGGACGCCGCTATGGAGCAAGGTTTCGGTGAAGTGCAAAATGCTGCCGGCGGGTGCGGTCAGTTCTACAACTGGGCAGCGCTCCTTCAATGTCGCATATTTGCCCTCAAGTTTATGCGAGCCGTCCAAGACCATCGTCCCGCCATCACCGGGGGCAACGTCGGTTAGATAGGTAATGTTGTTGAGGAAGGTGCAGTTGATCAGATCGGGGTCGGAATCGTGGACATAGGTGCCCCATTTGGGCCGTAGACCCCGGTGCCAGCCCATTGTATCCGGGTTGCGTAACTCACTATACCGGCGCTGGCGGTCGGGATGAGGACGCTTGATCATGGCGTGGCACGTCTCATACTTGATCTCTGCCCCCATCAGCTGGCGATTGGCCTCCAACACCTGGGGGAGCATAATCCATTCGCGAAAAATAGGATCACCATTCACCATGCAATCGAGGTTGAGAATCTCATCGTTATCGGTGTGCGCTATCGGGCGGACATATTGGATCTGCCGCTCCATTGCCGCTTTGTAGGCATCGATCTGCTCCTGATTCAACACATCTTCCTCAAGCACCCACCCATGTTCGGCAAAATGCCGTAACTGTTCATAGCTTAACATTCACCCTCTCCTATCAGCCTATTGATAAAAATCAGTGTGGGGATTATGGACGTTTTGTGCGGATCGCATTCAGCGCGACCACATTGAGCGCCCAGTGTCTATCATGATAAACCATTGGCTGCGGAATTGAAAAGCGCCTATCAAAACTGGGGGTGAATATCTGATTTACGGCTGCTTGCGATCCGGACGATAACAGGCGAGGATGTTCCCAGAACCTTGCCATGTGCGCGTGCTGAGCAGTTTGAGCGACACCGGCGGACGACCCACGAACAGCGGTGTCCCCTCGCCGTCGATCAACGGAAAAATCGTCAAGTGCAGTTCGTCGACCAGATCATGCACCAGCAGGTCGTTCCAGAGCAACCGGCTCGCAAACATGAAGATATCGCGGCCCGGTTGCTGTTTGAGGGCGGCAATCTATAATCTCCTGGTAGGTATCTGCCCACCTGACGATGCGCGTATTATGCCAATGGGCTAAGTCTTCGGGAGTGATCTGATCCGAAATCACAACTTTCTGCATGGGGTTCATGAGCGCCGCAATCTCGCGTCTGAGAACAGTGGGTTTGGGATCATTGGGATAAGCCGACCAAAAACCCTTGAAGCCTAAAAATGAAGCGCGCCCACCCAGGAGAAGGGTATCGGCCCCACGCCATCGTTCAAACGTGTAACGGGACAGGCTAAAATTATAGCTCTTTTGTTCGCAAATCAGCAAAGCGACCCAAAGCGTGCCGAGCACTGGGCATCCGGTTCGTTTTTTAGTTAAAGAAGAGCTCGGGTGCCTTTCAACGAAAAAGTTCTGGCGGGATTTAACTTGGTCTCCACAAAAATGGGGAAAGAGCAAACCTATACTGAGTTCAAAATGAAAACCGGCGTTTTCGTCAACCATCTTCCTGGAAGCGGACAGGGGCTTTCGAGTAAACGAGGCCATTGATGTCCGCTTCCAGGAAGATTCAGAACACCCGTTTTCAAACTGCTTTCACTTTAAATAACCTAGCAGCAACGTTGAATCTGACGTATTCTGCCTAGAACTTACAACAGGCGCTAGAACAACCGACTTGTAAACATAGCGCCTTGTAGGTTTCCGCAATTGGCAGAGCATCCGGCCGTTAACCGGAGGGTTGTTGGTTCGAGTCCAACTCGAGGGGCCACTCGCTACATATCGTAAAAAAGGCTCCTGCCGCGGATTAGTACTAATCCGCGGCAGGAGCCTTTTTATACCCATTTCTTCACAGAAGCTTACGTCAGAATCAAAACCGCTCTATGCAAAGATCTTTCACATCGGGTTCATGCTAGGGGCCGTTGAGCAAGTGAGCGACATGCTACGCAAGTGCGTTTTGTAGTTCGTGGGAGAACAGCGCGGCTTGACTCACTGCCTCTTTCGCCTGCCTCACGTGTTCATAGGCGGGACTATCGACCGATAACTTATCAACCGCCAGTGATGTGTACGTGCTCATAATGAGCAGTAAGTTATTCACATCATGCAGCATACTTTGGAGTGCTAAGATGCGTGCTGCGGCTGGCGATGGCACAGAAGTAATCGTAGGTGGGGCGACTGGCAACGTCACCAACCGAGTAGATGACATTGTGTGACTGAGCAGAGTAGATTGAATCATCGTCGCGCTGCCTTTCCTGCAACTAGCTGGATTAAGCGAGTTAGTGCCGCGGCTATCTAATTTTCAGAAATCACTACACCTGATATAAACAAACATGATTTCTAAAAATTAAGCGGCTAAACAACTAAAATGTCTGGCTTTGGTGGGCACTGTTGGAAATTATACAATAATTTCTAGACTGATTTTATGACAGTTGGCTTACAGATTTATGCCCCCCCAATGGCAAGTATAGGCGATAATTTTGCCCAGTGCAACGCACGTAATGGAAATGGCAACCGAACTTAAAACTAATACTTTGAGCGAGTTCTTTTTATATATCCTTCAAATGATGTTATGCTGCATGAACAAAGTGGAAGGTAGGCTGTTGGCGTGTGCGTCGTATTCGCAGAGAAGGATCTCCTATGGTTCACCATGATATTGTCGTAGTAGGTGCGTCGGCAGGTGGTGTTGCAGCGTTGCAGTCCCTCGTTGCTGGCCTGCCGGCAACGTTTCCCGCCGCTGTCCTCGTCGTTCTGCATATCCCTGCCCATACCCCAAGCCAACTCTATACCATCCTTGCCCGCGCCGGATCGCTCCCCGTGGTGTCGGCAGTAGATGGCGACACGATTGCACCGGGTTGCGTATATGTGGCCCCTACCGATCGCCATCTGCTGGTAGAAGCGGATCGGCTTCGAGTCACGCGTGGCCCAAAGGAAAACCGGATGCGCCCGGCCGTGGATGTGTTGTTCCGCTCTGCCGCCTACACCTTGGGCCCACGCGTGATTGGGGTTGTGCTCAGCGGAATGCTCGATGATGGTACCGCCGGGTTGTGGGCGATCAAGGACCGCGGGGGGATTGCGCTGGTGCAATCGCCCGAGGATGCCCAACACGCATCGATGCCAGAAAGTGCGCTCCAACATGTAGCGGTCGATTATACGCTACCAGTTGCGGCCATGCCAGCCTTACTAGTCCAGCTGACCCAAGAACCCATTGCCCTTCAGAAAGACGTTGCGCCCACCACAACGCTACAGATTGAAACGCGGATCGCGTTGGAAGGCAACGCCTTGCAGGGAGGAATTATGCAGTTAGGCACCGTCTCTTCCAATACCTGTCCCGAATGTCACGGCGTGCTAGTCAGAATTCAAGAGGGACCCATCATTCGCTACCGCTGTCATACTGGGCACGCCTATTCGCTCCAAACATTGCTGGCAGAGGTCAATGAGGAAGTTGACATGACGTTGTGGGGTGCCTTGCGGGCCATCGAAGAGCGCATTCTGCTGTTGCGCGAAATGGCGCAGGTGACTGGCAACTACGACACGGTCACCGCCCAGCACTACGCAGAGCAGGCGCAGGCTACGGAATTGCACGCGCAACATATTCGGGAACTTGTCTTAAATCATACCTTGTTTGGCCAGGCATCGATTGCGCGCGAACGCCCCTAAGCGAGAAAACGCCTAAACCTGACACAATGGAGGCCAGCGTTTTCTGACGCGGCTCGGCACCACCCTAGCTATCGCTTAACCGTAAGTCGCACAACCTTCCCAAATATGCTTTTACACGCCATAGCGTGGATTTTTGACGCGCCTATGCCGCTGCCCAAGGTAGACCATCTATTGATTGGTTGTCTATCAATATCAACTGAATTTTATAGCGAATGACGGAATTCTGCCAGATATTTCCCCTATTTTCAAGCCACAGACTCCGCTACAATACAGACAGCGCTGTAAGAATCAATCAAATCTACAACAAAAAAGGAGAACATCATGTCTGACCAGAATTTCGCTATCGAAGCATTAGAAACCCGCCTAGAACAGTTCTGTATTTCTGTACCCTATCTCGGCACCTGCTACAAGCGGGTATGGTTCGTCACCATTCCGTATCCCTGCTGGAAGCGCTACACGCTCTGCTTCTAAGCCATCCTTTCCGCTCAAGTGGTGAGTTGTCCTGCACGAGTGAGAAAGTAATAGCAAGCGAGGAGCGCCAACAATAATGCTGGCGCTCCTCGCTTGCTATTGATCTGGAGATTACAGGGGGATCGATACGTTTACCAAAACATTCCGCGGTTTGATTTATGGCGTAGGCGTTTCGGTCAAACGGGGCAATGGGGTCACGGCGATGGCCGTGCCGGTGGGCTGATACGGGGCGGGCGTGGGCGCGCGAATTGAGGTCGGCGGAGGCGGTGGCGGTGGCCCTTGTTGTACGTGGTCAGATGTAGAGCCGGATAGCTGGCCAGGATCAATGATGCAGCTGCTCAGTGACAGGAGCATGAGTAAGATTAAAATGCGATACAACAAATACTGCGTTTGCTTGTTAAGGGTTTGCATGATGGATGCCTTTCTGTGATTTGCCTAGCTCAAATGTACGAGCCTGATACCAGTATCGCAGATATACGTGATGATATCGTGATGGGATCCGCCTTTTATCGTGATCCTTTGATGCGATTCTGGTCACGCCACGGCAAACGCACCCGGTGATGCGGACGGTGATGGCACCTTGAATGGCAACGACGCGGCCCCGCTCGATCCCTGTCAGCCAAACAGTAGCGTACAAGCTTGCCTCACCAGTGATCCCGACCATGATCAAGTGGGCGATGAGCACGACCCCGCCCCCTTCGACCCTTGCCTCCCCGATCCCAACAATGAAGTTTGTCGAACCGTAACAGCCGCCATCAAACGGCTTTATCTACCGCTGCTGAGCAAATAAAACAACCGTGGACAATCGCGGGTAGGGCGCGATTGTCCACGCTCTTGATCGGCCCATTTGGCTTTTGCTGACCGATCAAAATTTCTTGGTTTACCCCGATTGGGCGTGATCTATCGCGCCGCTACCAACGAAATAATTTCTCTAAGCCCTGCTTAATACTAAAATGTCACAAAAATAGTGCTATAATTAGCTTACTCAAGGATGCTGCCTGTCGCACCCAGCCCGCTCACCTCGGCAGCGTTCCAGGAACTGCGCGATCACTTCCATGCTGAATTACTACAAATGCATATGTTATTTGTAAAGGGGCAAAAACATGAAAACTCCTCGAAAATTCTTTTCGACTTCGACCTGGCTGATCCTACTCTACTGCTTGGCAACGATAATCTACCTGGCCTGGGCAACGATCCCGATTCGCGCCTACCCACAGTTGGCCGGGACAATTCCAGGGGTCACCAAGACGCCCACACCGACCAAAACACCGAAAGCGACGAGGACAGCAACAGTTGTACCCGGCGTCACTGTAACCACCGCCGTTCCAACAGCCACAGCCACAGCAAGCGCCACACCCACCAACACCGCTCTTGCACCGGCGACAGCAACAACGGAACCTGGCGTCACCGTAACCACCACTGTAACCACCACTGTAACCACCACTGTAACCACCACTGTAACCACCACTGTTCCAACAGCCACAACGACAGCAAGCGCCACACCCACCAACATTGAGCCACCAACGGAAACGCCCACGCCGACAACGACAGTAACGGAAGGCACAACGCCCACGCCAACCGTCGCGCCGGTGGCATTGACGCTCACCAAGACCGATTTTCTGTTTAGTGACGAGGACCGGAATAACTTGGTCTCGCCGGGTGACAAGTTACTCTATGCAATTACACTGATCAATACAGGCGCGGCGCCAGCGCAGCAGGTGCAATTAGAGGACACCGTAGATCCAAACACAACCCTGATCGGCGGTACGTTAAAATCCAACACAGGCACCGTGCGGCAAGGCAACAACACGGGCGATGCGAAGGCGATCATCGACATCGGGACACTTGCCCCAGGCGGGCGCGCAACGATCAGTCTACAAGTTAGCCTCAAAGCACAGGTCAATGACACACAAGTCCAAAATCAAGCTGTTGTTACTTTTGCCAACGAAGTGAATGGGCTAAGCGAACAGGCAATCGTCATCTCGGATGATCCCGATACATCCCAAACATTGGATTCGACAGTGACGCCACTCAATGGGAATGAACCACGACCAAGCAACAAGCTATTCTTGCCGCTGGTTGCGCATAAGCAGTAATGGACAACGAACAGGCGAATAGAGATTAGGCGGTTGAGAATGAGCAATCTCTCAACCGCCTAATCTCTATTCGCCTGTTCTCCCCTTACCACTCTACTGCCAACACGGCGTGCGCAGCGGCAACTCAGTCAAATCGAGGGCGGTGCGGCCACTGGCATCGAGGTCGATCCGGTAATGACGCCAAGGAATATAGAAATAGGTGTAGCCACGCAGGCAAACCTGGTTGCCAACTTCAGTGCCGGTGGCCGATTGACTTTGCGCATTCACAGGGATCTGGCGCACGTCTTCCAGCGCCAGCCGTAACACCCAGAAGCCGGTGAGATGATACGTGAATTCAGCGGAGCGGCGTGCATTATTGGCCATGCGCAAATCTTCACCGAGCGGGCTTGGCTGGGGCGGATCTAAGGCACGTGGCAATAAGGCCCAAGGTAAAATCGCCACAAAAAAAACAAACAACAATTTGGCGCGGAATGAACGAATTTCCCATTGAAAGGCAATCGCCAAAAGCCGCCAGATCAAACTGGCTGCCAACCAGAGCAGCCAAAGCATGATCAAGTTTAACCCAAAATTGACGAGTGAAAGATGCGGAATACCATGCGTATCAATGGTCGCAACGGCGCGTGGATAGCCGCGCCAGCCAGCACAACCACCGGGGCAGCCGGCATAATAGGGTGGCACCTCAAATAGAAAAAAACCGGCAATACAGAGCAAAAATGCCGTCAGAAATGCTCCCGCCGCAATCCGGTACCAATGCCGGGTCTGTTGGCGCCACCAGATCATGAGCAAAGTGATCAGGATCAAGGCAGCGATGACAAAGAGCAGGTCGCGCCAGGCGATGGCGGTAAGCCAGGTAGGTAGTTGGGGCATGGGTAGAGCTCGATATAGGAGGGAATGAAAATAAGTGAAAGTGATGAGTGAATTTCACTATCACTCATCACTTCCACGCTACGGCGCACGCCAGCAGACAAACGCGCGCGTCAACATTGGCGTCAAGGCAAAGAGTGGTTTGGGCTTGCCGGTATGATCCCAACGGGCAAGTTCCAGATTGCCGTCGGCAGCTTTGATCACTAACAACGTGGACTCACCATTGCGACAAGGAGCAAAATCGCGCAGTTCTTGCTGATCTGGCAACAAGTAGTTGCTTGTGATAATGTCCCCCGCGCTTTGGCTGCCGGGGGCAGGTAATTGGACAGCAACGACGCCAAAGCGATCCAGCCCAAAAACCTGACCCTCGGCAAACCGACTCAGGGCTAGATATAAACGGTCGTTACCCTGCCAGGATAAGTTGGGCGCCAAAAACTCAACCGGGTTTTCCGTTTCGTAGACAGCGCGAATCGTGCTGGCGCCGCGACCTTCCAACGTGAGCAGCCGCACGGTATTGGGCGGATGAATCGTGCCAGAAGTGAGGCTGGCATGCTGGGCGTTGAAATAGAAATAGGCCAGACGACCGCGATCAGGGCTCACCTGAAGCGGGCCACGATAATCTTCTGGTGCCAGCAACAATTGGGGTGAACCGATCAACGCGCCACGCCCATCCCCGTTATTTTGCATACTCAACCGAAAGACGCCTTTGTAAAGCTCCTGACTCGCATTATCCAACGTATCAAGAAACAAGGTCACGGTTGCCGTCGGGTTTTGTGCGCTCGCCAGTTCGGGGCGCGCGGCCAGCAACACCGGCGTTAGCGATGACTTCACAATCCGGCTGCTTGTACTAAAGAGTTCGCCCGCCGCCTGCAAACGGAGCACAATCTTGGCTTGGGCCGGATCGTAATGCCAAAGTTGCCATTGATCCAGGCTAGCTTGCGCGGTTTCAATCCACCATAACCCGCCATAGGCATCACCAGCCACCCCGCGAATGCGGAAGAAGGGTTGCGCGAAAAGTTGCAGACCACTGCCATCTGTCCGCACCCAACTAAAGGTATTGATGCCCGTCGGCACGTCTGGGACACTGATCAAAATACCAGCGGTGTCGTCACCACTGACCCAGGCCGCATCTTGCTCTTTGGCCCATAGCTGCTGCACCGTGCCGCCATCTTGCAACAAATAAATCCCCTGTTGCTCGCGACTGCCAATCAACCCGATGGCCGTATCCAGACTGACGGCGCTGGCCAAAGGTGGATAGGTCAATACTTTCGCGCGCGCTAAGTTGGCCGGTGCGCCCATGATCCGCACGCGCGTCGCCACAAAAAGCTTAGGGTCGTTGCTGGCGGGCTGGCCAGTGACATAAATCTGCGCCCCAGCCCATAACAATTCGGCCGGCGCCGGCACCCAACCGGCGGCCACGGCGCCAATCAAACCGCCCCACATCTGCACCGTCGCCTTATCCACCTGGATCGACAAATTACGCCCATCACTGGTCGTCACCGCAAGCGGGAGCAAGGGGTTCGCAGGGATTTTATCCCCACCAACGGTCATGGCCAACTCACCGGCCTCTGGCGCAGGTGGTGGACCGTTTTCCGTGACAGCTTCCGTGGTTGGCGCTTCAATCACGGGCGTAACTAAGGGGGTCGGCGTCTCTACCGGCGTTGGCGCACCGGGTGTTGGTGAAATGGTAGCGGTCGGCGAAATCAATGGCGTGCCATCGGCATGATAGACGGGCAGACCGGCAGAATCCCCGTTGATCGTGACCAAATCGCGGAAGAGCCAGCCGAGAACATCCTTGTTGCGAATCAGCAGCCAATCGCCGGCCTCGGTAATGCCAAAGATGTCCACCGGCGCATCATTCTCGATACTAGAGATCGTGATCGAGTCGGTATTCGGCCCCCCACGCACGCGGGCCGCTTCGCGCAAAAAGGTGACGCCAGTCAAAGGCGGCGCTTGATCGGCGGGGATCTGCGGAATTGGCAAAGGCGTCGCCGTCGGCGGCGGTGTGCTCGTCGGTGTACCGGTGGCCGACGGCACGGGCGTATTCGTGATCGTGGGGGTCAGTGTGATCGTCGGCGTCGGTGTCACGGTTGGGGTGGGCGTGATCGTCGGCGTACCGGTTGGTGGTGGCAACGGCGTATTCGTCGCCACGAGCACACTGTTTGCGGATTGGGCTGTATTTTGCGCCGCGGCCACCGCCGACGAAAGATTGAGCGTTTGCGTCACATCAAGCGTTTGCGTCACATTGGTGGTGCCACTGATCGGCGCACGAGTGGCAGCTGTGTTCGTGATTGAGGTGGTTGGCGCAACTGTCGCGCGCACAGGCGTCACCGTAAAGGTTGGCAGCGCCGGAGCAGGTGTGATCAGATCCGTCTGGTAGGGTTGGGCGGGCTCAAGTGACGCCAATCGATAAGCGCCCTGATCATCCTGTTCAAAATAAGCATCATAGGTGTGCGCACGATTCGCATTATCAAAAAAGCGTATATTGGGGGTCAGGTCATTGCCCGCTACGGGTTGGCCGTCGGCATCCAGGTAAACGGCGACCCAGATACCCGGTCCATCCACTTCCAAATTGGCGATTTGCTGAAAAAGATCAAAACGCGTGGCATAGAGGGTTGTATCGTTGACATTGCCCGTACGCACCAATTCAAACAAACGTGCCAAGGCGGTGATGGGCGTCGAGCGTAAATTAGCCGAGGCCAGCCGATAACCAATAATCGCATCGCCTGCGGATTCAGCGACATCATTGCCCACGGCAGGGGTCCAACGTGTCATCGCCCACTGGCGGGCAAACGGCGTCTGTTCCACAAAGATCGTGGGGATGCCAATTTGCTTGCGCAGATCACCCTGCAACGCAATTGGGGCCAGAATGTCGAGATCGGGCAAGGCCGCGCCTTCCACCTCCACCAAGTTAACTTGGCTACCAGACGTGGGAATCGACCAGAGTGGTTCCTGATCACTGCGCCAGATCAGCTTAAAATCATCCGCCGGTTGCGCCTGGTTGAGCAGATAGGTCGGTAAGAGCGGTTTATCGCCAGGGCGTTCAATCAAGAGCACTTGGCCGCGCCCTTGGGCATCGCTGCGCAAGACGCCTTTATCAATGCCCGCCACCAGCGTCGTATAATCTAGCGCATTGCCCTTGCCAGAAAATTCTTGGAGCAAAAATTGGCTGCGAATCCGGTTGCGGTCATTCGGCTCGCGCCAGAAGAGTACGGGCAAGACTTTGCCATCGGGCGTGCGCGGCGTGACTAACGCCGCCCAAGGCTCAGCCGACAATTCATGATAACTCACCGGCACGAAGAGCAATAGTTGTTCCTGCGCGGTGCGCCGCAACAAGGCCAAGGCGCGTTCGCCATCAAACTCGGTAATCGGCACCGCATTAAGGCCATTCGTTGCCAATGTTTGGAAGCGCGTCGCCCATTCCTCGGCAGAGGCTGGGGTCGCCGTGGAGGTGGGGGTAGCAGAGGGTGTGGCAGTGGGTAATGGCGTACCAGTGGCGGTGGGGGATGATGTAGCAGAAGCCGTTGGCGTCAGGGTAAAAGTGGCCACCATGCGCGCCAGATTCTTGGCTTCCAAGGTTAGATAAGTATTGGTCGCGTTCTTACGCCCACTGGCAACCCCAGCAAAATAGGCCAGCACAAGCGCCAAAACGCTGACCAGCGCGATGGCGGTCAACAAGTAAGAACGATTTCTATCCTGCATGGTTAATTTTGCACCTGAATCGTCACTTGGCAAGGCTCGGGAAAGTTGCCGGTCTGGTCAACTACAACCAGACGGATCGTCCATGCCCCGTTGCCCAGAGCTGTACTGTTAAAACTATACAGGCCGCCGTTGATCACGGGGCTATCGCCACCACCAAGATAACTAAAACTTTGCGTGCCAGCCGGGGCATATTCAATTTTATAAAAATTAAACTTTTCATGGGTGGCCGTGCCAATGATCGTGATCGTGCCACTTACTCGTTCATTATCACCTGGTCGTAAGATGACGGCCCGTTCGTCGGCACAGGCCGGCTGTTGGACAATTGGCGCCGGTGCAGT